>NZ_CAIZIZ010000157.1 GCF_903933125.1 uncultured Lamprocystis sp. | reverse complement strand
TTCCACGGCGTTCCAAAATTCATCTGGAATTTCACGGTACATCATCACGCCCTCCGCTGCAGGAATGACCTCCCCCTGATACCTTATAGTCTATGAAAAATTTCCGGCCTTGAGCATTTATTGTGCCGGATGTCCTCTTAATCCCCAACCATTTTTTTCAGGAGTCGCCACGATGCAGGTCCGGGTTCTCGATGTTTTCGCCGATCCTGCGCCCTGGTTGGCGGTCGCTTCGGGCGAGGCCCGACTCACCCTCACCGCCGAACCCGGCCCGCGCGGTCCGGCGTTGCGGCTGGACTTCGACTTCCACGGCGGCGGTGGTTTCGTGGTCGCCCGCCGACCCCTCGGCCTCACCCTGCCGACGGCCTATACCCTGCGCTGCGACATCCGCGCCGCGGCACCGGCCAACCGCTTTGAGCTGAAACTGGCGGACCCCGCCAACGTCAACGTCTGGCGCTACAGCGCGCCCCAGTTCGATTTCACCGCCGACTGGCGCACGCTGGAGATCCGCGGCCGGGAGTTCGATTACGCCTGGGGCCCGGCCGGCGGCGGCGCGCCGACCGCCATCGGCGCCATCGAGTTCGCCATCGTCGCCGGTCCGGGCGGCCGGGGCACGGTGTGGCTGTCCGACCTGTGCCTGGTGGATCGCACCGTTCAGGTGCCGCCGCGCCTCTGCGCCTCCAGTCACCTGCCGGGGCATCCGCCCGCGGCGGTCCTGGACGGCCGCCCCGAGACGCACTGGCAAGCCGCACCCGCGCCGACCGCGGCCTGGCTCGCCATCGACTTCCACGAGCCGCGGGAATACGGCGGACTGGTGCTGCGCTGGGCTCCGGAGGCCTGCGGCTGCGCCTTCCAGGTGCTGGCCAGCGACGACGCGACCGACTGGCGAACCCTCTACTCGGCGACCCGTGCCGAGGGCACCGAGAGCTTCGTCTATTTGCCCCAAGGCGAGTCACGGCACCTGCGCCTGAACCTGGAGGCACCGGCAGGCCAGGATCTGCCGGGGCTCGCGGCCATCGAGATCCTGCCCTACGACGCCTCGCGCACCCTGAGCGACTGGTTCCACACGGTGGCCGGCTGCTCGGCGCGCGGGCGCTACCCACGCTGGCTCTGCCGGGAACAGACCTACTGGACCCCGGTGAATATCCCGGACGGCGGAGTTTGCGGACTGCTCAACGAGGATGGTTTGCTGGAACTGGACCGCGGCAGCCTGTCACTCGAACCCTTTCTCCTGGTCGACGGCACCCTGATCACCTGGGCCGACTGCACCATCACCCAGTCACTGGAACAGGATGAGCTACCCATCCCCTCCGCGCACTGGCGCCACGACGACCTGGCCCTGACCACCACCAGCTTCGCCATCGGCGACCCTGGGAAGGTGCTCCTCTGCGTGCGGTATCGGGTCGCGAACGACGGCGTGGGCGAACGGTCCATCACCCTCTTCGCCGCGCTGCGTCCCTTTCAGGTCACCCCGCCCTGGCAGGCGTTCGAGGGGCTCGGCGGACCCAGCCGGGTGCAGGATCTGGCCTGGCGTGACGGGGCCTTGTGGGTCAACGGCAGCAAGGCACTGGTGCCGCTGCAGGCGCCAAGCGGCGTCGGTCTCGCGCCCTTCGATCAGGGACCCATCACCGCCTACCTGGCGCGCGGCCTGCTCCCGGACGCGCTCGCGATCACCGACGACTTCGGCTCGGCCTCCGGCGCGCTGCGCTTCGATCTGGCCATCAGCGCGGGCGGCCATGCGGATGTGTATCTGGTGTCACCCCTGGGCGAGGTCGTACCCGGTACGCTCACCGGGCGGGTGCCGGAGCGCCTGGACGGGGCGGCGGCCTTCAGGCACGCGGTCAACCAGTGGTCAGCGGTGCTGGGACAGGTCCGATTCGACCTGCCGAAACCGGCCCAGTCCGCGGCCCGTACCTGCAAGACAGCCATTGCCCATGTGTTGACCAATCGGGACGGTCCGGCCTTGCAGCCTGGACCGCGCCGCTACACCCGCTCCTGGATCCGCGACGGCGCCGTTATGGCCGCCGCCCTGCTGCGCTTCGGGTGTCCCGCGGACGCCGCGGACTTTGTACGCTGGTATGCGCCCTTCCAGCGCGCGGACGGTAACGTCCCCTGCTGTGTCGACCGCAACGGGCCGGACTGGCTCGCGGAACACGACAGCCATGGCGAGTTGATCTTCGCGGTCGCCGATTATGTCCGCTTCACCGGCGACCGGGTGCTGTTGGACGAACTCTGGCCCAGGGTACAGTTGGCGGTCCGGTATCTGGAGCAGTTGCGCGCCACCCGGCTCACCGATGCGTACCGCGCACCCGAACACCGCGCCTGTTTCGGCCTCCTGCCCGAGTCGGTCAGCCACGAGGGGTACCTGGCGCAACCGGTCCATGCGTACTGGGACGACTTCTGGGCGCTGCGCGGGTTCAAGGACGCCTCCTTCCTGGCCGAGACGCGCGGCGACCTGCGCGAGTCCGCCCGGCTCGCCGCCCTGGCCGATGACTTCCGCACCACCCTCATGGATTCGATCGAACTGACCATGACCACCCGCGGCATCGACTACCTGCCCGGCTCGGTCGAATGGGCCGATCCGGACCCGACCGCGGTCGCCAACGCGCTGACCCTGATCGACGAGTTCCACGCCCTGCCGACGGCGGCCATGATCCGCACTTTCGAACTGTTCATGATGCGCTTTCGCGCCATGCACAGCGGTGCGGTTCCCTGGACCAATTACACCCCCTACGAGATCCGCATCATCGGCGCCCTGGTGCGGCTCGGCTGGCGGCGGGAGGCCCACGAACTGCTGGACTTCCACCTGGCCGAACGCCGGCCGCCGGCCTGGAACCAGTGGCCTGAGATCGCCTGGCACGACCCCCGCACCCCCGGCCATCAAGGCGATCTGCCCCACTCCTGGATCGGCGCCGAATACGCGCTGGTCTTCCGGGATCTGTTCGCCTATGAGCGGGAGGCCGATCACTCACTGGTGGTCGGTGCCGGCATCCCGGACCACTGGCTGGATGCCGGCGCGGTGGCGGTCACCGGCCTGCCGACCTGCTACGGCACGTTGGATCTGCGTCTATCGCGCACGCCCGACGGCGGCCTGACCCTGCTGCTGGGCGGCGACCTGCGCTTGCCGCCCGGCGGCATCCGTTTCGCCCCGCCGCTCGGCGAAGGCAGCTATCGCGTGTCGATCGATGGCCTGGAAGCCGACGCGCCCGAGCAGCAGGAGGTGCTGGTATCCGTGTTGCCCGCACGGGTGGTCCTGTGCCCGCTGGGTTGAGCCTCGGAGAAGGGTGCCAGCATCGGCAAGTCGAATCCGGTCCAGTGTCTGCCCCCTTGGAACCTTGTGATCGTGCCTCTACCTCGGGCTGGCCGTCGCTTCAATTGACTGGAAATGGGTATCCTTGCCAGGAACTTCCTAGCTGGAACACCTGATTCGGAGTCGGCCGCCTTGACCGACGCGGATATCGACCGATTCCGATCACCCTGGGGCCAACCGTACACCAAAACCACACTGGCATGGATGAGGGTGGGGTTCTTAATTCAAGACCGTCCGATACCTACGAACTCTTTGATTCGCCTAAGGCTGCAGCAACCGCGCCTTGGAAAACAGACTCTTCGGGCTTGATACCCGTCCATGCCTCGAAGATTTGCATTGCCAGTTGAACCAGCATCTCCACGCCATCAACGATCGCGCAGCCTTTAGCCTGAGCCATCTGCAAGAATGGAGTCATGCGGGGGTTGGTGATGACATCGACAACTGTTGTCGTGCTGGGAATACTGCTCCAGTTGAGCGGTACGGCCTCGAAGCCAGGCGCACAACCCAGATGAGTGGCGTTCATAAGTATCTGGGTACCCTCGGGAATCGCCACCTCGCCGACCCATTGCCGCCATTCGGCGGATACGCCTGAAGCTCGCTGAACCAGTTCGGCCACTTCCACACCTTGGGACTCACGCCGTGTGATGATGGTCATGTGCGATGCGCCTGCCCAGGCAAGCTCAACAGCCATGGCTCGCCCTGCGCCACCGGCGCCGAGCATTGCTATCCGCTTACCCTGTATCGGCGTTACTTTTTCGATGGCTTTGACGACCCCCTTACCGTCGTTGTTGTGTCCGACGAGACGACCATCCTCGATTGTCATATAGTTTGCGGCGCCGATCGCACGAACATCCTGATCGACTGCATCCAGGTAAGGAATAGCAGCCACTTTGTATGGGACGGTGATGCAGGCACCGGCGAACTGCAATGCCCTCACCCCTGCGATAGCCGCGGCGACCGCCTTTTCCGAAGTCACGTCGCATTTCCAGAACTGCCAGTGAAGGCCATAGTGGGCAAAAACCGCATCAAACATCCGATCGATCGGATTCTCTGCAACCGGGTGACCGAGCATACAGGTCAGCTGTTTTTGCGGGAGGAGCGCTGTTTCCGACATGAGTCTGTCTCCGTTATCAAGTGAAAGGTCAGTGAAGCCGCACGCGGATGTGACGGAAAATGATATCAGGACGGGAGGGCGATCACGCGGCGGCCTTGATCATCGTTTATGCGAGCGCAATGACCAACTTGCCGAAGTTCTTGCCCTGCAGCAGGCCGATGAAGGCCTCAGGTGCGTTCTCCAGGCCGAAAACGATGTCCTCGCGGACCTTGACCTTGCCTTGCTGCACCCACGCGCCCATTGCGTGCGCGAACTCGCCCCAGCGCGGCCCGTAGTCGTCGAACACGATGAAGCCCTGCATCTTGATGCGCTTGCGCAGCAGCGTGCCGACCAGCAGGCCCAGCCGGTCCGGACCCGCCGGCAGCGCGGTGTCGTTGTACGCGGCGATCAGCCCGCACACCGGGATGCGCGCCTTGGCGTTGAGCAAGGGCAGCACCACATCGAACACGGCGCCGCCGACGTTCTCGAAGTACAGGTCGATGCCCTTCGGGCAGGCGGCGGCCAGGCGTCCGGGCAGATCCTCGGCACGGTGATCGACGCCGCAGTCGAAGCCCAGTTCGTCGACCACATAGCGGCACTTGTCCGCGCCGCCCGCGATGCCCACCACGGTGCAGCCCTTGATCTTGGCGATCTGGCCGACCACCGAGCCGACCGCGCCGCTGGCAGCGGCGACGACGACGGTTTCACCGGCGACCGGGCGGCCGATGTCCAGCAGGCCCATGTAGGCGGTGAATCCCGGCATACCCAGCACGCCCAGCGCGCGCGAGGGGTGTGGCTCGGCGGACGCGATTGGCGTCAGGCCCGTGCCATCCGACAGCGCATAGTCCTGCCAGCCGGTGTAGCCGAGCACCAAGTCACCGACCTTGAAATCGCGATGCCGGGAGACCTCGACACGGGACACCGTGCCGCCGACCATCAGGTCGCCGATAGCCATGGGCGGCGCGTACGACGGAGCGTCACTCATACGGCCGCGCATGTAGGGATCCAGCGACAGGTACAGCGTGCGCAGCAGTACCTGGCCGGGGTCCGGTTGCGGCACCGGACCGCTTTCCATGCGGAAATTTTCGGCGGTCGGCGCACCGACCGGGCGGGCATTCAGGACGATACGGCGATTGACGGTGGTGCTTTGTGACATGGGGGCGGCCTGACTTCGACAGATTTGATGGATCGGTGAACAGCGTCGGCGCGGCGCTCAAGCAACGATAGGGGACGACATCGCGGTGGTCGGTGCGGCAGACAACCTTGAAACAGCCAGTTATAGCCATCGGACGTGATAGCCGGACGTAGGGGCGGGTTTTAAACCCGCCCCTACACGAGTGTCTGTCCGGATATCAGGTACGAAGGCTATGTACGGCTACTTCAACGCCTTGACCAGCGCATCGAACTGCGTATGGAGCGACTTGTCGTGCGCCGTCACCGGCGGAATCGGCTTGGTGATGCCCAGCAATTGGTACACCGCCAGCTGCGCCGCCCGCACCGAGAACTCCACCGTGAAGACCGTGTCTTGCGGGATCTCGACGAACTGGCTGATGAAGGCGAAGTTTTTCGTGTCGGAGGGTACCGGCAGCGGCCGGTCGCCGGGGGCGCGCGGCATGAACTGGCTGGTGATGTAGGGCATGCGGCAGGGGATGCAGTTGGCCGTGGCAACGGTGTCCGGGTCGAAGCGCAGGTGCCCGCAGAGTTCCGCAAGCAATTCCGCTCCCGTGCAGTCAGCCATCGCCTTGGGCACGAAGTTACCGATGCGATCCGGGAACAGCCCGTAACCCCAGAACACCTGCACGTCGGCCGGTTGGTTGGCGAAGTGCGGTTGGTGCGCCAGCACGATCGACATCAGCCAGTTCGAGTCCTTGAACGTCACCAGGCCGCCGGTGCCGGCCGCATTGCCGCTGAAGCGCTGCATCTGGTCGAAGAAGGCCGCGTCCTTCAGCGTGACGGTGAACGAGGCCCAATCCGACTGCGCGATGCAACTGTTGAATGCGGCGGGGTTGCCGAACGATGGCCGGCCTTCAGCCAATTTCTCCCATAGTGCCCAACTGCCGTCGTGGGTCTTACTCAGTTTCGCGGGCGCCGCGCTCATCGAGCCCAGGCTGGAGGCATCCGTCATCGAGCCGTTCTGCACGAAGACCAGATCGCCGTCTTCCAGTTGCATCGTTTCCGCCTGTCCCTTCAAGGTGCAGTGCAGCGCGATGACCTCGAACGTGCCATCGACGTCCTTGTGGTCGAGGTCGGTCACGATGCAGTCGGTGACCAGGCGCACCCCCTGTGCCGCGAGCCAGCGCTGCAAGGGCAGAACCAGCGAGTCGTACTGGTTCAGCACCGTGCGCTTGACGCCGGCGAGCGTCTCGATCCGCGAGAACTCCATCATGAAACGGTGCAGATAGCGCCGGAACTCCACGGCGCTGTGCCAGGGCTGGAAGGCGAAAGTGGTGGACCACATGAACCAGAACTCAGTCGCGAAGAAGGCCGGCGACAGGTGGTCGGTGATGCAACTCGTGCCGAGGGACGCTTCATCAGCATCGGCGAGCTCGAGCAACTCCAGCCGGTCGTGCATCGAGAAGCCCATCGATGCCACCGGCACCTTGGCCCGGCGGCGGTCGACCAGCCGCGCCATCGCGTTGGAGACATGCTGCTCGTTGAACGCCGCCGTCTCGTCGAAGACGCTGCGCCCGGGCTGCGTGAGCGACGGGATCGACTTGAACAGCGCCCAGGTGCATTCGTAGTTATCGGTGGTCAGCATCCGGCCGCCGCGCATGGAGTAGCCGCGCTCGGCATCGCCGGACCCGCGTCGAGTATCGAGATGTTCGCGCCGGGCATGCCG
>NZ_CAIZIZ010000156.1 GCF_903933125.1 uncultured Lamprocystis sp. | reverse complement strand
TTCGCAACGGGAATTGGAGGCTGTCCTTGGGTACGATCCGGATGAGGGTGATGCGGGCCAGGTTCAGCAATTGCTCGCGGATGCCGGCGCTCTCGGGCACGACGCCATCATCGAACTCTCGGCTGACCATCGACCCGGTCGCAGCCTTCCCACTGCTGCCGAGATCAAATCCTGGGCAACTGATTTCGGCAGTACCACGCGACCCGCCGACATCCCCCACATCACGGGCTTGGATCTGCGTGGACGCGCGACTCAGCCGGCTTGGCGACAGGGCTATCATGCCGCCCGCGCACTGCGTGAACAGCACGGACTGGCGTACGAACCGCTGCCGGACCAGCGCCTTGCCGAGCTTTGCGCGGTCTCACCGGTGATACTGCAACAAGCGACACAATCCAGTCCACTCGCCTTTGCGCTTGATGACGAATCACACGGATCGGCGCGTGTCGCGCTCCGGTCCCACTATCCCACGGGTCGCCGATTCGAGCTGGCGCGCCTGCTTGGCGACCGGATTGCGAGCGGCCTGGATGAGCCTATTATTCCGGCTACCAGATCACATACCTACCGACAAAAGCTCCAGCGTGCATTCGCCGCCGAGCTCCTGTGCCCGTTTGAGGCACTGGAAGCCTTTCTGGACGGCGACTATTCAGAGCAAGCGCGCGAAGACGCCGGCCAGCATTTCAGTGTCTCCGAGCGGACGGTATGGACCCTGTTGGTGAATAACGGTCGGCTTGAACGGCATGCGGTCGGTGACGACGCAGAGACCTTGGACGCCGCAGCCTGACGGCTTAGGGATCAGATCTGGTTGCTTGCGCAGTGGATCGCCCCTAGCATTTGCGCCAGCATCGCCGTTGCGAGGAAAGTGATATGCCCACCCTGGTCTTGCGAAACGTCCCGGATGACCTGTACGGTCGGCTCAAGCAAGCCGCCGCCGACCACCGCCGCTCCATGGCGCAGGAAGCCATCGTCACCCTTCAGTCGGGACTGGACGGCGCGCTCGATGGAGGGCGCAGGCCCTCGGTCGAGGAAAGCCTCGACTGGCTCAGGGCGGAAGTCTGGACCTTGCCGATACTCGATCGGCGTACTGACGACCAGGTTCTGGGCTACAACGCCGATGGCTATTGCGATTGATCTGGCCGTCGACACCAGTGCCCTGACCGCTATCCTGCTTGGCGAGCCGGAGGCTGCCGATCTCTTGGCCGTACTGGCTGCCGCAGCCAGGATCGGCCTGTGTGCACCCAACCGTACCGAACTGCTACTGGTCATCCAGTCGCGGCTCGGCGATATCGGAGTAGAGCGGGCCAAGCGTCTGCTCGCCATGCAGCGTATCGCGACTGTCCCGTTGGACGAGTCCCTGGCCGATGCCGCGGCCCTGGGTTTCCGGCGCTTCGGCAAAGGCCGGCACCCGGCGGGGCTCAACTTCGGCGACTGCTTCTCTTACGCCCTCGCGTTCCGCGAGCAGGTTCCGCTGCTGTTCAAGGGGAGTGACTTTTCGCAGACTGATGTGCGGGTTGCGGCTTACCCTATACCCTGATCGCCGGCCAATCGGCAGAATGTGGTAGCGGAGCGATTTTATTGGAACTATTTGAACCTGGCCCCATCCTGCCCGGAGTGGAAAGACCTCATCCAGCAAGTGCGCGTTTGACGCATGGGTCGCGCGTTTCAGTGATGGTTCTATCTCGGCGTTAGAGACCATCGGTTGAGGTGAGAAGCGAACCCAAATATACTCAAGGCTAGGTGCTCGCTTTGGAGTTTCCTTATTAGTTAAGCCTACGTGCTTGTCCCATTCTTCTCAAATCAAGAGTGAATTCTAGTGGATACAGAACCCTACAAATTACCCTTCCAGGAATCTGGTTTAACAGGCTTCCTGTGTCCTCGGTGCGAGAAAGGTCGTCTGAGGGTAAAGAAGGATACCGTTCATTGTGAGGAAACTCAGAAATCAAGGACGCAACATGCTAATCCGCAATTCGAGCCCGACTCCGGTGAATACGTGTATTGCTGCTTATTGGAATGCATCAACGAAGTATGCGAAGAGGTTGTAGCGAGTACCGGTATCGGTGTGCTGTCTTTGGATGTGGATTTTCAGGCAGACAGCCCTCGCGAATCTTATGTGACATCGTTTTGGCCGCAATATTTTTCGCCTTGGCTAAAGGTCTTTAGGGTTCCTGAAGAAACACCGCTGGACGTGGCTTCTGAAATTGATCGATCATTCGCTCTGTTCTTCGCTGATCCGCCATCTGCCGCGAATCATTTGCGCATAGCTTTGGAGCGCATACTTACCTGTCTGAAGGTCAGGCGCTATAATAACAGCAAGGGAAAAAGGCACATCGTGCGCCTCCATGATCGTATTGGCCTTCTGCCTCCAAGATACGAAAAGGAAAAGGATTTATTTCTCGCCATAAAGTGGATCGGGAATGCGGGAAGTCACAGTGAAGAAAAATTGTCCTGCGATGACGTTCTCCATGCCTACACGGTGATGGAATTGCTTTTGGCAGAGATTTTTATTAGTAGACATGCACGACCACGGAGTCTTGCCAAGAGCATCAACAAGTATAAAGGTCCTATAAGGATATAGAGCAGGTTTGGGGCTGCCGTGAGCCAGTGATGGGCTGATATAGCCCTCGGACGTGATAACCGGACGTAGGGGCGGGTTTCAAACCCGCCCCTACACCAAGGGTC
>NZ_CAIZIZ010000155.1 GCF_903933125.1 uncultured Lamprocystis sp. | reverse complement strand
CGGCGGCGGGTGGGCCGCCGCCAGACTCACCGCCCCAGGATCGCCCGCCAGCCGCCCCGGTTGGGCAGGCACTCCCAGCAGAAATCGCCGGCCTCGCAAGCATCGCCAATGCCGTCTTCATTCGCATCGGCCTGGTCAGGATTCCGCGTGTGCGGACAGTTGTCCTGCGCATCCGGCACCCCATCCCCGTCGCTGTCCAGCCCTGGGCCATAGACGGCCGCGGGTGTCGCGGCGAATCCATAGCCGGCGGGATTGGCGCCGGCGCTGAGCTGGACCCTGGTGTTCTGGCCAGCCGCCAGGCGACTGGTGAACCGTGCCGCCAGCAGTGGTTTGGGCAGGGTGCCCGGCCAGTCGCCCGACCGGCTGGCCCACGCGATCAGCGCAAAACAATCGGTGGCCGCGTCCTGGTCGAAATTCGTCGTGCGGTCGTCGCGGCAGGCCGTGTCCTGCGCCACCAGGCCCTGCCCCAGCGTCTCCGTCAGGCCCGCGAAAGTCAGGCGTGTCGAGTTCCAGTGCAGCCGCACACCCAGGCCGGTCAGGGTCGCGTCCGCACCGCCGACATTGTACACGAGGGTGATAGTCACCGCGGCCCCACTGGCCGCGGCCTGGCTGGCCGGCTCGGCGGAGACCGATTGCGTCTGCCCGGCCGCGGTCGTCCAGCCGAGGCAGGAGACCAGGGCGGCCGCCACCAGGCCAACACGTCCGGACGATAGGTACCGTTGCATCTTCCTGTTCATTCCCGGTCGCACTTAAGCTAAACTCTTGCAGAGTCTAGGGGATAGTTCCGCGACGTGCCACCGATAACAGTGCACCACCTCGGCGAGGCGCGCCGTAATGCCTTCCGATCCACCATCGGCGCGTCTTCGCCGACCAACACGATGGTCATGCCGCCATGCCGAAATGGACCGCCCGCTGGTTCCGCTTAATCGCCCTCACCCTGGCCGTGCTCGCCCTGTCATGGGCCATGGCGGCGGGCGCGGTGGAACCCCTCTGCGGCACCGACATCGACGGCGACGGCCAGGCCACCACCGACACCGATGGCCAATTGCTGCTGCGCCATCTGTTCGGGTTCACGGGGGCACAGCTCATTACCGGCGCGGTCGGGTCCGGCTGTACGCGCTGCAGCGCCGCGGCCATCGCCACCCGTCTGGAGACGGACGCCTGCCGGGTCCTCTTCGACATCGACGGCGACGGCCGGCGCGGCGCCCTCACCGACGGCCTGCTGTTGTGGCGCCTGCTCGCCGGTCTGACCGGCCAGGCTCTCACCGCCGACGCCCTGGGCGCCGGTGCCGTCCGCACCGATCCGGAGTCCCTGAGCGGCTGGCTGTCCACTGGCATACTGCCCCCCGGCGAGGCCCCCTGGCGGGTCCAACTGGTCGCCGGCAACTCCCTTCAGGGCGACCGCATCGACCTCGAATGGCTCACGACCAACGACAATGATACCGACCCGACCGCCCTGCGGTATGTGCTCCATGCCAGCCCAACCCCGGCCTTCCAGCCCGCTGCCGGCACCGCCAAGGCCCAGGTCACCGGCGCCGTCGCCGGCACCCTCACCGGTCTGACCCCCGCGACCCTCTACTACGTCAAAGTCGCCGCCCTCGACACCCGGGGCAACAGCAGTTGGAGCAACGAACTGAGCGTGCTCACCGCCGCCGCCGCGCCCGTCGCGACCGGCCAGACACGGCTGGTGCTCGATGCCGGTAACGCCACCAACCTGATCGTCACCCCCGCCAGCGTCAGCTACCGGCTGCCGGGCGGGGCCAGCCCGCCGGCCGTCGGCACCCTCATCACGACCGCCATCGGCGAGGGTTTCCTGCGGCGCGTCACCAGGCTCACCCGCAATGGCGACCAGGTCACCCTGGGCACTGCCGCCGCCGACCTCAGTGACACTTTCCAGGACGCGCAGCTCGCCACCGGGGTCAAGCTCATCGACCTGCCCAGCCAGCAGGCCCTCGCCGGCGCCCTGGCCAAGGGGACGCTCGCGGCCACCCAGGGTGGCGACCTGCGCAGCCTCCAATGGCCCGGACGCGGGCTGACCATCAGCCAGCGCACGCTCCCCACCGCCCTGGGCGCCCCGGCGACCGCCGCCGCCACTGCCGGCGCCTCCTGCAACGGCTCCGGTGGCCAGACCAAGACCCAGACCGACAGCCCGCTGCAGGTCACCTATCCCGTCATCGCCTGTGTCGAGCCCGGCGGCGCCCTGAGCATCGCGATCACGGCTGCCATCCAGACCGGGAGCGAGTCCCGCTACCAGATCACCCAACTGTTCTTCACCGAACTCGACCATCCCAAGATCCGCAAATCCCGCCCGAATTACGGCGCCAGTTGGTCACCCCCCGTGGGTGACAGTGACACCCGCGGCCAGGGCACCCTGTCCTGGCGCCCCGACGATTCCATGGTCGACGACCAGTCGCGCCCCTTCACCGCGCGCTTCGTCGCCCTGGCGCAGGAACGCGAGGGACAATGTACCGGGTTGGGCGGCTGGCAGTGCCGGACCCGCCGCATCGATTTCGAGGTGCCGATCTATGTCAACTGGGGCGACTTCCCCGCGCCCACCAGCCGGACCTTCAGCAGCAGCGGTGCCGGACTCACCCTCAGCGGCGAGGCACGGGTCGACTTCCAGCCGGCCGTCACGGTCGATGCCGACCTGCGCGGCAGCCAGTTGCGCCGCGCCGTTGTCCGGCTCGATGGTCCGGTCTCCTTCCGCACCGAGGTCCGCCTCGCGGCCACCGCCAACGGGACCTACCAGACGACCACGCCATTGCTCGACAAACGCTTCGTCAAGATCCTGTGGGCCGGGCAGGTCCCCATCGTCGTCACTGGCCGGCTGGTGCTGGAGGCTCAGTTCCGCGCCCAGGCCGATGCCGCCCTCGACATCCGTCAGGTCCTTGAACTCGGCTATGACCTGACCGCCGGCCTTGACTACCGCGACGGCCAGTGGACGGTGCTCCGCGAGGCCAAACCCTGGCAACGCTACGAACTGCGCGGCGAGGCCAATACCCATGGCGTTGT
Organism: uncultured Lamprocystis sp.; assembly: GCF_903933125.1. Lineage (GTDB taxonomy): Bacteria > Pseudomonadota > Gammaproteobacteria > Chromatiales > Chromatiaceae > Thiodictyon. Next base: position 5,031 of record NZ_CAIZIZ010000155.1, on the reverse strand, counting down.
CGAGGTCCGCATGGTGCCGGACCTGACCGTGAAGTTCTACGATATCGCCGGCGGGCGCCTCAAGATCGAGCCCTATCTCTACGGCGAGGCCGCGCTCCAGGGACACTTCAGCTATCAGGACGGCAGCGGCGGTACAGGCAGCGATGTCGACTACCGCTTCACCAAACTCGAATTCGGCGGCGGTGTCGACGGCGCCTTCCGCCTGGGCCTGGAGGCGTTCGATGTCAGCCTCATCGGCTATCCCTCACGCGACCCCAACGACCTCTACCGCTTCGCCCTGATCGACCGCACCCCCATCCTGGGGCTGCCCACCCTGGCCCCCTATACCGAGGGCACCCTGCGGGTCGGCGGCGCGTGCGCCATCGGCCTGCGCCCCAGGGCCACCCCGGTCCCGAACCCCTTCCAGGCCCTGATCGGCGGCCCCGCCACCCTCAATGCCTTTGAATCCGGCAGCGCCCGCTGGGACCTGGTGCTGCCGGCCATCGGGGCCACCCTCACCCAGGCCACCCCACCCGGCAACGCCTGGTTCAGCGCCGCCAGGGCGGGCCGCTATACCCTGCGGTTCAGTGGCCACAGCGCGCTCGGCAGCTTTATCCGCCAGTACGAGGACCTCCAAGTCGACTACGATCCCGCGACGCTAAACTGTCCCGGTGCCGGCACGCCCTGGGTCACACCCGCCACGGGTGCGTGGACCAACACACCGCAACGGCTCGCGGTCGGCAGCGACGGCGCCGCCACCCTCTATTACCGCATGGTCAACACCGACGACGGCAGGCCCCCGGCCGACCCGGGAGTGCCGGGCCCGACGGCCAACGACGGCTCTCTCGCCGGGCCCGGCGCCGACTTCCTGCTCTACGGCACGGCCGGCAAGCTCAAGCGCAGCAAGCTGCGCTTCGTCGGCTGTACGGGCACCACCTGCGGGCCGGCCAGCGGGGTCTTCGAGTATGCCATCGACCTGCGCGGCGGCGGCGCGGTCGCGGTCACCCCCGCCGGCGGGACCTGGCGGACCTCGCCCCAGTCGCTCGCGGTCGGCAGCACCGGGGCGGACAGCATCCGTTACACCATGGTCAACACCGATGACGCCTCCACCCCCGCCGACCCGGCCGCGCCCGGCGCGGGCACCTACGATGGCGTCCTGAGCGGACCGCAGGCCAGCTTCCAGCTCTATGGCAGCCCCGGCCAGCTCAAGCGCAGCAAGCTGCGCTTCGCCGGCTGCAGCGGCGCCACCTGTGGGCCGGCCAGCGGGGTGTTCGAGTATGCCATCGACCTGCGGGGTGGCGACGACCGCGGCGGCACCGAGCCGCTCAACGACACCGGCATCGACTGGTGCGCGGACGGGAGTCAGAACGGGCTCGCCTGCCCGGTGGCCGGCTATCCCTGGCAGGACGCCCAGGATGGGCGCGACAAGACCCATGATGACGACAGCGACGGCCACGCCGGATTCAGCTTCACCAAGCTCGACGCCAACGGCAACCCGCTGGCCGCGAGTGCTGCCGCCTGGTCCTGCGTGCGCGACAACGTCACCGGGCTGATCTGGGAGGTCAAGACCGACGATAGTGGGCTGCGGGACAAGGATTGGAGGTATAGCTGGTATAACCCGGATGCGGCGACCAACGGCGGCTCTCCGGGTTACGCAGACTATGGCAACAATTGCTTCAGCCCCGCCCGCTGCGATACCGACAAGTACGTCGCCGACGTCAATGCCCAGGGCCTGTGCGGCGCCCAGGACTGGCGCCTGCCGGACCCGCGGGAGTTGCTGTCCATCGTCAGTAATGACCGGGTGTACCCGGCGATCGACACGACATACTTCCCGAATACGGTTTCGTCCTGGGTTTGGTCCGCGTCCCCGTATGCCTACTACCCGGGCTACGCGTGGGACGTGTACTTCTACGATGGCGGCGTCTACTACGGCTATAAGTACGCCGCCGGGTTCGTTCGTCTCGTGCGCGGCGGACAGTGACTTGGTCCTTTTTGTGAGATACGCGTGACCGCGCCGCTCATCGAGCATCGTCGCGACTTGGCTAGTCCAAGGCCATGTGGTCGCGTGCGGGAAAGGGTTGTGCGATGGGCCGCGTGAGCCATCTCCCTATTTGGCGGGACGCCACCCGCCTGCTGGTGGCGATCGAGCAGGCAGTGCGCGCATTCCCGCGGTATCATAAATACACGCTGGGCAGCGAATTGCGCCGCCAGGCGATGACCGTCTGCCGCGCGATCCTACGCGCGGCTGATCACCGCGAGGAACAACTGCCGCATGTGCAGCGGTTGGTGGAAGTCGTGGATGATCTCAAATTACAGATTCAACTCGGTAAAGAACTCCAGGCGTTCAAGAGTTTCAACCAATTCCAGGCCATCGCCGAACTGGCGGTGGCCGTGGGCAAGCAGAGCGGGGGGTGGCGTAAGCGGCTGCAACGGCCAACGGCCTGAACCGCGCGCCCCAGGCGTCGCGGGTGAGCTAAGGTCACTGTGCGCCGGCACCGCCGTCCTCTATGGTGGCATGATCCGTCTGGTCCCGCGCTACCGCATGGCTGCGTGGGTTCAGCAGAAGTGTGCCGGTGATCGGTTCGGTGGTTTGGTCCGCGTCCCCGTATGCCAACAACCCGAACAACGCGTGGAACGTGAACTTCAACAATGGCAACGTCAACAACAACAATAAGAACAACGCCGGGTTCGTTCGTCTCGTGCGCGGCGGAAAGTGACAACGCGGGTGTCTTCTCGTTTGCGGCGGTCTATCGCGGCTATCTCGGCTGCCGCCGCCGCAAGCGGGGCACGGCCAATGCCCAGCGCTATGACCTGCGTCTGCTGGACAACTTGGTGGACACCGCAACGGCGTTGCAAGACCGCACCTACGCCCCCTCCCGCTCGCTTTGTTTTATCGCGCGCCAGCCCAAGGCGCGTGAAATCCACGCCGCGGACTTTCGCGACCGCGTGGTCCACCATGTGCTGGTGCCGCGCCTGGAGGCGCTGTTCGAGCCGGTCTTCATCCATGACCTTTATTCCAACCGCAAGGGCAAGGGGACCCATGCGGCGGTGGAACGGCTGGCGGCCTTCATGCGCTCCGTCGGCGACAATGGCCGCCGCCCCGCCTGGTTTTTGCAACTCGACGTGCGTAATTTTTTCAACAGCATCGATCAGGCGGTGCTCTTTGGGTTCATCAACCAGCGGCTCAAGAAGGCGGTCGCCGCTGGGCTCATTGACTCGGCCGTGGCCTGGGACCTGAGTTGGCTGACGCGGGTGCTGCTCAAGCAGGATCTTAAGACTGAGACGCTTTACCGCTGCACCGAGGGTGATCTGAACCGGGTCCCGCCGCACAAGCGCCTCAGCGCCGCACCGCCGGGCAAGGGTCTGCCCATCGGCAATCTCACCAGCCAGTTTTTCGCCAATGTCTACCTCAATGCTTTGGATCAGTTCGTCAAGCACCGGCTGAAATGCCGGTATTATCTGCGCTATGTGGATGACTTCATCCTCCTGGATAGCGACCCCGAGCAGTTGCGGGTGTGGGAGCTTGAGATCGCCACTTTTCTGACCGAGCACCTGCACCTGGATCTGAAGGCCGGCACCCGGTTGCGGCCAGTGACCGACGGCGCCGACTTTCTCGGCTATATCGTGCGTCCCCATTACCGGCTGGTACGTCGGCGCGTGGTCGGCAACCTCCGCGACCGGCTGACGGCGTTCGCGCGCACCCACGTCAGCCCCGTCAGCCTGCGCCTGCCGCCCGAGCGGCGCGATGCATTGCGCGCCGTGCTGGCGAGCTATCTCGGGCACTTCGGCCACGCGGATTCATTCAACCTGGTACAGTCCTTGTTCGCCGAATTCCCCTGGCTCGGCTGTCTGTTCGCGCTTCGGCGCGGCACCGTCCCTCGTGAACAAGCGGCTGCTGCGCGCAACGGCTCCCGCCGCACCGCTGCGGCCGGTCCCTGGCGCATCCTGCCGCGTTGGGAGCCCCGGAGCGTGACCTCTCTGCGCAGCCAGGTGAGATATTTTCGCCGTACTTTCCGCCCGGCAATTGCCTTGGTCCAGATCGGCAACCGGGTCGCCCTGTTCGGCGACGACTTGCACCGTGTGCTCGCCCCGGCCCCCTGGCTGGCGCGCTGGCCCGAGGCCCGGATCGAGCAACGCCCCGGGCTGGCCGCGGGCCTGTCCTGGCCGGTCAGCCACATCAAGGGTCTGGGCCGGTCACTGCGCGCCGTCGGTCAGCCCTATGCCTTCATCGGCGAGGAGAGCCAACTGGCTGGCGGGATGAAGCGCCGGGTGCTCAGGTATCTCTACCTCGGTGCCGCAACCCGCGCACACGAGGACCTTCCATCTCCCTCAACGGAGCAACCGGACGATGCGTAACCGATGGTGGCGACTCACCGCGATCCTCTTGCTGTCCGCGTCCTGCGCTGTCGTCGCGGCGCAGACCTGCCGCACCGACATCACGCCGACGGCGCCGGACAGCCGCTTTACCGACCATGGCGACGGCACCGTCAGCGACGCGGCCACCGGCCTGCGGTGGAAGCGGTGCGCCGAGGGGTTGAGCGGGGCGGGGTGTGCGAGCGGCGCTGCCGCTACCTTCACCTGGCAGAACGCCCTGCAACAGGCGGCCGACACCGATTTTGCCGGCCGCACGGATTGGCGCCTGCCGAATAAGAATGAGTTGGAGTCGCTGGTCGAGCGGCGCTGTTATAACCCTGCGATTAACGCGACCTTCTTTCCGAATACGCCATCCGACTGGTTTTGGTCCGCGTCCCCGTATGCCAACGACCCGTACTACGCGTGGAGCGTGTACTTCTACGTTGGCAGCGTCTACGACGACTATAAGTACTACGCCGGGTTCGTTCGTCTCGTGCGCGGCGGACAGTGACTTGGTCCTTTTTGGGGATGTCGGCGTAGGAGCATCGGACCGGCCGCGTTTGGACGCGGGCGAGTCGGCGTGGCGCCTGTACCGTGCGCAACGCCGCACCCGAGTAACCAGGAACCGCGATAGCCCGGTAGGTTGGGGTGACGAAGGAACCCCAACGGCCAACGCCTGGGATCGTTGGGGTTCCTTCG
>NZ_CAIZIZ010000154.1 GCF_903933125.1 uncultured Lamprocystis sp. | reverse complement strand
CATCGGCTGTGACGATCAACTGGCGCTAGGAATCGCTAGGGTTTGAGGGCGGGCAACCTCCCAGGAACACGCGGCCGGCTCGCCTTGGTATCCATGCTCAAGCTGAAGGGCAACCTTAAGACCTTGACCGGAGCCCGGTCGCATCATCGACACGCACTATCGGGCACGGGTTTTGCTGCTACGGCCAGTCAGCAACCTACATAAATAAAGCAAAGCCTGTGCCCGATAGCCGCAGCCGATCAACCGGCGCCCGCGGTCAGGGCAACCCCTTGACGCACCCGCGCCCGCCGACTGATGATGGTTCTGCCGCTCCCCATGGGCGGCCGGGATTAGACCCCCGGACAGCATGAGGCCCAAAGGCCGCGCAAGCGGTTTTTTCGTGCCTGCCCTTCTATGGCGGGGACGTGTGGGGGAGCCGCAAGGCTCGCCGGTTCCTTGTGCCCGGTAGGTCTAACCCTGTACGTTCCCGTCGCCACCCCCGATTAGACCCGGAAGCGGCGGTTCCGACATCAGCACAGGAACCCATCATGCCCACTACATCCGCCCCGACTGCCGACCTGAATGAAACCCTACGCCAGATCGACGCGGCTACGCTTTTTCTGGCCAATGACCTGAACGCGGAAGTCGAGGGACACGACCCGACAACCCCGAAGTACCGCGCCGCCATGGCCGACTTGGTGCGAGCCCTCGCACGTCAGGCCCGAGACGAGTATGAGGTTGAAGCGGAGTGGCACCGGACAACCGCCGACAGTGCCACCGATACCCGCCCCCTTGACCTGTGCGATGTAGCCCACGACACCGCGGCCCAGCTACGCCTGTTGTCCCATATCGAAGCGGGCGACGTAAGCGGTAGCGCCGCGCTGGGGATGAGCGCGATCTTGGGGCGCTTAGCTGACGACCTGGATACCGCCGCCGCGGAGGTTCAGCCATGAGTGCCCCGGACCTTACCCGTATGCGCTTGCTGAACCGCGCCCGCTCTATTGGCGCCGCGCTGGAAGGCATTCAGACGATTGCCGAACTCCTCTGCCGCGCCCAGTGCCACCGGGAGACCTACGGCGACACGCCGGGGGCGGAATCCCTCACCCCAGCCCAGACGGCCGCCCTGATCGCGACCGTTGCCGTCTTGGCTGAAAATGCCCACGTCGATATTGCGAGCGTCATTGATCCCGACGATCCCATCGGCGCCGATGGGGTGATGACATGGGGGGCGCTGGATCATCGGTGCCCGACCACCGAGGCCGCAGCATGAGCCCCCTCGCCCTGGTGCCTACCCTGCGTGCTGGCCGTCCAGCCGGCGCCCTGACCCTGGCCGACCTGGAGGCGGTTGGACGCGCTGAGGTCCGCGCCCACCTGGCGGCCGTGTCTAGCGTGCCCGTGCGGTCCTCTCCCGCCGCGGTTGGCGTGACCCTGACCCGCGCGGCGGATATCGCCCCGGAACCGATTGCATGGATCTGGGATGGTTGGCTCGCCCGCGGCAAAGTGCACCTGATCGCGGGCGCTCCCGGTACCGGCAAGACCACGCTCGGGTTAGCCTTCGCCGCCGTCCTGACCCGTGGTGGACGCTGGCCGGACGGCACCACGGCGCCGCGCGGGGACGTGGCCGT
>NZ_CAIZIZ010000153.1 GCF_903933125.1 uncultured Lamprocystis sp. | reverse complement strand
GTGCTTGCCGTGTGCCTGAGTCCGGTCGCCCACCGACGCTGTTCCGCCGGGTGCCAGCAGTTCCAAATTTGGGTGGCCGCCGCCAACAGTGTGTCGGCAGCGAGGCCGATGGTGGATGCGCTGCGCTTATCCACCCTACGATACCGGCTCCGTGGTAGGGTGGATAAGGCGCGCCGCTCGGTCTCAGGGACTCGGCAAGGCGGTCGCGCGCGCCGCATCCACCAGAGGTCGCGCGGTGCCGCCCAAATTTGGAATTGCTGGCCGGGTGCCGCCGCCCTTGGCCGACCCCCGGCGCGGGCGTAAACTGGAGCCGATCCGTGGCGGCGGACCCCGCTTCCGGAGCCCCCCCCCGCCCGCGGGCAGTCGCGAGTCCCATCCGATGACCAGCACCCTTGTGTCCAGCCGTCTGTCGCCCCTGGCCAGGCGCGTCGAGCCTTTCCACGTGATGCGCCTCCTGGGGCGTGCGGCCGAACTGGAGGCGCAGGGACGTTCCATCGTCCACCTGGAGGTCGGCGAGCCCGATTTTCCCACCCCCGAACCCATCGTCGAGGCCGGCCGGCGCGCCCTGGCCGATGGGCGCACGCGCTACACGCCGGCCCGCGGACTCGCGGCGCTGCGCGAGGACCTCGCCGGCTACTACGCCGGGCGCTACGGCGTGCCGGTCGACCCGGCGTGCATCCTGGTCACCCCCGGAGCCTCGGGCGCCCTGCAACTGGTCTTTCAGGCGGTCCTGGAGCCGGGCGACCGGGTGCTTCTTTGCGATCCGTCCTATCCCTGTTACCGCCAGGTGCTCCGACTGCTGAGCGTGGAGCCGGTCGCGGTCCCGGTCGGGCCGCAGACCAGCTATCAGCTTACCGTCGACCTGGCCGCCGAAGCTTGGGTCCCCGGGGTGCGCGCGGTCGTCGTCGCCTCGCCGTCCAATCCCACCGGGTCATCGCTCGACCCCGCCGTCATGGCCGGGCTCCATGGACTCTGCCGGGAGCGCGGCGCGGCCTTCATCGTCGATGAGATCTACCAGGGCCTGACCTACGAGGCACCCGACCGGACCGCGCTGACGCTCGGCTCGGAGGACCTTTATGTGATCAACAGCTTCTCGAAATACTTCGGGATGACGGGCTGGCGCCTGGGCTGGTTGGTCGGACCCGCCGACGCGGTGTCGGTGATGGATCGCATGGCTCAGAACCTCTTCCTCGCGGCCAATACGCCGGCGCAGTATGCCGCGCGAGCGGCCCTGGCGCCTGCCACCCGCCCCATCCTGGACGGGCGGGCACTGGCCTTCCGGCAGCGGCGCGACCGGCTGTTGCCCGCGCTACGCGAACTCGGCTTCGGCATTCCGGTGGCCCCGACCGGCGCCTTCTATCTCTATGCCCGCCTGCCGGAGCGGGTGACGCTCGATTCCATGACCCTGGCTTCCCGCCTGCTTGAAGAAGCCGGGGTCGCCCTGACCCCCGGCCACGACTTCGGGTTCCACGCGGCCGATCGCCATGTCCGTTTCGCCTACACGCGCGAGGCGGCGGACCTCGACGAGGGCGTGCGGCGCATCGGCGACGCCCTGGCGCGACTGTGATCGGGATCCAGACAGACCTTTGTGTAGGGGCGGGTTTGAAACCCGCCCCTACGTCCGGTTATCACGTCCGAAGGCTATAACCGGAGCAGGGCCGCGCGATGTCGACCGGCTACACCGGAAGATGAACGTCCGCCGCAGGAGCGGCCATCTGCCGCGGCAGCCGCAGCATCAGGACTAACGCACAACCCGCCAGCAGGATGAGGGCGACGACGGCCAGCCCAGCACTGAAGGAGGCCGTCGTCTGTTTCAACCAACCCATCAGGTACGGCCCCAGAAAGCCGCCGACGTTGCCCAGCGCGTTGATCAGCGCGATCCCGGCAGCGGCCGCCGTGCCGCTGAGCAACGCGGTCGCGAGCGCCCAAAACGGCCCCATGACACCCCAGACGCCGATCGCAGCGACCGAAAAGGCCAGGAGCGCAAGCGGCAAGGTCTGGGTCGCCGCCGCCAGGCGATACGCCGCAGCGTGCGGCGGGCCAGGAGGTCCTCGGTCGCGGGCCAGGCAGGGGGCGCTGAAGACGGTCTCGATCAAGATTCCGGCCACTTGGTCTCGCCGGGTACGTAGTCAGGCCATCCTGGCCTGACACGGTCAGGGCTGGAAGCCCTGACTACGCACGCCGCCGGCCGGGATTACGATCAAGGCCCTGAAGACAGGGGTGACATGACGGATTCCGGCCTTGATCATCGTTCCGGCCAGCCGAGGCACCGGCCGGCTGGAGTCCAAGGCTTCAGCCTTGGATCGGCAGGCCAAGGC
>NZ_CAIZIZ010000152.1 GCF_903933125.1 uncultured Lamprocystis sp. | reverse complement strand
CTTGACCATATAACACCCAAGCACTGTAGGTGTGCTTACGACGATCATCCGGGCAACGCCGCGGGCGTTGCCGACGTTTTTCCTGGCGGCCATAGAGCATTGGAACCACCTGATCCCATCCCGAACTCAGAAGTGAAACGGGGTATCGCCGATGATAGTGTGGGGTCTCCCCATGCGAAAGTAGGTCACTGCCAGGGCCTTATCCGAAAACCCCCGCTCCTGCGAGCGGGGGTTTTTTTTGCCCGTCAACCCCCGCCGGTCCACCCCAACTGTTCGGCCAAGGCTGAGCTGCGATGGACCTGGTTGCGGCAGCCGGCGAGGAAGGTCTGCCGGTTGCCCTGGATGCTGACCCGCTGTTTGGCGCGGGTGATCCCGGTGTAGATTAGTTCGCGGGTGACGACCTGGCTGCGCTCGAACGGCAGGACGAGCAGGACCTCTGCGAATTCAGAGCCTTGGCTCTTGTGTACCGTCAAGGCATAGGCACAGCGGTGGTCCGGCAGGTGTCGGACCGAGACGCTGCGCACCTGGTCGTCGGTGAGCAGGAAGCAGGCCCGAAGTACGCCGTTCTCGTCCCGCCACAGCAGGCCGATGTCGCCGTTGAAAAGACCGACCTCATAGTCGTTGGTGGTGACCATGACGGGTTTGCCCTGGTACTCGTCCCCGCCCTGAATCAAACCCTGTGATTGGAGTCGCCGCTCGATGAGTCGGTTGATCTCATCCACGCCGAACGGGCCCTGGTGCAGGGCCGCCAGGATGCGCGTTTGCTCGAACGCCCGCAGCGCCCCGACCACGGTGTCCTGACGTAGATAGTCGGCATAACGCTGGACGGCCCAGTCGACGCAGCCGGGGTGGAGTCCTTCGGCTCCTGCCTCCAGCCAGGTGATGTCAGTGAACCGGGGATCCGCGAACAAGTCCAGCGCGGTCTCGCCCTGCCCGGTGTTCACCGCGCGGGATAAGGCGCCGATGCCGCTGTCCGCTTTGAAGCGGTGGCTGACGCGCAGCAGGCCGACGGCGTCACTGGCGCAGTGCGGTTGTCCGCCGCCGGGGAGCCGATCCGCAGATGCCGCCTCGACCTGATCCAGCAAGCGCACCTGCTCGGGTGAGTAGCGGATCTCCTGACCGTGGCCGGTGATGTCGCCGAGCACGTTTCCGGCCTCCACGGAAGCCAACTGGTCGCGGTCGCCCAGCAGGATGATGCGCGCCCGTTCCGGCATGGCATCCAGCAGGCGCGCCATGAGTGGGAGGTCGATCATGGATGCCTCGTCCACCACCAGGCAGTCGATCAAGAGCGGATTGTCCCGGTGGTGACGGGCGCGGTTATCGAATCCGAGGCCCAAGAGTCGATGGATGGTGCTTGCTTCCTCCGGCACCCGCAACAGCAGGTGCGGATCGGCATCGACCCGCCCTTTACCGCCGCGTACTGCCTCGGTGAGGCGTGCTGCCGCTTTGCCGGTGGGCGCGGCCAATGCGATGCGCAGCGTCGGATCCTGTTCCAACAGCAGGGCGAGCACCTTGACCACGGTAGTCGTCTTGCCGGTGCCCGGTCCGCCCGAGATCACGGCGAAGTGCCGACTGACCGCGATGGCGGCAGCGACCCGCTGCCAGTCGACCGCGGCGGGGATGACCTCGTCATGGTTTGGGGGAAACAGGCGCGCCAGCCCCACGGCCAGCCGCGGCCAATCCAGGTTGTCGATCAGCGTCATGCGTTGGCGCAGCGCGCGCGCGACCTGCTGTTCGAACCGCCAGTATTGGCCTAGGTAGAGTCGCTGGCCGTCCAGAATCAGCGGGGCGATCGGTGCCGGTCGATCGGGCGTATCGAGTCGCGTGTGCGCATTCGCCACACCCACCCAGTCGGCATGCGCCAGGGTGTGCAGCCAGGTATCCAGGTCTGGTCCGCGCGGGATGGTGGCCAACGCTTCACCGGACGCGTCGAACAGCGGCTGTTGCGCGTAACGGGCCAGGTCCACGCACACGTCCCCTTGCAGGTTACGCATGCTCGCCAGGGCCGCGCTTTGCGCCAGCACGGAGCCCTCGTCGACACCGCTGCGGCGAGCGACGAAGCGGGCGAAATAGTAGCTCAGCGGCGAGAGGCGGCCGGCCTCCATCAGGGCGTACAGTGCATCGGTCATCGCGCATCCCCAGGATCGCAGTGGAAAATCCGGCGGTCCAGGGTCTCCACCAGATGGAGGTCGGGCCGGGTGTGATAGACCCCGAAGCGGGCGCCGGTGGGTGGCCGCATACCGCGTAGAAACAGGTAATAGACCCCGCCGAAGTGCCTCTCGTAGTCGTAGTCCGCCAGCCGCTGGCGCAGGTAGCGGTGCAGCGCCAGGGTGTAGAGCAGGTATTGCAGGTCGTACCGGCGCTCGACCATGGTGGCGCGCAGCCGGTCCGCGCTGTAATCAGCGAGCTGGCCGCCGAGAAAGTTACTCTTGTAGTCCGCGATGTAAAACCGTCCCTGATGTTCGAAGACCAGGTCAATGACGCCGGTGACCAGACCCTGGAAGGTGTCGACCGCCAAGGGCGGCAGCGGCTGCCCTGCCGCCTGGTCGAGCAACCGGTTGAGTGCGGCGATATTGACCGGATAGGTGGCGAAGTCGAACTCCAGTTCGTTGAGCCGCTGCCCTGGTCCGAGTTGGGCCAGGCTCAGGCCAGTCGCGTCCAGCGGGGTGCGGATCACCTGCGCCAGCCAGGTCGCCGCATCCTGGCCCCAGCGTGTATGGTCCAGATTGAAGCGGGGTGCGATCTGGGCGCTGTGACGCAGCACTTGCTGCTCGATGTCGCCCCAGGGGCTATCGGTACGGAAGTCCAGCTTTTCGAGCAGCAGGTGCAGGTAGGAGCCGACCTCGGTGCCTGCCGGGAAGCCGAGTGCGCAGTCGTCGGCCGACTGGTCGCGTGGTGCGGACGGACCGGAATGCACATCACGGGTCAGCGCGGAGAAACTGGTGACGCGCCAGTCGTTCGCGATCCGCCCGGCGAAGGGCCGCGGGGCGAGCGCGGGCGGGGCCGCCGCTGCTGGTACGCCGGGGCCGCTGTCCGCCGGTTCCGGGAGTGGTGTGAGCAGGATGTCGCCGCTCGCCGCGGTGGCCAGGGCCCGTAGGTCCGGTTGGAGGTCCGCGAGTCCGGCGAAGGCGTCCGGCCGCTCGGTCCCGAGTCGGTCGCGCTGCTGGTGGGGGTGCAACAGGTAGCCCAGTGCGGTCTGGCCGGCGTGTCCGTCCCGCGAGCCGGCGCGGCCCCAGATCAGATAGAGCGCCGACGCCGCACGGGTCAGGGCGACATAGGCGACGCGCACGTCCTCGGCCAGGCGCTCCTGTTCGGCCAGTAGCAGGTGGGATTGGATGTCGTCCGATCCGGCGTCGAGACAGGCCACTTGATCTTGATGAAAGCCGAGCAGTCCGTCCAGGTTGCGGAGCTTACAGCCCCACAGATAGGGCACGAACACGACCGGATACTCCAACCCCTTGCTGGCGTGGATGGTGACGATCTGCACCAGTGCCTCGTCGCTCTCCAGGCGCAGCTCCGTCTCATCGGTCGCGGACGCGTTCTGCTGTTGGCGATACCAGGTGAGCAGGGCGTCCATCCCGGCATGGGCCTTGGAGGCTTGTTGGAGCAGTTCGCCTAAATGCAGCAGGTTGGTGAGTCGTCGCTCGGCCAGTGCGTCGCGGCTCAATGCGCGGGCAATGTCCAGGCCGTGCAGCAATTGCTGGAACATGGCCATGAAACCCTTGCGCTGCCACGTCTGGTGGAACTGGAGCAACTGGTCCACCCAGGCCACCCAATCGTCCTCGCTGTGGGTGACCCGTTCGACTTCCACGTAGTCCTTGCCGAGCAGCGCAGAGGTCAGGGCCAGACGCGCCAGGTCCCGGTCACGCGGGTTGAGTACCGCCTGGAGCAGTGTCTCCAGGGCCGGCGCTTCGGCGGATTTGAACACCCCTTCCCGCTCCACGGAGACCGCGTTGACACCCAGTGCCGCCAAGGCGCGGCGCAGCTCCGCCGCCTCGTAGCCGGTTCGTACCAGCACGGCAATGTCCTTGGGTTCCAGCGGCCGCGTTCCCAGGCAGGTGCGGCCGGCTCGGCCGCCCTCAATCAGGCGGGCGATCTCGGCGGCGACCGCCTGATGACAGCGCGTGCGTGCCGACTCCTTCGACAGCGGTTTCGCCTCGCCCTTCGCCGTGCGCTCTTCCGGCAGGGTCCAGAGGGTCAGGGCGGGCTGCGGTTCGTTCCCGTCAAGCAAGAATCGGTGTTCCTTGTCCGCCGGGTCGATCGGCACGAACGGGATGGTGTCACCGTAGACGAAGGCGTCCTGGGCCCGCCGGCAAAAGAGCGTATTGACGGCGTTGATGATTTTGGGGGTGGATCGCCAGTTGGTCGTCAGCGTGTAGATGCTGCCGCTGCCCAGGTCCGCCTTGGCCTGCATGTAGGTAAAGATGTCGCCGCCCCGGAAGCTATAGATGGCCTGTTTGGGGTCGCCGATCATGATCAGGCCGAGCTCGGGCTGACCAAGGTAGAGCCGGCGGAAGATCCCGTACTGCACCGGGTCCGTGTCCTGGAACTCGTCGATCATGGCGACCGGGAACTGCTGCCGGATGGAGTCGGCCAAGGCGTCGCCCGGCCGCTGGAGGGCCTGGTACATCTCGGTCAGCAAGTCGTCGAAGGAAAGCACCTGGGCCTGTTGCTTGGCTCGCCTGACTCTGGTCGTGGCGAACGCGGCCGCATCGGCCAAGGCGGCGGCACGCAGGTCGCGCCTCAGCGTTTTTAGCGCCTGCCAGACCTGGCCGCAGTCGGCGAAGAACGGAGCCTCAAGGTTTGGATCCGGCTTTCGCAGCCGGTGCGCGGTGATGGTTTCCGGCGTCAGCACCGCGAAGGCGTCCGGCGGCGGCAGGACCAGTTCCGCCGCGAAATAGTCGTCGATGACGGCGAGCGCCGACTGCAGATTGGCGACGCAATAGGGGCTCGTCTGGGCCCGGCTCAGCCCTTTGGACTCCAGCAACGTCTCCGTCAGCTCGTGGCATTCCGCTCGCCACCGGGTTGCAAGTGATGTCAGGCGCGGCACCATGGCATCAAAACGATCGAGCACGGCCTCCAGGGGGCCGACATCGGGGATCAGTTGCCGTTCCTGGGCACCCAGGAGCGGCACCAAGAGACTTCGGAAGGCCTCCAGGCTTCCCAGGCCGGTGCTGAAGAGCCGCAACCGTGCCGGGTCGAGCGGGTAGCCGGTGCGCCGCCACCAGTCCGCCACGGCCTGATCCCATAACTCCCGATCATCCGTCAGCACCTCCATCTCGAACTGTTGACCGCTGTTGAAAGCGAACTCGGTCAGTGCCCGCTGGCAGAAGCTGTGAATGGTGAAGATGGCGGACTCGTCCATGGCCCGGACCGCGAGTCGCAGGCGTTTGACCGTCAGCACCTCCTGTCCTTGGTCGCGGATCGCCGCGAGCAGGGCCGTCAGAAAGGCATCCGCGGTCTGGCGGCCATGCTCCAGGCACTCCAGCGCTTCGAATAGCCGGGCGCGGATGCGTCCGCGCAGTTCGTCAGTCGCAGCCTTGGTAAAGGTGACCACGAGCACCTCACCGACCGCTCGCCCCGCCACGATATGACGCAGATAAAGGTTGGCGATGGTGTACGTCTTACCGGTGCCGGCACTGGCCTCAATGAGCTGGATACCGGTCAGCGGGAACGCGAGCACGGCGGGGGTGTCGAGCGGAAGATAACTCACAGCAGCGCTCCGCAGGTCAGTGCCTGGTCATAGAAGGCCCCGGCCAATTGGGCGAAGGCCTCGCTGGTGAGTGGGTCGGCCGCCAGGCCCCGCCTGACCAACTGGATGTAGGCATCGTCCTGGTCGCCGGGGATCTGGTTGAAGCTGTTGCCGTTCCATGCGCTGTAGGCGGCGGTGAGGGGATCGCCCCGACCGCCTTCCAGGCGCGTGCGTGCGAAGGCATAGCTCGCCTTGGGCAAGACCAAGAGGGGTCGATGGACGCCCTCCCAATACCAGTTGAGATAATCCCGCAGGGCCGCGCGCGCCGCCTCCGGTGGCAGCGCATCGTGGATAACGAAGCGTTTGCCCGTAGTGTAGAGGGTGCTGCGCTTGGCGCCCGGATCCGCGCTTGCGCACCAGGCCAGATGATTCAGCCACAGGCCCAGGATGTCCGCACCCTTGAGGCCACTGGGCTTCCAGCGCAGCAGACCCAGGTCCGGGTAGATTCCTTTGATCTGGCCGCTCAGTCGGCGCGGACCTGGGTCATCGTCTGTCCCATCCGTGATCGCATCGAGCACCAGGTCGACTGCCACCTGTGCTGGGCGCTGCCCGCGGTAGTCATGCAACTGCGCGATCAGGGCGGCAACCGTCGCCTCCTGCTCCGCGAAGACCAACTCGGCGAAACCGCCGTGTGGCAGCGCACCCTCGGCACTGAGCCGCCGCGCCGAGGGGGTCAGACCTTGCAGGTGATCATCCACCAGTCGTTGTTTCAGGCCGAAGCTCGGCAAGCCGGCGACTGCGAAGGGTTCCGCGTCGTCCGTGGGCGCATCCTCACCCAGATACACCTGGAGTCGGCTGTTGACGAAGTGTTTGACGGGGTGGCGCACGAAGCGCTCCAGTTGGATCAGCGTGACCTCCCGCATCCGCTCCGGGGCCTGGGGCAGGCGTGTCCAGGTCCAGCCCGCCGACTCCACCGTTGCGTTCCCAGGGGTCGGATCGACTGGCCGCTGCATGGCCTGGGCCACGTCGCACCAGTAGCCATCGTAGCCTCCGCGGCCCGCCGCGAAGGCGCGCGGGCTGAACGGCTGCAAGGGGTGGACCTGGGTCAACCGTTGACTGAGGGTGTGCTGTGGTTCGCCGCCGGTGACCCGGTACTGCTGGTCGATATAGTCCAGCAATTCACGCACCAGCACGGATGGCTGCCGTTCCATATTCTTGCGAATGTCGCGCCCGACATAGCTGAGATACAGACAGCGGCGCGCGCACAGCAGGGTCTCCAGGAACAGGTAGCGGTCCTCGTCGGCCTTGCGGGGGTCGCCTGGCCGCCAGTTCTTGCGCATCAGGTCGAATTCGGCCAATCGGTCGCGTCGCGGAAAGGCCAAATCGTGCAGCCCCAGAATGCAGATGGTCTTGAACGGCAGACTGCGCATGGGGCGCATGCCGCAAATGGTCACGCCGCCGCTGAAATAGCGCCCATGTCCGCTCTCCGCCCCCAGGCGCTGCTGAAGCCAGGTCCGGACCAGGGGTGGGGACAGGGTTTCCTCCAGCTCGCCCGCTTGCTCGGCCAGGTCCGCCAGCGCGTCGCGGATGCGCTGGACCCGGCCGGCCTCATCGTCGCGTTCGCCGAAGAAGTCGCCGAGCAAGCCGCCGATGCAGGTCTGCCAAGCCGCGGCGGTGCGTGGGGCCGCCAACCGGTCCGCCGTGTCGGCCAGTCGGGACAACAGGCGCCAGAAACGACCGAGCACCTCGGCCTTGGCCCCCTCAATGCCGCCGATGGGGGCGATGCCGTCGAACAGGTCACCCGCCCCCAACGCATAGCCGCCGAACAGGCGCTGCTCCGCCTGGGCCCAGGTGTTCTCCTCCGCGGCGGGCAGATCCAATCGCCGTTTGTGGTTCCCGTCCAGTCCCCAGCACAGGTTGGCCTCCGCCAGCCAGGTCTTGATCTGCGCCACTGACGCGCTGTCGAGCTTGAAGTGCTCGGCCAGTTCGGGCACGTCCAGATAGGACAGGATTTCCGAGCGGCAGAAGCGGCTGTCGGGCAGCGCCAGCAATTGCAGGAAGATCAGGACCAGCGGGTGCTCATCCTTGATTGACGTGTCCGAGAGATTCCAAGGCAGGTAGGGGCGCTCGCGCGCACCATCCTGAGCGAACACCGCCTCGATGTAGGGGGCATAGCCGCTGATCTCCGGCACCATCACCAGGATGTCCTCCGGGCGCAGGTCCGGATCCGCGTCGAGCATGGCGAGGAGCTGATCGTGCAGCACCTGGCACTCCCGCAGGGGGCTGTGACACAGGTGCACCTGGACTGACGCGTCCGGATCGATCGCCTCCCGTTCCTCATGGGCCGCAATCGGTCGCAGGGTGAAGATATCCCGCTGCAGGCGGGCCAGGAGGGGTTCGGTCGGGGGATGGTCCGCGGGATCGCGCTGGGTGAGGGGTTCGGAAAAAGCGTCGACTTCGTGCAGGTTCGTCTCGTGGGACAGCAGCAGATCCTGCAAGGCCTGACCCTGACGACCCCAGGATGCCAGGAGGCTGTTCCCGACCTCCCACAGGTCGGCCTCGTCCGGCTGCTCCAAGCGTTTGCGCGCCAGTTCTTTTTGCGATATCAGGTCGGCCCAGAAGGCGTCGGTCGGCGCATGGATATAGATCTCCACCGTGGTGTGCTCCGCCAGCGCGTGGATGACCTCCACCAGCAGCGGCGGTAGGCTGGAGATTGCAAACAGGCTGACCCGCTCCGGCAGCCCGGCGAAGGGTCCGCACCCGGCGAGGGTCTCCAGCAGCCGGTCGATCACCGCGACCCGGTGTCCCTGCTCCACCCCCGCCGTCAATCGACGCCACAACAGGGCCTGCCAGTCATCCTCATCGCCATGACCCCAACGGCGAATCAGCTCCGGCCGGTAGAGCTGATAGCGGTCGAAGACGTCCGCGATCCGGCTCGCCAACTGCCAGCGCTTCAGACCCTGGGTGTCCTGCCCCAGATAGTGCAGCAGCGGCGCGAAGGCCAACTCCGGCACCAAGGTCGGCAACAAGGCGAAGACCTTCCAGGCCATGCGATCCAGGGCGAGGGGGTCGGTTTCCGGCAGGTCGTCGAGTAACGCGGCGGAAAGGCCCCACACGAAGGACGCCGGCAAGGGGTACTGCAGGTTCGCCGCCACCCCCAATTCTCGCGCCAAGCCCAGGTTGACCCAGCGCGCCATGGCCGGGCTGGGTGTCACCACGAGTTCGGGTGTGAAGGCCGAGGCCAGCGGCGCGTCGCGGAGCCGATACGCAAGCTGGTCCAGGAGCGACTCGACGCGGTTTGAGCGGATGATCTGCAGCATGGGGCGTCCGGGTTGCTGGGGCCTGCGTGCTCAGGCGTGTTGATCGGGCTGGCGGATCGGGGGCAGTGTCAGGCTCCTTCTGCCTGGGCCTCCGGCGTTGGCCGCGGGGCGAACCACCGGGTGATGCGGTCATGCGCCGACTCGTGCAGGGAGAGCAGTGCCGGGGTGAAGATTAATACCAACACGGTGGCGAAGGTGATGCCGAAGGCGAGCGAGACCGCCATCGGAATGAGAAACTGCGCCTGGAGGCTGGTCTCGAAAATCAGCGGACCCAGGCCCACGACGGTGGTGGCCGAGGTCAGCAGCATGGCGCGCAGGCGCGAGCAGGCGGCTTCTTCCAGGGCCCGGTCGACGTCCAGACCGGTGGTGCGCAGTTCCTGATACATGCTGACCAGGATGATGGCGTTATTCACCACGATGCCGGCCAGACCGAAAAGGCCGAACATCGACAGCAGGGTCAGGTCGATGCCCAGAATCCAGTGGCCGAAGATGGCGCCGATCAGGCCCAGCGGGATGGCGGTCATCACCACCAAGGGCCAGCCCCAGGAGGAGAAGACCGCGGCCAGGATAAGATAGATCAGCCCGAGGCCGATGTAGAGTCCCAGCCGCATGTCTCCAAGGGTCTCGCGCTGATCGGCGGCGCGGCCCTCGAAGCTGTAGCTGATCCCGTAACGTTCCACCAAATCCGGCAGCAGGTCGCGTTCCAGCGCCTGATTGACCCCATCCGGGGTGTTGAGTGCACGGTTGATGTCGGCCGAAACCTCGACCGCCAGGCGGCCGTTGGCATGGCGTAGGGCCTCGAAGCCGCGTCGGCTCTCCCAGTCGGCCACCGTATCCAGCGGCACGAACGCGCCGCTCGGCACGCGGATGTTCAATTGCTCCAGGGCGTCCAGGCGGGTGCGCTCATGCCGCGGCAGCAGCACCCGCACCTCCAATTCGTCCTGACCGACCTGCACCAGTTGCGCGAGATAGCCGTCGAAGGCGGCGCGCAATTGCCGGCCCAACAGTTCCGTGGTGACGCCCAGTGACTGACCGGCGGGGGAGACCCGGTAGATCAGTTGCTCGCGGCCGAATGGCATGTCGTCCACCATGTCCGACACGCCGGGGACGGTTTCCAGCCCCTGGGCCAGGTCCAGGGCGGCGGACTTGAGCTGGTGGGCGTCGTCGCCGATGAGCCGCACCGTGAGGTCCCGGCCGGGCGGGCCGGAGCGGCGCGAGGAAATGACCAGGCTTTCAATGCCGGCCGGAACCTTGAGTTGCGCGCGCCACTTGGCCAGAAGGGTCTCGTTGCGCACCGTGCGGTCCTCCGACGGGACCAACTGGACCAGGAGCGAGGCGAGCTGATCGCCGCGCGCCCCGGCACCCACATCCACCGCCACGGTGGCGCCCAGGCGCGCGACCGCCGCCTCGACCAGGCCGCCGCCCAGTTCGCGCTCGGCCGCGCGCAGGCCCTCCTCCATCTCCCGCAGGAACGCGGCGCTTTGGTCGCGCGGGGTCCCGGCGACAAAGGTGGCATTGGCGAAGACGATCTGCGCTTCCGGCGTGGGGAAGAAGACGAAGGCGATGCGCCCGCCCGCCAGCAGCCCGACCGACAGGATCATCAGCACCGCCACCGTGCTGACCGTGGTCCAGCGCCAGCGCAGTGACGCTACCACCACCGGTCGATACAGGTGGTCGCGGAAGTAATCAAACCCGGCATCCACGCGCTTGCGCCAGCGCGGGGTCACTTGCTGCACCTGATGGCTGAAGGCCGAGCGCAGATGCGCCGGCATGATCAGGAAGACTTCCATCAGCGAGGCCATCAGCACCATGATGGCGACGAACGGGATGTCCCCCAGGATGTTACCCATGATCCCGCCAACTAACATCAGCGGCAGGAAGGCGGCGATGGTGGTCAGGGCCGAGCCGACCACCGGCCAGAACATCCGTTTGGCACCGGCGATGGCGGCCTCCGCCGGGGGCAGGCCCATGCGGTAGCGCGACTCGGCGTATTCGCCAATCACGATGGCATCGTCGTCGATCACGCCCAGGGTGAGCAGCAGCGCGAACAGACTCATCATGTTGATGGTGCCGCCGAAGGCCCACAGCAGGGTCAGCGCCAGCAGATATGCCGTGGGGATGCCCATCGCCACCCAGAGCGCGACGCGGCCGGGCAGAAAGATGAACAGCAGAATCAGCACCAGGGTAAAGCCCTGCAGGCCGTTGTCGACCAGCAGGTCGATACGGTCGCGGATGAGCTGCCAGGACTCGTCGAAGACCGTGAGCTGAATCGACGGCGGCAGCGTCGGGCGCGTGTCTTTGAGCCAGGCGTTGAAGCGTTCGGCGGCGCGGAGCGAGTGGCCGGATTCGGCGCGCTGGATCAGCAGTTCCACCGTGACGGCGCCATGGGAGCGGGCGCGTTCGGTCTCCACCTCGGTGAGGGTCAGGGCCGCGGGGCGGGCCTCACGTACGATGGTCGCGACATCGCCCAGGCGCACCAGACCCCGGTCGTCGCTGGCGATATTGAGATCCTCGAAGGCCAGTGGGTCGCGGCGCTGCTCCAGACCGCGCAGTTCGCGTGCCCCGTCCGCCTCGCCGGCGAGGCCGGAAGGCAGATCCTGGGCGAGGCGGCCGACCTGCTGGCCGATGCCGTCCAGCGACAGCCCCAGCGTCTCCAGCGTCCGGCCGGGGACCTCGATGGCGATGCGTTCCTCCGGCAGACCGGAGATGTCGACCCGATCGATGCCGCGCGCCAGGAGTTCGCGCTCGAACTGGCGGACCCAGGGACGCAGGTCGGCCAGGCTGGGCCCCGACACCAGGACGCGCGCCACCGGTTCATAGCGCGAAACGCGGCTGACCTGTGGGGTTTCGGCGTCCTTGGGCAGGTTGCGGAATTCGTCCACGCGCTGTCGCACCTGATCCAGGGCGAGCAGGGCGTCGGTATTCTCCTTGAGTTCCAGGGACAGGTTGGCGATGCCCTGGGTCGCGGTCGAGGTCATCTTCTTCAGCCCATCGACCGTCTTCAGACGCTCCTCGAACGGGATGATGATGCCGTTCTCGACATCCTCGGCGGAGGCTCCGCTCCACACCACCCGGACCGAAATGATGTCCAGTGCGAAGTTCGGGAAGAACTGGATGTTCATCCGGGTCAGGGCGATCGCGCCCAGTGCGAACACCAACACGGTCAGCAGGTTGGCGAGCAGTTTGTGGCGTGCGAAGACGGTGATCAGACCGCGCTTCATCGCATCTGCTCCGCGCGATCAGCGGTCGCGCTGCCGGTCTGGGGCTGGGCGGCAGCGGTCTTGCGCTCCGGCACTTCCTGGACCTTGAGTCCGTCCACCGCGTTCGGCAGATGGGTGATCATCACCCTGGTGCCGGGACCCAGACCCGCGGCGCGGACCAGGACCTCGCTGGCCCCGTGCTCCATGACTTCACCGACTCGCTCGACCATGATCCCCTGCAGCCGTCCCTCGTTGACCGCGAAGACCCGCGACCCGCCGTTGAGGGCGGCGAAGGGCAGGGCAATGGTGTCCGGCATGGCCGGGCGCTGGAGAACCAGATCGACGAAGGCCCCCAGCGGCAGGTCGGAACCGGGTTCCACTTTCAATAGGGCATCCACCCCACGGGCGTCCGCCTCGCCGGCGAGACGCGCCAGGACCGCCGAGAAGGGCCGGCCCGCGTGGTTGGCGCGGGCGGTCAGGCGCTGACCGGCTTCAAGCGCGGCGCGCAGTTCTTCGCCGCGGCTGCCCGGAATCTTGGCGCGCAGATACAGGCCATCCACCGGGTAGAGCGTGAGGATGGTCTGGTTAGGTTGCAGTTGATCCCCGGCGCCCGCCTCGACCGTACCGATGCGGGCGTCGAATGGCGCCTGGATCTGCGCGCGGGCGGCATCGCGTTCGGCCTCGGCCAGCTTGGCCTCGAGCGCCGCCAGCCGCGCCGGGTGCTCGGCAATCGCCTGCTCGCGTAAGGTCACGGCCAGCCGGGTGCGCGCCAGTTGCTCGCGCGCCAAATCCACGTCGCTGGCGGTGCCGAGCTTCCGGGACTGGACCTTCTCCGACCGTCCCAAGGCCGCCTCGGCCAGGCCCAGCAGGGCGCGTTCCTGCTCCAGTGCCTGGCGGTCGTGGGTGAGCCGCAGCTGTTCTCTGGTCAACTCGGCGCGCGCCTGGGCCAGTCGCGGTTCCAAATCCGCCGGGTCCAGCCGTGCGAGGAGGTCGCCCTGGGCGACCAGATCGCCGTCGCGCACCCGCACTTCCAGCAATCGGCCAGCCACCGGGGCGGCGGCCCGCACGCGGTCCGGCGCTTCCACCCGACCAAACAGATTGAGCACCGGACTGTGCACCGCGGGGGTCACGGTCACCGTCTCCACCCGCCACACCCGCTCCTGGGGCACCACCGGCTCGGGCTGGGGACGGGTCGCCTTCAGAGCGACGAAACCGCCAATACCTAAGGCCAGAATCAGGAAAGGGAGGAGTTTTCGCAGCATGACGGGGATGAGGTTCCGGGAAGATAGCCGCAAGGTGGGGGGGCACGCGGCGGAGCGCAACCCGCGCGGCCCAGGATCGCCGTGGTCAGGTGTGCAGTTTCGAACGTGCGGCCTTCGAGGACTTGCTGCCGGAGCTTCGCGAGCATCCGGTTTGTCATGGTGCGTGGTCTTTGTTACTCTGCGTGCCGAGCGCGGGGTAACCCGCAGACTCGGTCCGAACTCGGCGGTCCGCGCGCTTGATCAATGGTGGTCGGCGTCGGTCCCCCCGCGACGCAAAACCGTGAACCCGGTCAGGCCTGGAAGGGAGCAGCCGCAGCGGTGGAAGCGGGCGCCGGGGTGTGGCTGGCGCAGGCCGCCGCCCCTCATGTGCGTTGCGCCATTGCTGGTCCCGACGGATCGGCGCTCACTGGTTGCCGTGCTGTCGCGGCGCTGGATCACTGTCCCCGCGGTACGGGCCGGTCACGCATCGGTTAAACTGCGTCCCAATCACCGCTCAACCCGGCTATAGTCCCACCGCGCATGACCTATCAGGTGCTCGCCCGTAAATGGCGCCCCAAGTCGTTTGCCGACATGGTGGGGCAGCAGCATGTGGTGCGCGCGCTAAGCAACGCGCTGGATCGGGATCAACTTCACCACGCCTATTTGTTTACCGGCACCCGCGGGGTCGGCAAGACCACCCTGGCGCGCATTCTCTCCAAGGCGCTCAACTGCGAACAGGGTGTGAGTTCGACGCCCTGCGGGGTCTGTGCGTCCTGTCGGGAGGTCGATGGGGGGCGCTTCGTCGACCTGCTGGAAGTGGATGCGGCCTCCCGCACCAAAGTGGATCAAACCCGCGAACTGCTTGAGAATGTTCCTTACGCGCCGGCCTGCGGCCGCTACAAGGTGTATCTCATCGACGAGGTGCACATGTTCTCCAACAGTAGTTTCAACGCGCTGTTGAAGACCCTGGAGGAGCCGCCGCCCCATGTGAAGTTCCTCCTCGCCACCACGGACCCGCAGAAGGTACCGGCGACGGTGCTGTCGCGCTGTCTCCAGTTCAATCTGCGGCGGCTGCTGCCCGAGGAGATTCGCGCCCGTCTGCAGTTCGTGCTGGAGACCGAGGGTCTCGCGTTCGAGACCGGCGCGCTCGCGCTCCTGGCACGGGCCGCTGACGGCAGTATGCGCGATGGCTTGAGTCTGCTCGATCAGGCGATCGCCTACGGCGGCGGCCGGGTGATCGAGACTGAGGTGCGCGCCATGCTCGGGAGCGTGGGCGGCGATCTGGCCTTCAACCTGCTGGAGGCCCTGGCCGACGCCGACGGCGAGCGGGTGCTGGCCGAGGTGGATCGGTTCGGCGCCCTGACCCCCGATTTCAGCGAGGTGCTTCGCGAGTTGATCGGCCTGCTGCATCGCCTGGCCCTGTTCCAGCAGGTGCCGGGAACAGTTCCGGCGGATGACCCGGAGCGTGCGCGGATCGCGGATTTGGCCGATCGCCTCGATCCGGCCGACCTGCAGCTCTACTACCAGGTCGCACTGACCGGTCAGCCGGATCTGGCCTTGGCTCCGGACCCGCGCGCGGGACTGGAGATGGTCCTGCTGCGGGCCCTGGCCTTCCGACCCGCCGAGGGCGCGGTGCGCCCGGCCGCGGCGCCGGCACGTCCGGCCGGGCCGTCTCGGGCCCCGGCGCCTGGCGCATCTCCCGCGGCCGGTTCGGTCAGTCCAGCAGCCGCCGATGAGCCGGTGATCCAGCCGCCGGGCGATCGGGGCGGCCCCCGGTCGGCGGCGCGGCCGGTGAATCCAGCCCTGGGGCCGGCGCCGCTGGCCTGCACGGCCGACTGGCACGCACTGGTGGACCGACTGGGGGTCGGCGGTATCGCCAGCCAGCTGGCCCACCACTGCGGATTCATCGGGTTGGGTGAGGGTCGACTGACCCTGAACCTGGACCCGACCGCCGAGCAACTGCGCTCGCCGGGCACGGAGGAGCGCCTGCGCGCCGCGCTGGAGTCCGTCCTGGGCGGTCCGCTACGACTGGAGATTCAGGTCGTCAGGCCCAATGACGAGACCCCGGCGCAGCGGCGTACGCGCGAACAGGACGAACGCGTGCAGTCAGCTCAGACGGCGCTGGCCGCCGACCCGGCGGCGACGCGTCTGCGTGATCAATTCGACGGCCAGTGGGTGCCGGGTTCGATCGAGCCCCTCGACTGACTGGTCTTTTTTACGTGAACCCGGCGATCTGGCCGCAGGGCTGCCACCGCCACTGCTGGAGGTACGATTGTGAAGATGGGACTCGGCGATCTCATGAAGAAGGCCCAGAAGATGCAAGAGGATATGAAACAGGCCCAGGAGCGGCTGGCACAGGAGGAGGTGGTCGGTGAGTCCGGCGGCGGCATGGTCAAGATCACCCTGAACGGCAAATACGAGGTCAAGCGGGTGGAGATCGACCCTGCGCTGATGAGTGACGACAAAGAAATGCTGGAGGACCTGATCGCCGCGGCCTTCAATGGCGCGGGGCAGCGTGTCGCTGAGAAGGCAAAGGAAAACATGGCGGAACTGACCGCCGGCTTGCCGTTGCCCCCGGGCTTCAAGCTGCCGTTCTAGGCGCCGGCGCGTGATCCCAGCCGATCCACCCAACCTGATCTGATCACCGGGCACGACCATGGCCGAGCGTACCCTGCTCAATCAACTGATCGACGCCCTACGCTGTCAGCCGGGGGTCGGTCCCAAATCGGCGCAACGCATCGCCTTTCACCTGTTGGAACGCGATCGGGAGGGCGGCAGCCGGCTGGCGCGGATCATGGCGGAGGCCATGAGCCGTATCCAGCGCTGCGGTCGCTGCCGGACTTTGAGTGAACACGCGCTGTGCGGTCTCTGTTCCAACCCGAACCGCGATCCCGGTGTGTTGTGCGTGGTCGAGCAGCCCGCGGAGATCGTCGCCATCGAGCAGGCCACCGATTACCGCGGCCTCTATTATGTGCTTGGTGGTCGGCTCTCCCCGTTGAGCGGGATCGGCCCCGAGGAACTGGGGCTGGATGACTTGGAGGCGCGGTTACGCGAGGGCGAGATCAAAGAAGTGATTCTGGCCATCAGCCCCACGGTGGAAGGCAGCGTCACCGCCCAGTATATCGCCGAATCCGCCCGTGGGATCGACGTCAAGGTGACGCGGATCGCGCACGGGGTCCCGTTGGGCGGCGAGTTGGAGCATGTGGACGGCGGCACCCTGGCACTGGCGTTCTCCGGACGGCGCGGGCTGTGAGCCGCGCGGCCAGCGTGCAGCGAACAGCGATACGGGTTTTGATCGTCGTTCCGGCACAAGCGGCCGGCTGCTCAACGTTAACCAAGTCTCACTCACACGGAGATCATCTGATCAATGACCGACACCATCTTCGGCAAAATTGCCCGGGGTGAGATCCCCGCCGACCTGATCTACGAGGACGCGGACTGCGTCGCGTTTCGGGATATCAGCCCGCAGGCGCCGGTGCATATCCTCATCATCCCGCGCAAGTCGATTCCGACGCTCGATCACGCGCAACCGGAAGATGCTGAGTTGATCGGCAAGCTGTTCCTGGCCGCGGCCGCGGTGGCGCGGCAGGTCGGGATCGCCGACAGCGGCTACCGCACAGTCGTCAACTGCAAAGCGGCGGGGGGGCAGACCGTGTTTCATCTCCATTTACACCTTCTGGGCGGACGCCCGCTGCAGTGGCCGCCCGGATGAGGCGAAGAAACTTTGTGCCTGTGGGCGCATCGGTACTATCCCGTTGCCGGCTAAGCGGTTAGCATTGCGATCCTACCAGCGCCGTCGCTTCGGCTGCCGCTTCGTCCCAAATGCGGCCAGCCTGGCCCAGACCGGACTTCAACCGACGCCGACCAGAACAGGAGAGCGAGGGGGTCATCGACCTCCGTGCCCAGATCCATGGCAGTGAATTCCAGATCGTCAGGGGGCGAGGCATCCCCCGCATTCGAACTCAAAGCGGCGGGTTTCACCCTGCCGATCATCCGTCTGTTGGACGGCAATATGGAGGCGGTCGCCGAACAGCTCGGGGTCAAGGTCGAGCAGGCGCCGGACTTCTTTCGCAATACCCCGGTCGTGATCGACTTGACGGTCTATCCGGATGGTGCCGGGGATGTCGAGTTCCCCATGCTGGTCGGCCTGCTGCGCGGTTACGGGATGATCCCATTTGGCGTGCGTGGCGGGACCAAGGCGCAAAACGTCGCGGCGGAGGGGATGGAGCTGGCCATCCTGGGCGATGCATTCATCCGCTCGGCCAAACCTGCCGGCGGAACGGCCAATCAGCCCGTCGGCGGCGGCGCGGACTCTGGTGCCGGGGGGCAAGACCCTGGCCATGGGAGTACGATCAACGGCACGTTGGTCACCCGGCCGGTGCGCTCGGGGCAACGCGTCTACGCGGCCGGAGGCGACCTGTCCGTGATTGCCTCTGTGAGTTCAGGTGCCGAGGTGATGGCCGATGGCAACATTCATTGTTACGGCCCTCTGCGCGGACGCGCGCTGGCGGGCGCCCGGGGCAACACCGAGGCACGGATTTTCTGCTCTGACCTCCAGGCCGAGTTGGTCTCGGTGGCTGGTCACTATCGCGTCAGTGAGAACATCCCCGCCGACCTGCGCGGCGTGCCGGTGCAAGTTTACCTGGACCAGAAGATTCTGCGGATCGAGAAGATTTGACGCGCATACGGCGGGCCACCGGTCCGGCCGGTCCCCGCATTACCCGAAGAGGAGATTCGTAACTTGGCGAGAATTATCGTAATCACGTCGGGCAAAGGCGGGGTCGGCAAGACGACTACCGCCGCCGCCCTCGCCATGGGTCTGGCCCAGCGGGGCAGCCGCACCGCCGTCATCGACTTCGACGTGGGACTGCGTAACCTGGATCTGATCATGGGTTGCGAGCGGCGAGTGGTCTACGACTTCGTCAACGTGATCAACCATGAGGCCAATCTCAATCAGGCCCTGATCCGCGACAAGCGCTGCGACAATCTGTATGTGTTGCCCGCTTCCCAAACCCGCGACAAGGATGCCCTGACCAAGGAGGGGGTCGGGCGGGTGCTCGATGAACTGTCTCAGGGCTTCGACTTCATCGTCTGCGACTCGCCGGCCGGCATCGAGCATGGTGCCACCATGGCCATGTACTACGCGGATGATGCGGTCGTGGTGACCAATCCGGAGGTCTCGTCGGTACGTGATTCGGACCGGATGCTCGGCATCCTCGCCAGCAAATCCAGGCGCGCCGAGGCCAATGAGGAGCCGATCCGCGAATTCCTGCTGCTGACCCGCTATGACGCGGCGCGGGTCGACAATGGCGAGATGCTGAGCGTCAAGGACGTGCAGGATATCCTGTCGCTCAATCTGTTGGGTGTGATCCCCGAGTCCAAGGCGGTGCTCAATGCCTCCAACGCCGGCGTCCCGGTGATCCTGGACCGGGAGAGTGACGCGGGCTTGGCCTATGGTGACGCGGTGGGTCGGTACCTCGGGGAAGACCTGCCGCACCGTTTTGTCAACGCGGAGAAAAAGGGCTTCTTCAGCCGCTTGTTCGGAGGATAAGCCATGGGTCTTCTTGACTATTTCCGCAGCTCTCAGCCCAAGGGCTCGGCGAACATGGCCAAGGAACGGCTGCAGATCCTGGTCGCCCATGACCGGGCGGAGCGCCATCGCCCGTCCTATCTGCCTAATCTCCAGCGGGAGATTCTGGAAGTCATTCGCAAGTATGTGGATGTGGATATGAATGCGGTCTCGGTCAATTACGAGCAGGAAGAGACCCACGAGGTGTTGGAGCTGAATATCGTGCTGCCGGACACGGCGCGCAACCGGGCCTGAAATCGCCTGATCGACCTGCATCAGGCGTTCAGCACCGGTCTCCGGGTCAATCCTGGCAGGAATAGCCGTGGGCGATCAGCCCCTCTTCGAGGTCGTCCGAGACCATGGGGTGGGCGAGCAGGTAAGCGGCGGCCCGCACCGAGTAGTCGCCGATGGCGTCGTCGACGGCACTCTCCCAGTCCTCGATCGCGTAGTCGCCGCGTCCGACCCACATCAGCGCGACCAGCTCCGCCCGCTGCCGCTGGTTCATCTGGCCGATGGACTCGATGAGTTCGGTGAGCGTGTAGTCGCCACTGTGGTCTGCCAGCACTTGCAGTGCCCAGTCCTCCGTGGGACTGGACGGCGTCTCCGGGATCACCACCTCCTCTTTGGCCTGGAACTCGCGGGCCTTGGCGATGATATAGCAGATCGAATCGAGTGGGATGTGCAACATGGTCTGGATACTCCTCAATAATTCCCAAGGAATCCCAGGGACTCCCAGGAGTCGACCGGCGCGTGGCCGTAGCGGACCCAGGTCTGAATTCCGGACTGACAGTGTACTCCAGCGTACTCCGATCGTCGCGCGATCGGCGCCTGGCCGGCGGCCGGCGACGCCACTCCGGCCGCTGTCCGGGGCAGCGGCGGCGGGCGGAACCGCTACAGGATGTTCCGGAAATCACCTAAGATCATCAGTCGGGTCAGTCCATCGGGTCCCGGAGTCCAGTAACCATGTTCAAGTACAGTCCTCTTCGCGGTGCCGCACTCCTGGTGACGGTCCTGCTGCTTCAGGGTTGCGCCTCGGCCCCCGAGACCGGGCGGCGACAGTTGTTGATGATCGACTCGGCCCAGGAGGCGCAACTGGGTTTGAGCGCATTCGAGAAGACCAAGCGCGAGACGCCGATCTCGCGGGACCGGCAGGCGAATGCGCAACTCCAAAGCGTCGGTCGTCGGATCGCGCGGGTGGCGAAGGTGCCGAACGCCCGCTGGGAGTTTGTCTTGTTCGAGGACAAGGCGCCTAACGCCTTCGCCTTGCCCGGCGGCAAGGTTGGAGTCAATACCGGCATCCTGCCCATCACGCGGGACGAGACGGGTCTGGCGACCGTGGTGGCGCATGAGATCGCCCATGTCAGCGCGCGTCACGGTGCTGAGCGGATGTCACAAGGCATGGCGATGCAGGTGGGTGGTGCGATCCTGTCCGCGGCGCTGGGCGCCTCCGGCTACGGGGGAGGGACGCAGGATCTGGCGATGCAGGCCTATGGCGTGGTTGGTCAGGTGGGGGTGCTGCTGCCCTATTCGCGGACCCAGGAGTCCGAAGCGGACCGCATCGGTCTGCTGTACATGGCCCGTGCCGGATATGATCCGCGCGAGGCGGTCGCCTTCTGGCAGCGCTTTCAAGCCTACAACAGTCGCCAGGGCGGCGGCGGTTCGCTGGAGTTTCTGAGCACGCACCCGCTGGATGCGAAACGCATTGCTCAACTCAAGGCGCATCTGCCGCAGGCGCTGGCCGAGTATCGTAAGGCCGGGGGGCAGGGCTGATCCGCTGATGCCGGAGCTGTCGCAGCGTTACGCGGATGCAAGCGATTGACCGCGGCTGGCCCGCGCCCCAGGGCTATTGCGATGCGGCCGCAACCAGGTCCGCCGGCGGCCCAGGCCCCCGGCAGTGGCGGCCAGCCGTGCTGCTGGCGGCTTTGGTTCTCGTCGGTTGTGATTCGGGCGACCCTGAAACCGCGTCGGTTGCGGGGCAAACCGTCTATCGGTCCGCGGTGGGTCCGGTGCCCGCCTACCCGCAACGTCCGGGTGACCCGGCTAAGGGCTACGACGCGCTGCTCAACCGCGCGGTGGTGACCTGCGGCTTCCCTTACAGCGGTTATGTGAAGGCGATCGGCTCCGCCAAGCGGGAGAGCGGCCCCCAATTTCCGGGGCGCGCCGGGCGCAATGCGGCATTGCCCTATATGCTGACCGCGTACCAGTCGGCTTCCGGGGTCGAGTTGGTCACCTCCAACTGTCTCACCTGTCATGCCGCGACCTTTGACGGTCAACTGGTCATGGGTTTGGGGAATGCCTTCCTGGACATGACTCAGGACCCGCTGGTCGCGGTTGAGTCCGCCGGGTCGTATGTAAAGGGCCGGGCCGCGCGGGCCGAGTGGCGGCGCTGGGCGGACCGCATCGGCACGCTCTCCGACTATATGATGACCGACACCATCGGCGTGAACTCGGCCGGCAATCTGACCGCCGCGCTCATGGCGCATCGCGATCCCGCGACCCTGGCCTGGTCGGAGCGGCCGCTGATCGAACCGCCGCCCAGGCAACCTCTGCCGGTCGCCGTGCCGCCCTGGTGGACGCTGCGCAAGAAGCACGCGTTGTTCTACAGCGGGGAAGGGCGCGGGGATCATGCGCGTTTCATGATGCTGGTCGCATCGATCTGTACCGACACGGGTGCGCAAGCCGAGGCGATCGACGCCTGGGCGCCGGATGTACGCGCCTACCTGGCCGAGCTACCGTCGCCCAAGTATCCCTATCCCATCGATCGGTCGCTGGCTGAACGGGGTTACCCGGTCTTCCAGTCGCACTGCAAGCGCTGCCATGGGACCTATGGTGAGGATTGGCGCTACCCAAATCAGGTGATTGCTCTGGGCAAGGTGGGGACAGATCCAGCGTTGGCGCGAGCCGGCTATGCCGACTCCGCCCGCTTTCGCGCCTGGTTCCAGCAGTCCTTCTATGGCGCCTTGTCCCAGGCCGCCCCGGCCCTGGGCTATGCGGCGCCGCCATTGGATGGGGTATGGGCCACCGCGCCCTATCTGCACAATGACTCGGTGCCGACCCTGGCGGCCCTGCTCGACAGCCGCGCGCGGCCGACTTACTGGCGCTTCAAGCGGACCGCCGGGGACCAACCGATCTACGACCGCGTGCAGGTCGGGTGGGATCATGAGGTCCTGACCGCGGGCAAGGCCGCGGCCATGAGTTGGGACGAGCGCAATCGCATCTACGACACCACCGGCAAAGGATACGGCAACCGGGGACATGCGTTTGGCGATGCCCTGTCGGTCGAACAACGGCTGGCACTGGTTGAGTATCTGAAGACCTTGTAGCGCGTATCGCGAAAAAAAAGTTGCAGCACTGGGTGAGTTTCGCTATAGTAGGCGTCTCAGATGCGGGGTGGAGCAGTCTGGCAGCTCGTCGGGCTCATAACCCGAAGGTCGTAGGTTCAAATCCTGCCCCCGCTACCAAATAAAACAAGGGCTTACAGAGAAATCAGTAAGCCCTTTTTGTTTGCCCGGCGTTCGTGTAAGCGCAGGTGTAAGCAATTTTCGGTAACGCGGGGTGGTGCTGGGCCAGATTTGGCCCCGGTGTCGGCGGCGTCGGAAATATTGCGCTCCCGCAAGTCCACGGCTGAATCCACCGTCACAACCGTCACAACCGTCACATCGTCACCGGTCGGCGAGGGCGAGCCGTCCGCGTGCCCCTGGGAGGTTGCCCCGGACCTTGGCATGGACACCAAGGCGAACCGTCGGCGTGCCCTGGGTGGGCCGCTCAGCGGTAGGGCCTCGATCTCGGGCTCCGCGAGGTTGTGGATCCAGGTCCGGACGCGGTTTTCCCGCGTTTCAAAAGCGAGTCAGCCCCGCGCGGGGGCCGGTCAAATTGTGGGGGCTCCCCCGCAATTTCCCCTCGGTCAGCCCCGCGCGCGTGGGGTCTCGTCGGTGGCGAGCGACAAGGCGCCGTCCGCAGAGTAGTGGGTTCGCGGTTCGTGTGCGCGCCGGTCGATAGGCAACCCCTATCGGGCATGGGGTCTGCTTCGTTCTACCAAGTCCTTGTCTGGCGGTAGGCGCAATTCCTGTGCCCGATAGGCGGTCCCGATCAATCGCCTCGGCTCCGGTCAGCCAGCCGCGGCGGGCCTGGGTGTCGGCGGTGGGGTCGATCCGATGCCCGTTGAAATTCTGAGAAGGGCCGGTTGGGGTACTGACAAAACTGCCAAAACTCGCCCCGTGGGGGGTATTGTCAGTTTTGTCAGTAGGGCGACCCGGCCTTTCCAGATTTTTTTTGGTCTCGTGCAAGCGGTCTAAATAGTTCACTTCCGTGTATCCTTTAGCGCAGGGTTGACGGTGTAACAGCCGAAGGGGGCCAAACTCTGAGTTTGGCCCCCTTCGCGCCTTTGGCGTCATTGTTGCGTTCGTGAGTCACTGATTACGTAAAGGATTTTCAGTGCATCCCGAAGGGGGCCAAGGGGGTTCTTGGTTTGACCTTTGGCCCCCTTCGGCGAGCGACCACGCCCAGTGTTCCAAGAGCCCGCCTTTGCTGGCGATAATCCCTAGTGCTGACTTCGCCCGCTTCAGGGTTCGCTCAGCGTGCCCCGCCTCGCTCGCCTCCTGCTTGATCTGCTTCGCCGCTACCGGCCCGTCCGCGAGCATCGCCAACAAGAACCCCTTGGCGTCTTCTAGGGCGCTCTGCTCGTCCGGGTTCGCGCGGGCATCCGCTCGACTCAGCAAGTCCCGCGCGCTCCCCTCCAGGACCTCGCCCCAGATAACCCGCGTTGCAGAGATCCCCGGATACTCGGCAAGCGCGGTAAGGTCGAGGTGGTAGCCGAACCCGCCCGCGTCAGGGCCAAGGTTGGACTTCGCCCGCACCAGGATGCAGCCGCCCCCGTGTTCCTCGGGAAGCTTGGCGGTCGCCAGAACCACACGGGCCAAGGCACCGAAGGCCAGCGAACCCGTTACGCGCTCAGCGGGGATCAGGCGGCGGTACCGCTCAGGTCTGGACGGACTCCAAGGCGACCAACTCGGCCGCAACCTCGGCCGCAGTCCAACCGGCCGCCTTCAAGGCGCGCTTGGTCTTCGCCCGCTGTCGGCGGCGGCGGCTTCATCGGGGGTCTGGGTCGGCG
>NZ_CAIZIZ010000151.1 GCF_903933125.1 uncultured Lamprocystis sp. | reverse complement strand
TTAAGCCATTCGTTACTCATGATCGACTCTCCTCGTAATCCAAAACCTAACTCTAAGTATAGACTATGCTAGAAAAATTGCATTAAGGCGCGTCCGGTTATTAAATGGCGCCTCGATATTATCAGCATTACCAACACCTGTTGCCATAATAGTTCCGGAATATGATTCTTTGTCTTCTTGGTTGCCAGGATATGTAGACCATCAACTCCTTTATGTTGTTGCTCTTTCCGGCCTTATTCAGGTTGCTAATTCCCAGGCACGCAGTTCATCCTCCGGCAAAGGCTCGAAGAAACGCTGGTCGACCGGAGCCTTGCCGCTCAACGCACCGAATTGCCGGCGGCTGGGGCGGGGCGCGATGGGGGTGAGGCGCACGACGGGTGTCCCGGCCTTGGCGATCACGACTTCCTCGCCACGGCATGCCTGGTCGATGATCTTGGACAGTTGGGTCTTGGCCTCGTGGATATTGACCTGGATCATGGGGCTTCTTGATGCCTAGCTAACAGAGATTGGCTAAGTGTAGCAGTCAGATTGGACCGCGTAACGCTGACCGCAGGGCCTCGGCGCCGCCGGGCCGGTTTGGACGTCGGCCCGACGGTCGACCGAACCGGCCGCAGCCTCGACCGGTTGGTTTCCGGGTTTCGGCGCGGCCAGTGGAATGATGGACGGTCGCTATGCCGCCTCCCGCCCATCCACCTGTTTCAATCGACACTCCGCCGCCAGCCGCCGCAGGAATTGTTCCGGCGTCAGCGTCTCCCCGAGCAGGCTGCGCTGGCGGCAGACGTTGGCGAAGTCGCCCGCGGTCACTCCCTGGAGCGTCTCCAGATAGCGTGCCAGGTCCGGCGCGACGGCCGCGGTGGTATCGCCCAGCGCCTCGCGCGCGAAGAGCGCGAGTCGTTGCGCCGGGTTCAATGCCCGGAAATTGAGCTTGAAGTCGAACCGCCGCAGGGCCGCCGCATCAATGCCAGCCATCAGATTGGTCGCGGCAATGAAGATGCCGGGATAGCGCTCCATCTGCTGCAACAGCTCATTGACCTGGGTGCGCTCCCAACTGTGCCGGGCTGCCCGCCGATCCGCCAGAAAGCTGTCAACCTCGTCGAGCAACAGGACCGAATGGGCCGGGTCGCACTCGCGGAACAATCGCGCCAGGTTCTGCTCGGTCTGGCCGACATATGGCGAGATCAGGTCCGACGCCTGGCGCGCCACCAGTTCGCGGTCCAGCGCCTCGGCCAGGACCTCGGCAAAGACGGTCTTGCCGGTGCCGGGCGGGCCATAGAAGCACAGGCTGCCGCGGCCCTGCGCGGCCAGGGCGCGGGCGATGGCGCTCGGGCTGATCCCGCCGGCCAGGTTGAGAAAGGCCACGTCGAAGCGGGTCGCCGGGGTGCGCTGCCGGGGTCTGGGTGCCCCGTACAGCAGGGTGCGCACCGCCGCCACCCCGTCGCGTACCGTCTGCTCGGCCGGGGCCTGCGGGTGTAGGTCCAGCAGGCGCCGGGCCGCGCCGAATTGGGCCGGGGCCAGCACCGCGTCGGCGGCGAGTTCATCGAGCAGGGCGGATGGCAGGTCGCGGTCGCCCAGATGGCGCTCGACCATCCGGCGGCGCACCGAGCGCGGCGGGGTGACGAAGGCGACCGGCAGCAGGAAGCGCCGCAGAAAGGCCGGGTCCATGCGGTCGGC
>NZ_CAIZIZ010000150.1 GCF_903933125.1 uncultured Lamprocystis sp. | reverse complement strand
GGTCTGGAACTGGCCAGTGCGATCCGTCGGCTGGATCGGCGGGTGCCGATCCTGCTGCTCAGCGCCTTCACCGAGACCGCCGATCTGCTGGTGGCGACCCGGCTGAACCTGGTGGATTACCTGGTCAAGCCGCTCGCCTGGGCCCAGCTCAAGGACAGCCTCGAGCGCTGCGCCGAGGCGCTTTATGCCGAGGGGCAACTGTTTGTACGCCTGGCCCCCAATACCACCTATTCCATCGCCGACGGCAGTCTGCGGCGCGCGGGGGATGCAATCACCCTGACCGCCCGGGAGAAGGTCCTGCTCGATCTGCTGGTGGCCCATCGCGATCAATGGTTGAGCAAGGGACGGCTGCTGGCTGCGCTGTTCGCGGAGTTCGACCAGGGCAGCGACGCCGCCCTGAAAAATCTGTTCCTGCGGCTGCGCCAGAAGATCGGTTCGGACATGATCGTGAATCGGTACGGGGTCGGCTATCGGCTACGACAGGATGCGCCCTAGGAAGGTCCCCAGCGCGGCGGGCGGCCACCTTCGGTGCGGGTTCTGGGCCCGACGGCTCGTGTTGTGGCTGGGCGTCGGCGTCCTGGCGATGACCGGGTCGGTCGCCGCGCTGGAACCTGTCGGACCCTCGGCCGGGCAGTCGTCCGTGCCGCTCGCCGGCACTGCCGAGGTCTATCTCGATGTCGGGGGTACCCTGGACCTGGCGGCCATCGGTGCGGGCCGGGTCCCCTTCGGGCCGCAGCGAGGGGCCTCCTTTGGCACCTTGCTGACGCGCGGGACGCTGTGGATTCGGGCCCTGATCAAGCCCTGGCCGGACGGCGGATCGACCTATCTCCTCCTCAACAACGGCAGCCTGGAGTCGGTCACCCTCTACGCCCCCGTCCGGGGGCAGGATGGTGCCGCCCTGCGCATCTTGCGCGGCGGCTGGCAGTACGCCACGACGGGGGCGCAGGAACGCTTCGTCAGTCCGGTCTTCCGCCTGCCCGCGGACTATGACGACGCGCGCCCGCTGCTGATCGCCGTCCGCTCACCCTACCTGCTGCAGTTTCGGGTGACGCTGCTGACCGAGGCCGCCTGGCAGCGCACTGGCATGGAACTCCTGCTCTTCCTCGGCCTGGGCCTGGGGAGCCTGGTGGCCATCCTTCTCTATAACCTCTTGCTCTATGCCGCGATTGGCGATCGGCACTACCTCTACTATCTCCTCTACGCCGTGACGCTGGTGCTCTACCTGGGGGTGGACCCCTATGTCGGCCTGGCGCGCTTCGTCGCGCCCGGGACCGTCGGCGCGCTCATGCCGTATTTCCCGGTCTTCCCGCTGCTGATGCTCGCGGCGATGATCAACTTCTCGCGCGCCTTCCTCGCCAGCCGGCAGAGCGCACCGCGCCATGACCGGCTCCTGCGGGCGTTGCTCGTGGCCCCGCTGAGCGTCATCCTGATGGTCGTGATGGGTTATCGTTGGGAAGCGGCTCGAGTCACCTATGTCCTGCTGCACACACTGATCCTACTACAGGTGACGGTGGGGTTCGTGGTGCTGCGATCCGGATTTCGGCCGGCTCGCTTCTACCTGCTTGCCGTCAGCGCCCCGTTGATCGGAGTGCTGGTCTTTTCCATGCAGATCCAGGGTCTCCTGCCGCGTAATGACCTCACGGTGCGGGCGCTCTTCATCGGGTTCATCCTGGAGGCCCTGCTGCTCTCATTCGCGCTCGGCAATCGCACCTGGCTGTTGCGGCAGGCGCGCGAGGCCAGCGAGCGGCTACTGTTGGAACACTCCAGGTTCCTCTCGGTCGGTCAGATGCTCTCTGGCGTGTTGCATCAGCTCAAGCGTCCGGTCATCCATGCCGGTAACCGCTTGATGACCCTTGAGGCGTTGCTCGAGCGGCCGGCCGCCGAACGCGAGGCCGCGCTGCCAGGGGCAGTCGCGGAACTGCGCCGGACCGTCGGCTTCATGGCGCGGACGATCGAAGATGTCTACCGCTTTTATGGCCAGGATCAGGACCGGGTCTCCTACCGTCCCGCCGAGCAGATCGAACTGGCGGTGACCCTGCTGACCCCCATGGCCGTGGGTAGCGCCCTGCGGATCGAACGTGCACTATTGCCCGACCTGGTCCTGCATGGCTATCCCCACGCCTTTGCCCATGTCCTGCTGATCGTGATCGAGAACGCGGCGGTGATACTACGGGAGCGCGCGGTAACCGATCCGCTGATCCGGATCGAGATGGCCGTTGCGGGCGATGAGCTATGGACGACGGTGGCCGACAATGCCGGTGGGATCCGGGTGCAGCCCATCGCGCGTCTCTTCGATCTCATCACGCGCCCGGATCGCGGCTCCGGAATCGGCATCGGTCTGGGGCTGGCACGGCGATTGGTTGAGACCAAGCTGGACGGGCGCATCAGCGCCCGCAACCGGGACCAAGGCGCTGAATTCACGATCCGCCTGCCGCTCGGCGCGGCGGGTAACCTCGGCGCTGACCAACCGTGATGGCGAGGCTGATGTGTGAGCCAGGAGCCAGAGCCGGCGGTCACCAGGGCGGGGACGCCTCAGCGGTTGTGAAAAGATCCTCATAGGTCGGATCGCTCGGGTCGACGGCGAAACGGAAGGGATTGCCGATCATGCGGGTGCCGGCGACCGTCGTGGCGACACTGGCGACGAAGCAGCCGTTGGCGGATTGGCAGCCGCTGAGGCCGGTCTGGGCCGGCGGCAATAGGGGACAGACCCTGAGGTATCCCCACAATTTCGCCGTTCTGCGTCAGGCTCCTAGCAATGCGTCGTGGTCGGTTGCTACCCATTCGCTGGCGTCGCCCACGGTCGCGAACAACTCTTCCAGCAGGTGGCGATAGCTGTCGAGCACCAATAATAGGCGGGCGAGGAACAGCCGCGAATAGGCGCGGCGCTTGCGAGAGCCGGGACGCAGCCGCTGGTGTAATTCCAAACGTTCGGCAGCCGTACCGAGCAGCCATAATAGAAACGCCGCCAGCGAGGCAATCAATACCAGCACGGTAAAGCGACCGACGCCATCCGAGCGGCTGCATTCCAGTCCCTCGCCGAAGTGTTGGCTCTTCATATCGCGGACGCTCTCTTCTATTTGCATCCGCTGGCGATAGAGCTTCGCCACCTTCTGAGGCGCCCAAGCGGCCAAGGCGGTGGATGCGACGAGCAACCATGGCTCGCGCGCTGCGTTCGGTGTCGGATGAACAAATTCACCTTCCGCTTTAATCGCCGCACATCTCGCAGCCGCGGGCTCGTCTTTCGCCGTTTACTTGAACAGATCGCCAGGACCGACCAGGTTCCCGAGAAAAATCTCATCCATGGTTACGATTGGCGGCTACACAAGATGTAGGGCAGGAGGAGCTAACCGCCCACCC
>NZ_CAIZIZ010000149.1 GCF_903933125.1 uncultured Lamprocystis sp. | reverse complement strand
CACACCGGACCGTTACCAGTCCCGCATGTGCTCCTAGGCTACGACGGGAGAAACCGTCGGTTCTATCAGGCCGCCTCCTAGCGACTTCTTGTAGAACATTCACTTACGCGACTTCGTGTCGCACAACGATGATCAAGGCCGGCAGATGACCCCGGTGGCGGAGCTTCAGCGCCAGGCCCGGATCGCGGGCCAGGGCCTGCGGGCCGAGCGCCGAGAGCGGTGATCAGCCGGTCGTCGACCAGGTGCAGGGCGGGTTGCAGGAAGCCCAGCGGCGGGGGCGGGGCCTGGGGATCGCTCGGGTCGGCGCGCAGGGCCTCGGACAGTAGGTCGCGCAGGTGGCTGGGAGACCTTGCCGACCCCGGGTGAAAAGCGGACCGCCGTAGGTTGGGCCGAGGAACGAAGCCCAACGATGCGCCATCCGCGACACCTGGAAATGTTGGGGTTCGTTCCTCACCCCAACCTACGGGCTACGGGCTTTCACAATCTCTCCGGCGTGGGAATGCCAGGCGGGCGCTTAGCGTCCGGTCTTGGCGCTGAACGCAGAGCGTCAGCACGTGCTCCCACGCAGAAGCGCAGAAGCGCAGAAGCGCAGGAGCCAGAAGCCGGCGAAGTCGGGCTGGAAGCCGCGCCAGCACGCAGCCATAACGGGGGCAGAGACGCCGGACTCATCGTGCTGAACGTGGCGCGCATCTATTATATGATCAGTTAACGCCCTAACCGTTGCTTTAATAACCAGTGCCTCTCAGTCCCCGCATGCTCTCTCCCGCCGCCCGCCAGGCCCTGCGCCTCCTGGGCGGTCTGATCGAGGAAGGCCGGATCCGCAAGGGCTGGTCACGGGACGCGCTTGCGCAGCG
Source organism: uncultured Lamprocystis sp. (assembly GCF_903933125.1). GTDB lineage: Bacteria > Pseudomonadota > Gammaproteobacteria > Chromatiales > Chromatiaceae > Thiodictyon. Next base: position 6,176 of record NZ_CAIZIZ010000149.1, on the reverse strand, counting down.
GATCGGCGTGGGGACCATCACCGTCCGACGGATCACCCGCGGCGAGCCGGGCGTGGCCATCGGCACCTATTTCGAGGCCGCCGCCTTGGTGGATATCCCGCTGTTCGGACAGGAATCGCCGCGGGAACTGGAACGGGAGCTGTTCCGCCAACAGGAAAAGCTGACGCTGCTGCCCTCCCGGGTCCGTCGTCCGGCCACGGAGCCCGTGGACGATGACTTCTGAGCGCGGGATCCACGCCAATCGGGCCTATGTCTGGGTCTGGCTGCCGGGGGCGCTCGCGCCGGTGGTCGCGGGCGTGCTGAGCCGGGATGCGCGGGGCGGCTATGGCTTCACCTATGGGCGATCCTACCTGCGGCGCGACGCTGCGATCAGCCTCTTCCCGGACGAACTGCCGCTGCAACCGGGCGGGCAGCGCCGCCGCGACGACGACCTCCACGCCTGTCTGCGCGACGCGGCGCCCGATGCCTGGGGACGCCGCGTCATCATCAATCGGCTGACCGGACGCCGCGGCCAGGACGCCGCGCTGGTCGAGTTCGACGAACTGACCTACCTGTTGGAGTCGGGTTCCGACCGGATCGGCGCCCTGGATTTCCAGGCTTCGCCATCCGACTACCAGCCGCGCGCATCCACCGAGGCCAGTCTGGACGCGTTGCTGGATGCGGCCCTGCACTTGGAGCGCGGTGAACCCCTGTCCCCGGCCCTGAGTCTGGCCCTCCAGCATGGCACCTCGGTCGGCGGCGCCCGCCCCAAGGCGCTGCTGACCAGCGGCACCCGCAAGTACATCGCCAAGTTCTCTACCAGCACTGACGTTCACAACGTGGTCAAGGCGGAATATCTCGCCATGCGTCTGGCCAGCCTGGCGGGTCTGGACATCGCCCCGGTCGCGCTGACCCGCTCGCTGGGCCGCGAGGTGCTCCTGATTGAGCGTTTCGACCGCGTGCGCCAGGGCGACGGCTGGCAGCGGCGCGCCATGCTGTCCGCGCTAACGCTGCTCGGACTGCGCGAAATGGAGGCGCGCTATGCCAGCTATGAGGACCTGGCCCACCTTATCCGCCGGGACTTTGCCGATGCGCGCGCGACCCTCGCCGAGCTTTACGGCCGCATGGTCTTCAATGTCCTGTGCGGCAACACCGATGACCATGCACGTAACCACGCCGCCTTCTGGGACGGCCGCACCTATCGGCTCACCCCGGCCTACGACATCTGCCCGCAGGTGCGCACCGGCGGGGAGGCGAGCCAAGCGATGCTGTTGACGGGCGAGCGGCGCGACAGCCGGCTTGGCACCTGCCTCGCCGCGGCACCCGCCTTTGGGCTCGGCGCCGCGCAGGCCCGCGCCTTGATCGACCACCAGTGCGATGTTGTCAGTCGCCAGTGGCTAACCGTTTGCGACGAGGCCGAGCTTGGCACGACCGAGCGACAGGCGTTATGGCAGCGGCAGTTTCTCAATCCGTATTGCCTTGAGGGCTATCCGGACGGATAGTGGCGGGGGAAAATAGCGCGAGCAATCGTCGGCGATGCCACCCGTGCTCTCCTGGTCCGAGCGCATCCTCACCGCCGACAGCCTGGACGCGGTGCTGCATTGAGGGGCGCGGCGGCACATCCTGATGACCGCCCGCGGTCTCGTGAATGAGTGTGTCGCCGTAGCAGGTGAGCATCGGCACGGGCCAGGAATCGCCCTGTTAACAACCCATCAAATCGGACTTATCCTGGACATGACGGCCACATCGACGCTGCAACTCCGTTCGATCTTTGATCTCCTGAAGGACAAGTTCTTTGTCCCATCCTACCAGCGTGGCTATCGCTGGACGGCGCGACAGGTTGAGGCGCTGCTGGACGATCTGGCCGCGTTCCAGTTGGCGTCGCGACGGACCGACCCGACGAACTTCTATTGCCTGCAGCCGGTAGTCATCGTCCGCCGCGGCCCGAACGAATGGGAACTCGTCGATGGCCAACAGCGGCTGACCACGATTTACCTGATCCTCCGGGCGTTGCAGAACGTTGCGGCGATATTTGGCCGCGGTTGCTATGAGATTTCCTATCAAACGCGCCCTGGCAGTGCCGAGTTTCTCAGCCAGCCTACCGCCGAGGGTGCCCAGCGGTGCATCGACTATCACCACATGTACGAGGCTTACCAGGCCATCGAGCGCTGGTTTGCCGGGCGGGACGGCGGGCTGCGGTTGCGGCTGCTGGAATGCCTCACAGGCCCTGATGGCGACGCGCCGAACGTGCGCGTCATCTGGTATGAGCTCGGCGAGCATCAGGACCCGGTACAGGCGTTCGTGAGGCTGAACGTGGGCCGCATCCCGCTGACGAGCGCCGAGCTGATCCGCGCGCAACTGCTGCGGTCTGACCGTGAACCACAATTGGAGCAGCGCGACGCGCAGCAGATCCCGCAGGACTGGGACCTGATCGAGCGCCGCTTGCAAGAGGATGCCTACTGGTTCTTTTTGCAGAACAAGGGTTCGGCTCTGCCGACGCGCATCGAGTACCTGTTCGATGTTTTCATTCGCATGAAGCGCGCGCACACGGAGGGCGACCTGGCCAATGATCCGCTGGCGACGTTTCTGGCGTTCCAGGCACTGCTGGATGCCAAGCCGGACGAGGTGTGGCCCTTGTGGCAGGAGTTCAAAACGCTCACTCAGACACTGGAAGACTGGTATGAGGAGCGCGTCCTGTACCACCTTGTCGGTTTTCTCGTCGCCACGGTCACCCCGGACAAGACGGCAGACGCCCGGTCGCGCCAGGCCGAGGCCCGGGTTCTGTTTGATCTCTTGCTGGAACGCAGGAAGTCCACCGCCACGGCATTCGACCGACATCTCCGGCGGTTGGCCTGGCGGCGCTTTGCCGGCCCACGCGCCGCCGAGCTTCCCGCTGACGGCCTCACGGCGCCTGAACTGGCACGGCGAATCACCGAGCGCATCGACGCGCTCAGCTACGGTTCGGCGTCGGTCCGCCCGGTCTTGCTCTTGTTCAATATCGCGGGCCTCCTGGAGCAGACGGCGTCCACCCAGCGGTTCCAGTTCGACGGGTTCAAGAACAACACCTGGGACATCGAACATGTCCGGTCGGTGGCCGAATACATACCCATAGCCGCCGCCGATCGTCGGCGTTGGCTGACGCACGCTCGCGACTTCGTGGTGAGCCCGGTGGCGACCGCGCGTAATCGGGCAGAGTCGGAGGCGCTCGCAAAAAAGATTGCGGCACTGATCGCCGCGCCCTCACCCGAAGAACAGGCGTTCAAGGCGGTATTTGATCGTGTTCGCACACTCAGCGGTGAGGCCGATGGGCGAGAGGACGACGCGCTGTCCAACCTGGCGCTGCTGGACTTGGGCACCAACCGGTCTTATCAGAACGCAATCTTTCCCGTGAAGCGCATGCGTATCATCGATCTCGACAAGCAGGGTCAGTTTATCCCTCCTGCTACGCGCAACGTCTTCCTGAAGTACTACTCGCCGCATGCGGCGCAACTGATGCTTTGGGATCGTGCCGACCGTAAGGCCTATAGCGACGCAATCACTGCTACCTTGCAGCAATTTTTCGCGCCGCTGGTGGACCGCAAGGAGGTCGTATGAAGACAGGGCACACCAGTTTCCGCGCGCTGTTCGGCGATGGCCGGCGTGTGGAGATTCCGGTCATCCAGCGCGACTACGCGCAAGGGCGCTCGGATGAGCACAGCCGCGAAGTACGCGGGCGCTTCCTCGACGCCCTCGCCGAGGCGCTGGACCCCACGGCAAAGAGCACCGCCGCTGTGGATCTGGACTTCGTCTATGGCAGATGGAACGCGCGCGCGAAGACGCTTGAGCCGCTCGATGGACAGCAGCGGCTGACGACACTTTTCCTGCTGCACTGGTATCTGGCTTGTCTGGACGGCGCGTTCGACGAGTTCCGGTCGTGGATGACGCTGCCGGGCGGTGGTTCGTGCTTTACCTACCGCACACGGCCGGCGGCGCGTGAGTTCTTCGATGCGCTCGTGTTGGCACCGGTGCCGCCGGCGGCCCTCGGCGACGAGCCGCAAGCGTTGTCCCTCTGGTTGACCGATGCCGTTTGGTTCGTCCGGAACTGGCTCCGGGATCCGACAGTCCGTGGCTGCCTCACGATGTTCGACGCGATCCACCAGCGCCTACACACCGCCAAGGGCGCCTGGTCGCGGCTCGTCTGCGAGACCTCGCCAGCCATCACCTTCCACCTGCTGCTGCTCGAAAACTTCAATCTCTCGGATGACCTGTACGTAAAGATGAACGCACGGGGCAAGGCACTGACCTCGTTCGAGGTGTTCAAGGCGGAGATCGAACGCTTTGTGGGCGAGGCATTCCCCAACGAGCCCTGGCCAACCGAGCAGGGCATCACTTGGCGCCAGTTTATCAGCCGACAGTTCGACATCGCGTGGACCGATTTCATGTGGCGCCAGCGCGGGGAAACCACTGAGATCGACACCCGGTTCATGCACCTCATCCGCGCCGTGGCCGTCGTGCACTGCGTCAGCCACAGCGAGGACGCGCTGGTCTACGAACAGATCAAGCAGATCCTTGCCACGCCAGAGCCCGGGCTGCTGTTCTTCAAGGAATTGGGCTGCCTGGACCGCGGCTTCGTCGAGCAACTGGCCAGCCTGATGGAGACACTCGCTGGACACCCGGCAGCGCCCGTCTTTCTACCTCAGACCCGCTATATGAACGAGGCGGCCGTCTTCCAGCGCGTGCTGCTCGCCCGCGGCGCGAACCAGGACGACGGTCTCACGTTGGTCGACTGGGTGGTGTTCTGTGCCTGGTGCACCTTCCTGCTGCGTAACCCGAACGATCTCGGCAGCGCGGCGGCGCAGAGCGCGCTTCATGATTGGATCCGCGTCCTGACCAATCTCGCCTACAACACGGACATCGACCGTCATGATCGCCTGATTCCGGCACTGCGCCGCACCTGGCAGTTGTCTGAGATCGCCCAGCCCGGCGGTGCCGATTTCCTCGTGCAGGTCGCCGCCGGTGGTCTGGACGAGCGCCCCGGCTTTAACGAGCAACAACAGCGCGAGGAGCGATTGAAGGCGCTGCTGATCTTGCGCGACCCCCGGTGGCGACCCCTGATTGAGCGCGCCGAGACGCATCCGTACTTCCGCGGCAGTATCGAGTTCCTGCTGCACTGGGCTGGGTTAGTGGATCGTGTCGCGCCAACCGATCAGTGCGACTGGGACAACACGGAGGACGGCGTGTTGCGCGCGTCGTTTGAGGATTGGTACGCGCGCACCTGCGCCGTGTTCCCTGAGACCGACAAGGGATGGCTCGCGCCCTTTCCGGAATTCTTGTGGGAGCGGGCACTCTTGGCCACCGGAGACTATCTCCTGCCAAAGGGGGGCAAATTGAGCTTGCTCGACGACCAGGACCGCGATGCCAGTTGGCGTCGACTCCTACGGGCCGACACGCGGGTGCCCGACCGCGAGGACCGGCGCGACGTAGTGCGCGCTGTGCTCGCCCAAGTAGACCCCAAGGATCCGATCAGCTCGCTGCGCGCCATCGTCGCCAAGGGCGTGCAGGGCCAAGACGACGCTCCGGTCCCCGGCATGCGCGCTCGTCTCGTCGCCCAACCGAGGCTCATCGCTTACTGCGAACGGCGCATGTTGCGGCTGGAGGAGGATTCCGCCTTCTTATTGAAAAGAACACACCGCAACGGTCGTCACGATCTCTACGTCTACGACCTATACCTTCGCCTTAATGCCCGGCGCGCGGAACTCGATCGGCGGGTGAAACTGCAGTTGATCCCCCAGACCGACACCCACACAAAGTCACAGCTTCGCCTGCGTGCGTACGGCTTGGGCGTCAGGCTGACAGCGGAGAAGCATGGCAAAGCGATGCAGTTGCGCATTCATAAGACCGTCCCCGATCCTGGTCTCGCTGCCCGATTGCCGTCATGGACTGCCGATGGCCCCACCCGACTTAGTCTAAGCCTGCCGCCCGACGACGCAGAGGGTGCGATCTTCGATGTTTGCGGGGCCCTAGCAGCCTGTCGGACTTAGCCCCTAGGATAAGAGCATGAGTCAATATAAAGGTTTTTTGTTGCTCCACAATCTTACGTAAGGTGATTTCCGCGAAACATCCAACCCGTAGGAGCCCGCTTGCGGGCGACGGGTGGGGGCACAATGACGCGATTCCGGCAGGTCACGTCGCCCGCAAGCGGGCTCCTACGGGGCTTG
>NZ_CAIZIZ010000148.1 GCF_903933125.1 uncultured Lamprocystis sp. | reverse complement strand
GCTGCGCTTATCCACCCTACAAAACCAGCTCCGTTGTAGGGTGGATAAGGCGCGCCGCTCGGTCTCAGGGACTCGGCACGGCGGTCGCGCGCGCCGCATCCACCAGAGGTCGCGCGGTGCCGCCCAAATTTGGAATTGCTGATCAGCACCAGCACCAGTTCCGGATTGAGATCATGATATGCTATGCACGTTAGCTTCTTTCCGAAGCCCCTATCAGGTGCACGGCTGCGGACACCCTGGCGAATGCGCGCAACACCACGACCCGAGACCCGAACGCGCGGGCCATGGAGGCAACTGGTGCACGTTGATTTTTCTTGAGTGCGCAACATCGAGTACGCAATATTGAGTGCTCAGCGAGCGGCGATTGAACGACTGCCGGACCACCTGGTTGGATGCAACCTGGTGTATCTCCACCGACTGATGCTGGCGGCAGCGGGAATCTACCTGCGACCCGGCGCACGCGTCCTGGATTTCGGCTGTGGAAGCGGGCGCGCCGTCTACGATTACCGCGATTGCGGGTTCGATGCTTACGGCTTTGATATTGCTGACTACGTCGAACGGCGCAACCCGACCGATACGGATTTTTTTCGCTTTTCCTTGACCGGCAGACCAGCACACATACCCGACTACCAAGTCAATGCAACGGATTACCGGCTGGACTTCGAGGACCAAACCTTCGATTTCGTTTTTTCGAATTCCGTCTTCGAGCATGTCCAGAATCATGATCTCGCGCTAAGAGAAATCGCACGGGTTCTGAAACCCGGCGGGATCGCGATTCACACGTTCCCACCACGTTACAGCCTGATTGAGCCGCATACGTTCGTTCCGCTCGGCGGCGCGATCACGAACCCGATCTGGTACCGCCTGTGGGCAATGCTTGGTATCCGCAATCAATTCCAACGCGGAATGACCGTTGCCGAAGTCGTCAATGCCAATCTTCAATACAGCCGCACCGGCGTCAACTATGTGCCCGTCAAGTCGCTGGTCAGGACGGCACGTCATCACTTCACCGAGACGATTCTCGCCCCCTATCTATGGACAATCGGCGGTCGCCGCCATCCCTTGATCCAATTTTCGCTGGTGGCATCGCTTTACAGCAGGATCGTACTTGTCGTGCTGCTGTTGCACCGCTAACAGCGACCGCTGTCACGACCGGCAGCGCCAAGACTCTGATAGCAGTTCTTAGAGACTTGCGCCGCACATCAGCATTTTCTCCAGCCCTGCTATCCCATTGATTTCAGGATGAACAACACACTGTTTACCGCTTTGTTTGGTCGCGATAGAAAGACCCAAGCCGGCCAAACCTTTTTTTCGCTTGTTTTCATTGCGAGAAGAGCGGCCCGGCTGCTCTTCCGGCCAGCGGCACTGGTGGTACTCTTGGCCATCGCGTTGCAACTCACCGCGCCCGAGAAGACTGCCAGCATAGATCCCGGCGCTATTACACATGATCAAGGTTTCGCCTATATTCTCCGGCTGCCTAAGGAATCGGGGTTCAGTCTTTTTTCTCCGACGCGTGGCGATGATTTGGATTCGCCGAACGGCTCAGTGCTGGAACTCCTTGAAGACGGGCGTCCGCTGCCCAAGGCGCATGCCGGGCATGATGAGATCAGAAGCCTGGGAAGCGGCCGGTATTCTCACTGGAAACGACTCCTGCTGTTCTCCTCGACCGATGGCATATCACCCGCGTCGGGAGTCCACAGGTACAGCTATCGTATCACTCAGAATATCGCACCCTGGTTGCAGGGACTTGCATTACTCTGCGCACTCCTGATCGTCTTGCACAAGCGGCGGCAATTGCTGACCCTCCTCACCTCACATCAATTTTTCCACTTTCTGATCCTGCTCAGTCTAGGTACCGCCGTGCTGGTCACTGCACTTGTCGCACATTCGCTCTGGGGCGCCTGGCGGCTGGTTGACTTACAGCCCGACAGTTCCACATACCTGGCACCGGCAGCGACGGCGCTGTTTGCAGGAGACTGGGGCCACCTCGTGCGGCCGTTTGTCTATCCGGCGATTGCCTTTGCTGCGATCTGGTCAGGCGGCACCCTCGATCACCTCATTGCATTGCACATTGCCGCCTATCTGCTCGGTGCTCCGCTGATCTATGCGATCGTCCTGCTGCCGGGACAGCTCGCGGCCCGCTCACTCGATCACTCACGCACAGCGTTCAATCGCGCGATGAGTCATCTGATTGCGGCAGCCGCCGTGGTCGTCTATTTTTCGCTTTCCGCCCTTTACCTTGCCTCGGTTTTCTATGTCGCACCGGAGATCTTATCGTCCATTGCGGCACTCGCGGCCCTGTGGCTCTCCCTCAAACTCATGCTCGACCATCGACTGAAACGCGCAAACCTGGCAGCGTGTGCGCTTGGCGCCGGACTCTGCGCCGCGGCGATCGTTGGTATGAAGCCCGCGCTGTTGGCGCTGGCCGGATTGACATTGCTCTTGGCGACCTGGGGCTTGTGGCAACAGCGGATGCGGTTTCAAAAAACCATTTTGATCGCGACCTGGGGGGCCATGATCGCCTTACCAGCCGCCGTCGTCGTCGGGGATCGCTACCTGGCGCAGCAATACCATGACGCATCAGCGCGACTGTTTGGGCCAACCACGGTATTTTGTAATAATGCGGATATCATAGGCCAGGCGCTGGAGACTCCGGATTCCCGAGCCCGGCAACTGCTGGGCGACACCGCGGCGCGCGATGTGGCGCAGTTCCTCAAGGATGTACAAGAAGATGAGAGCTGGCCGCTCCTGGGATTCAATGGCGACCGGTGCATGTATACGCTCGCAATACGACGCATCGCATTGGAGCGTCGCTACTTCGGCCTGACCAGCGACGACGTGGTGCGCACCTATCGTCAGTTGCTGACAGCAAGTATCGCTGATGCGCCTGGGCTGTACGCGCGACGGGTCTTGCGACAGTTCAAGCGCTTTCTGCTCGATCGGTCAGCGGACGACTGTTATCGTCACGAACAGCACGCGTGGTTGCCGGGAACCTTTGCGCCCGACTTGGCGCTGGTCCAGCGACTGGTCGAAGAACGGAGCAGCCGAATCCGGGGGCACGCACTTCCTCATCCGCTCCCACTGGACACACTTTGCAACGATCTTGCCAAGCGGATGACCACTGCTCACATACCCTTGGTCGCACTTACGCTCATTGGGTCAACGCTCTGCTTTTTCGGGCGTCGGACGATGCCCCGACTGCTGATGACGCGGGCCTGGGCGGCGCTGGTCAGCATCGGTTTCTGGCTGTCGACCGCACCGATCGTGGCCCTGGTTCACACCTTTGATATCGAACGCTATATCACCGTGACCTTCCCGCTCTATGTGGTCATGCTGGCATCGACCTTGTGCTTTTCTTTGGCACTCGCCGTTTACGGACTCACTCGGGCAGTCGACTGGGGGCGCGGTCGACGGTCGGACTGGCGGCGACTCCCCAAGCCACCTTCAGCGCTGCCGCCGGCACCCTGACCGGCGTTGTGGCATCCGTCGCTGCCCGCAAGGTCGCGGCGCGGCCGGTTGAGCGGTGGAAGGAATAACCAACACCCTTGATCTTATTACAGATACAATACTGAAACACCTAAGTCCGTCGGATAGATCTGAAGCAATGACGAACGCAATGGCCAACGATCACATGCGGATCGCCGTTCTGGTTCCTTGTTACAACGAGGCGACCACGATCGCCGCGGTGGTGCGGGATTTTCAGTCGGCGCTGCCGCAGGCGACTGTTTACGTATACGATAATAACTCAAACGACGACAGTGCGGCGAACGCCCGGTCAGCCGGCGCAACGGTTCGCAAGCAACCGTTGCAGGGCAAAGGACACGTCGTCCAGCGCATGTTTGCAGACGTCGAGGCTGACGTCTATGTCTTAGTGGACGGCGATGACACCTACGACGCCGGCGCCGCGCCGCGACTGATCGAACGCTTGCTGCGGGAACGTTTGGACATGGTGAACGCGGCGCGGGCGACCACCTCAGGGGACGCCTATCGCACCGGACACCGCTTCGGCAACTGGATGCTGACGTCACTGGTCGGGGCGATGTTCGGGCATCGCTTTAACGACATGCTGTCTGGTTACCGGGTCTTCAGCCGGCGATTCGTCAAGAGCTTTCCGGCGCTGGCGCAGGGCTTTGAGATCGAGACCGAACTGACAGTACACGCCCTTGAATTGAATCTGCCGGTGGACGAGGTACCAACCGCCTACAAGGAGCGCCCGCCCGGATCGACGAGCAAGCTGAATACCTATTCAGACGGTGCGCGAATTTTGCTCACGATCGCGCGTCTGTTGAAGGCCGAGCGTCCGTTTGGCTTCTTCGCAACGGTTGCTGGAATTTTCGCGCTGTTGGGTCTCCTGCTGGCCGTCCCGCTGCTTCAAACCTATTGGGAGACCGGGTTGGTACCGCGCTTTCCGACCGCGTTTCTGATCGTTGGACTGATGGTGTTGTCCGCTTTGTCGCTTGCGAGCGGACTCATCCTGAATACTGTGACGCAAGGTCGGCGGGAACTGAAGCGACTGGCCTACCTGCAGTTGAAGTCGGTCGGGTATGATGCCGAGTAAGGTGCGCACCCGGCGCTTGGGATACGGCGCGAGGTCATGTTGACACCGTCTGAGTTTCGCGCCTTAGGTCGCTTTACGCTCGTCGGCGCGACGGGTTTTGTAATCGATGCCGGGATATTGACTCTGCTTGCGCAGGGCGTGGCCCTCAATATTTATATCGCTCGTCTCTTTTCCTTTGCAGGGGCGGTGCTGGCGACCTGGGCGCTGAATCGGGCCTTTGTCTTCACCGCTAAGGCAGCGGTACGATCCCGGGCCACGACCGCGACCGAACTGGCGCAGTATCTTCTCGTGCAAAGCGGTGGTGCGGCGGTGAATCTGGCCCTATTCGCAGGCCAGATTATGGTTTGGCCCATGCTGCGAGATTACCCTGTGATACCACTGGCGGTAGCCTCCGTGCTGGCGCTAATCGTCAACTTTATCGGTATGCGGCTGTGGGTCTTCGGCGGCGTGAGAAAGCGGTCGGAATCGGCCTGACTCATTGCATCGTCGACCACGGTTGTTGCATCTTGGAGGTTCTTTGACCAACGTTGCCTTAGTGAGCGGAGCCTCGGGGTTTATTGGCCCAAGTCTGTGCCGACGCCTCAAGGTCGCCGGCTGGCATGTCCGCGCGATCATGCGTCGGCCTATGCCGGGGCCTTGGGATGCGTCTGTCTTGGTTGATCTCGGCCGGGAACCAGTGCCCCTGAAGACACTCGCGGACGTGGACTGCGTTTTCCACCTGGCAGGCAAGGCCCATGCGTTGGCGCAGGGATCCGGCGCCGACGAAGAATACCGACTGGCAAATTGCCAGAGTACGCTTGACTTGCTCGCGGCGTCACGCGCTCAGGGGGTACGCGGGTTCGTCTACTTCAGCAGCGTCAAGGCTATCGGAAAAGGCGACGGCCCCGGCAGCAACCCTGGTTTCGAGCCAGCATGCCTGTCCCCTTATGGACGCTCGAAGCGCGCGGCCGAAGACGCAGTGCTGGCAAGCGGGGCGGTGCCGCACCCGGTGGTCTTGCGCCCGTCCCTGGTCTACGGCCCGAACCCCAAGGGCTATCTTGAGCTACTCATTCGAGCCGTGCGGGCCGGTTGGTTTCCGCCACTGCCGGACCTGGGGAATGCGCGGTCCATGGTTCATCGCGACGACCTCGTAGAAGCCGCGCTGCGCTGCACTCTCGACCCTCGCGCACGGGGCCAAACCTATGTCGTCACCGATGGAACGCCGTATAGCACACGGCAAATCTATGAGTTCATTTTGGCGTCCCTGGGGCGCCGGGTACCGGGCTGGACACTTCCGCCTGGCCTACTGCGCGTGGCCGCGCTGGGCGGGGATGCGCTGGGGCGGATGCGTGGCCGCCGTTTCGTATTCGACTCCGCTGTGCTCGACAAACTCATCGGGTCGGCGCTCTATGACGGCGGACAAATCTGTCGGGAATTAGGGTTCGCGCCTTATCGGCATCTTGGCGAAAGCATGGCGGAGATTGTGGCTTCCACTCGGCCTGTTGTTTAGTCAAGGACAAACTCCGGAAACCCAACGGCGGCGAGTGCCGGGCCGGGGATCAAGGCCGGGGCGCGACATTGGCCGCATCCGAACCCTGGCGCGGCGACGGTGCTGTCGTCATGGCAGGCCGGCCACTGCCCGCTGTCGACGGCGCGCTTGTGTTCGTCGATATATCCGCTGAACCTGACGGAGAAAGACCATGACGAAACCGGCTACAATTATCTGCTTCCGAAACGCCAAGCGGCCCGGTGGTGTGTGCGGGCCGAGCGGTTATCGGCGATCCTGCATGGCGGCGATCACTGCACGCCGCACCCTCTGATTGACTGATACCAGGTTGCCTGGGCTCAAGACTCCGCCCGTGCCGCCCGCTGAACTGGTCCCTTACCTGTAATGGAAAAAGTTTCCCCGGATGTCGACACGCGCAGGAGTCGCGCCTTGATGCGGTATTGGTTCCAGCGTTCGCGCTCGCGGGTGCTGGTCTTTCTGCATGATTTGCTGATGATCCCGGCGGCCTGGGCATTGACCTACTGGCTGCGCTTCAATCTCAGCACGGTACCACCCGAGTTCATCGACCAGGCGGTGCGGATGTTGCCGCTGGTCGTGCTGGTCCTGGTACCGGTGTACTGGGCCTTTGGTCTGTACCGCGGGGTGTGGCGCTACGCGTCGATGCACGATCTGGTGCGCATCGCACTGGCCGTGCTGGTCGGGACGACGCTGCTGCTGTTCCTGCTGTTCGTGTTGAACCGGATGGCCTATATCCCGCGGTCGATGCCGGTCCTGTTCGTGATCTTTCAGTTTTTACTGCTGGCGGGGCCGCGGCTGCTGTACCGCTGGCTCAAGGATCGGCGGCTGGATTTCCACGACGGGAAGCGGGTGTTGATCGTCGGCGCGGGGCGGGCCGGAGAGATGCTGGTACGGGACCTGTTACGGGACCGCAATGTCGGCTATGTGCCGGTGGCCTTCGTGGACGACAAACCGCGTCGACTGGGTGGCGTAGTGCATGGGGTACCGATTCGCGGGACTACGCGCGAGATTCCGGCGGTGGTCGAGATCTACGGGATCGACGTGATCCTGCTGGCGACGCCAAGCGCGTCGATGAGCGAAATGCGGCGTTTGGTCGATCTGTGTGAAGCGGCCGAGCGGCCATTCCGGACCGTACCGCAGATCCGGGAACTGATGGCCGGACAGGTGGCGGTCAACCATCTGCGGCCGGTCTCCATCGAAGATCTGCTCGGGCGCAACCCGGTGACCCTGGATTGGGACGGCATCAGCGCCGGACTGACGGAGCGGGTCGTGTTGGTCAGCGGGGCCGGGGGCTCGATCGGCTCGGAGCTGTGCCGACAGATCAAGCGCTGCAATCCGCGGCGGCTGATCTTGCTCGATCACAGCGAGTACAACCTCTACAGCATCGAGATGGACTTGCTGGACCGCCCCGATCCGCCGCTGCTGAGCCGGTACCTGGTCAACGTGACCAATGCCGCCGCGGTCGCGTTGGTATTCGAGCGGACGCGCCCGGACATCGTCTTTCATGCGGCGGCCTACAAGCATGTGCCCTTACTGGAGGACCAGGTCCAGGCGGCATTGCACAACAATGTCATCGGCACGCAGATCATGGCGGCGGCGGCGGATACCTGGGGTTGCGAGCGTTTCGTGTTGATCTCGACCGACAAGGCGGTGAACCCGTCCAACGTCATGGGGGCCTGCAAGCGATTTGCGGAGCTGATCTGCCGGGACTTGAATCAGCGCTCCGCCTGTCGGTTCATGACCGTGCGGTTCGGCAATGTGCTGGGGTCGGCGGGGAGCGTGGTGCCGCGGTTCCAGCAGCAGATCGAGCGGGGTGGCCCGGTGACGGTGACCCACCCGGAGATCGAACGCTTCTTTATGACCATCCCGGAAGCCTGCCAGTTGATCATGCAAGCGGCGGTGATTGGTGCCGGCGGGGAGATCTTCGTACTCGACATGGGTGAGCCGGTGAAGATCCGCTATCTGGCAGAGCAGATGATCCGCCTGTCGGGCCGCGAACCGGGCCGCGATATTGCGATCAAGTACATCGGCCTGCGCCCTGGAGAGAAATTATTCGAGGAATTGTTCTACGCCTCGGAGGGCTTTGCCGATACCCCGCATCCACGCATCCATGTCGTCCGGCAGGACACCGATCCCAGCCCGTCGCTGCTGCAGGCGGCACTGGACGACCTGCGTGAGGCGCTGTTCGCGCGCGACGACGAACCCAGCCTGCGGGTGCTCGCGCGCGTGGTACCGGATTGGCAACCGCAGGATCAGGCACCGATTGGGGAACCCGGCAGAGATAAGGTAATTTCCGGGAAATAATCTACCGACTCGGGGGCGGTTCCGAACAGCACGGCGAGCGCGAAGCCAATACACTTAGACAGGATTAACAAGATTTACAAGATTTTATCTATTCTCAATCTTGTAAATCTTGTTAATCGTGTCAAGAAATCTCGGAACTGGTCCGGGTCGCGGCCGGAACTATAATCACGAAGTTCTTCGGAAATCGCCTAACAGTAACGAGTAAGAAATAGGTTAAACAACGACAACGACCGGGACGCCAAAGGCATCACCCTAAAGGACTGGTTTCGCCAATTCGTGAACGATTCCGAAAGCGGCGTCGGTGACTGGCCCGCTCGCGCCAAGGGTTGCCCGCAACAAGGCCGGATCGAACTGATCGGTGACGACCGCGGCGCCGATCGCGCGCAGCAGCACCAGACGCAGACGACCGTCGAGGACCTTCTTGTCCACAGCCATGAGCTCTAGGAAACGCTGGGCCGGGAGATCGGGCGGCGGCGCGATTGGAAGGCCGGCGCGCCCGATCAGGTTGCGCGTGCTTTGCAGCGCCGCGGCGCTCAGCCAGCCCAGACGTGCGGACAGGTCCGCGGCCATGCACATGCCGACACCGACCGCCTCGCCGTGGAGCCAGTTGCCGTAGCCGGTGCCGGTCTCGATGGCATGCCCGAAGGTATGGCCCAGATTCAGCAGCGCGCGCTCACCGTTTTCCAGTTCATCCGCGGCCACCACCTGCGCCTTGTTCTCGCAGGAGCGGCGAATCGCCTCTGCCAGGGTGTCCGGATCCCGGTCACGCAGAGCCATGAGATGTGTGTCGAGCCAGTCGAAAAAATCGGGGTCACGAATCAGCCCGTACTTGATCACTTCCGCCAGGCCAGCCGAGAGCTCGCGGTCGGACAAGGTGTTCAGCGTGGCGGTGTCCGCGATGACGGCCCGGGGCTGGTGGAAGGCCCCGATCATGTTCTTACCCAACGGGTGATTGATGCCGGTCTTGCCACCGACCGAGGAGTCGACCTGAGCAAGCAGAGTAGTCGGGATCTGAATAAAGGCGACCCCGCGCTGGTAGCTGGCGGCGGCGAAGCCGGCCATGTCGCCGATCACGCCGCCGCCCAGGGCAATCAGGGTACAGTCGCGACTGAAACGCTCGGCCAAAAGGGCATCATAGATGCGGTTCAGCGCGTCCTGCGTCTTGTAGACCTCGCCGTCGGGCAGGATCAGGGTGCTGACGCGCAACCCGGTCAAGGCGGCGCACGCGGCCTCCAGATAGAGCGGTGCGACCGTCTCGTTGGTCACAACCATCACTTGACCGCCCTGGATATGCGGGCGGTAGTGGTCGGGATCGGCGATCAGTCCGGTACCGATATAAATGGGATAGCTGCGCGCGCCGAGCGAGACGGTCAGGGTTGTCATGGTGGTTCGTTTGTCGTAACTGCCAACTCAGGGCGGCGGATAGCGCGGCTGAATGCGCTTTAGCGGCTAAAAAAGCCCGCCGTGGGAGCGGCCTCTGGCCGCGATGCGCCGTTGTGGTGAGAGCCGATGTTGGATATCCTGCGGCCCCGTCGCGGCCGGAGGCCGCTCCCACAGGGGGATGAGGCGCGGCACCCGCCGGCTCTACGTCTCTTCCGACTCGAGTCGGCGGCGGATCTCTTTGACGACCGAGGCGGTGCCGCGTTTTTCGGTGGAGACGACCAGGTCCGCGACCTGCCGATACAGCGGGTCGCGCTCTTCCATCAGTTCACGCAGCCGCTCCAGCGGATCATCGGTTTGCAGCAGCGGTCGACCGCGGTCGCGGGAGGTCCGGCTGTGCTGTTGCTCCGGGGTGCAGTGCAGGTAGATCACCACGCCGCGGGCGGCCAGGCTCTGCCGGGTATCGGCGTTGAGCACGGCACCGCCGCCGGTGGCAAGCACGATGCGCTCCTCCGCCACCAGATCCTCGATCACCTGGCGCTCTCGAGCGCGGAACCCCTCCTCACCCTCGTATTCGAAGATGGTCGAGATATCCACGCCGGTGCGCCGCTGGATCTCATGATCGCTGTCCTTGAAGGTGTAAGACAAGGATTCCGCGAGTTGTCGACCAACGGTACTTTTGCCGGCCCCCATGGGGCCCACGAGGAAAATGTTCTGCGCTCGTATCATCTCTACACATATGCCAGATTTTGACCCGATGGGCAAGGCTTAAGCGCAATGCCGGGCGATTCAGGAAGCCTGCGCCACGGCCGCGCCGGTGTCGTCGCCGGCCATCCGGCCCTGTAGCGAGCGTTGTGAACGCCTGCTTAAAGCAATATTTACGCCAGATCCTGCGTCGCGACCCCGACGGCAGCAACGATCACAGCAGTGATTCTCGTTTGACCGGGACAGTCACCCCCATGGCGATTGTTCCGGTCAATTGCGAACCATGTCTCCCCGCAGGATTTTTGGGGTTACGAAGATCAGGAGTTCGGTGTTGTTGTCCTGCCGCGCCTCTCGCTTGAAGAGCCGCCCGAGCACCGGGACGTCACCAAGCCAGGGCACCTGCTCCTTGTTGAAGGTCTTATTCCGTTCGTAGACCCCGCCCAAGACCACGGTCTCACCATTGTCGACCAGGACCGTCGTCTCCACCGAACGGGTATCGATCGGGGGTACACCGAGCACCTCGCGCGAGAAGTCCGGGTTATCTTTGTTGACTTTCAGATCCATGATGATGCGATCGTCCGGAGTGATCTGCGGCGTGACGTCCAATTGCAGCAGGGCTTCCTTGAACGAGGTGGTGGTGGCGCCGCCGCCGCCGCCCGCGTTTTCCTGATAGGGAATCTCCTGACCGACCTTGATCGTTGCCTGCTTGGCATCGGAGGTGATGACCCGGGGACTGGAAATGATCTCGCCGCGGCCTTCGCGCTGCATGGCCGAGAGCTCCAGTTGGAGCAGGTAAGATCCGACTTTGCCGATCAGCAAATTGATGGCTCCGGACGGGTCCACGGCAGGCAGGCTCACCAGCAGCGGAACCGTGTCGGCGGGACTCATCATGGTCCCCACACCAGCCACCGCGGGATCGCGCGCGTTGTGGACGGATGCGGTGCCGTCCCATTCGCCGGGAATGCCGCCTGACACCTCATTGAAACTCTTCTTTCTAAGGCTTTCCTGCCAACGGGTGTAGCCGAAACGCACGCCCAGATCGCGAGAGAAATCGTTGTTGGCAATCACGATGCGCGACTCGATCATCACCTGACGGACAGGGACATCAAGACGCCCGACGATCTTGCGGATATCCTCAAGCTTGGCCGTGGTGTCCTGAACCAGGAGCGTGTTGGTGCGGGCATCCACCGACACCTTGCCGCGCTCGGAGAGCATGTTGCTGCCCTCGGACTTGAGCATAGCCGAGAGTTCCGCGGCCTTGGCGTAGTTGACTTGAATAAATTCAGATCGCAGCGGGGCGAGTTCCTCGATCTGCTTCTGCGACTCCAGCTCCAGCTTTTCCTGGGCCGCCAACTCCTGGCTCGGAGCGACCATGATGACGTTGCCGGTCTGCCGCATGGCCAGTCCTTTGGACCTGAGGATGATATCCAGCGCCTGATCCCAGGGAACGTTCTTGAGGCGTAGCGTGATGTTACCGCGCACTGTATCGCTCGCAACCAGATTGAGGCCGGTGAAATCGGCAAGCAACTGCAGGACGGCGCGGACCTCGATATCCTGGAAGTTGAGCGACAGCCGATCGCCGGTGTAGACCACTTTCTGTTTCTCGAGCTGCTCTTTTTCGGCCGGCGTCAGGGAGCGAAACTCCAGGGTGAACAAGTCATCAGTCTGATAGGCCAGATAGTCAAAATCGGTGCCGGTCTGGATATCGATCAGAACGTTGCGGCCGTCCGGCTTCGCCTCCACCGCGATCACCGGGGTGGCGAAGTCGGTTACATCCAGACGCCGAAATAAACGCTGCGGGAGCGTGCTGTCATAGATGTCGATGAAGACATGCTTGGCCTGTTCGCGCACGGCTACCCGGGTCTGCGCACTGGGGAGTTTGATGATCACGCGTCCTTCGCCGCCGTCGCCGCGCCGAAAATCGATGTCACGCACCGCGCCGCCGGCCCCCGCGGAGCGCGCGGGCGACGGCACCGAGCTCGCCGCCGCGCGCCGCGAACCGGCAGCCGGTCGCGGCGGAGCCGTGTCCGGTACCCCGGGCACCGCCGCGGCCGGCGGCGGCGGGGGCGCCACGTCACCGCCCTGGGTATTGATTTTCAGGGTGACCTTATTGCCGTTGGCGCTGACCTCGTAGGGGACCGAGTCGTTCAGATTGACCACGACGCGCGTGCGATTGCTGGCCTCCACCGCCACCAGGCTGTGCACTGCGCCAACACCGATCGGGATGGCTTTGCGGTCGAGTTTACTGGTGACGCCTTCGAAATCCAGCGCGATGCGCGCCGGATTCTCGGTCGCGAAGGTCTGGGGCGCGCTGACCGGCCCGGAGAAGTCCAGTTGGATCTCGACCCGGTTGCCGGGGAGTGCGGCAAATTCGACGGTACGCAGGTCGACCGCCCATGCCGGAGCCGCGGTGATCATGACCATCATGGCCAATAGCAGCCAAGCCGGCCATCCGACCCGGCTGACCAGGTAGGGTCGTCCATGGCGAGGCCGCCGGCACGCGTTCACGGGACCTGGGCTGTTCATCGCGGCTTGCCCTCCAAGGGTTACTGGCTGAGCTGGACCGTCGCTTGGCGCTCACGCCATTCGCCGGGGCCTTCCGACACGATCTCGGTCAATTGGATCGCTTCGTCGCTGATGTTGATAATCTGACCATTGTTCATCCCCAGGTAGTTGCCGACGCGCACGCGGTGCAGAATACCATTGGGTCCGCGGATCAGCCCCCACCGGGTCTGGTTCTGTTCCAGGGTGCCCACCATCCGCAAGGCGTCGAGTGCGAACCCCTCCAGTTCTTCCTTGCGCCGCAGCGGGTCAGGCGCAAGGCTGTTGCCCGGCGCGGCGGCCGGCAGATCGCCGCCGCGCACGTCGACCACGAAGGGGTCCCGACGCTCGGCGGGCTCATAGACGAAGGTGTTGATCTGCTTGATGTCCGGGAGCGGCTCGATCGGACCCGGATCACGCGCCTTGACCTTCTGGACATACTCCTCCAAGTCACTCTTGTCCGCCCCGCCACAGCCCGCGAACAGCACCGACAATAGCACGGGAACGAGCAGCCGCAGAAGCCGGACACGCCGGAACCCGCGGGAGCGGGCACCGCCCGCGGTCGGGAGCACCGCGAGAACCCGCCGCGGAAAGTGTACAGGCGCTGTCATTTGGTCGCCGCCTCGTCCAGGTACCGATAGGTCTTGACTTGGGCCTGCAGCAGCAGCTTAGCGTCCGCTGCCCCCCGCTCGCCCCCAGGATTGGAAATCTTCACGTCATGGATGGTCACGATCCGCGGCAGGGCGGCGAGACCGCTGATGAAGCGGCCGAACTCGTGATAACGGCCGGTGACCCGGATGTTGATCGGCAGTTCCGCGTAGAAGTCCTTCGATTGCTCTCCCTCGGGTTGGAACAGCTCGAACTCCAGCCCCGCGGCCAGCCCGGTCTGCGAGACATCGACCAGCAGCGCGGCAACCTCGGTCTTGTCCGGCAGTTGGCGCAGCATGGCGCCGAAGGATTCTTTCATCTCTTCGAGCTGCTGCCGATAGGCATCGAGATTGGCGGCCTTGCGTTGCTTGGTTTCGAAGGTCTGGCGCAGCTCCAGTTCCTTGGCGCGCTCCTGGTCCAGGCGCAAGAGCTGGTTCTGCGTGTCCAGATAGTAAACCGCCCCGCCGATGGCGATGCAGCCGATCAGGATCACGAGCGCCTTGATCGCCGACGGCCATTCGCCGATGTTATTCAGGTCGAGTTCGTTGAGGTCGCGCAGGTCCATGAGGGATTCTGGTGAGTCGGTTGAGTCTTGCCTGGTTGCGTCGTGACTGGCGGATCGTCGGGGTCAGGACGTCACGTCGGGCTCGCCGCGTCGCCGGCCGCGACTCCCGGTTGTATCTGGTCGAATGACAAGCGGAAATGACTGAGGCCGGTGCCGGTCTTGTCCTTGTTCTCGATCAGCAGGAGGCGCGGGTTACCGATCCAGGCGGATCCCTCGACGCTGCGCATGAAGGCGGAGACACGCGCATTCGATTGGGCCCGGCCCTCGAGCACGACACTGCGGCCGGTCTGTTCCATCCGGGTCAGAAAGACCCCTTCGGGCATGGCATTGACCAGTTCGTCAAACAGCCTGACGACCTCCGGGCGACTCTGTTGCAGTTGCTGGATGATATTCATGCGCGCCAGGAGATTGGCCTTGGTCTCCTCCAAGGTCTGGATCTCTTTGATCTGGCGATTGAGTTGGCTGATCTGTTCGTCGAGGAATTGATTTCTCGCTTGTTGGGCGCCGATCCAGGCCTCGACCTGAAAATGCACCGCCGCGGCGACGACCAGCGCCAGCCCCAGGCTCACGCCACCAAGGATGGCGAAGTCGCGGCGCCGCCGCCGCCGTTCGGCCTCGCGCCAGGGAAGTAGATTGATGCGTGCCATCAGTCGAATCCTCGCAGGGCCAAACCGACCGCAACCATCATGCCTGGCGCCTCACGCATGAGTTCCTGTGCCTTGATCCGGGGCGAGAGTGTCATTTGGGTGAAGGGATTCGCCACGATGGTCCGCAGTCCCAGTCGCTCTTCGACCAGTTCATCGATTTTGCGGATGCCGGCGGCCCCGCCGGCCAGGATGATCTGATCGACCCGGCTGAAGGTGGTCCCCGAGTAGAAGAACTGGAGCGCCCGACCGATTTGCTGCGCCAGGGCCTCTTTGAACGGACCCAGGACCTCCGTGTCGTAATTCTCGGCGACATCGCCGTCGAGTATCTTCTGGGTAGCCTGATCGCGCGGCAGGCCGTAGCGGCGCTGCACCTCGTCGGTCAACTGTTGGCCGCCGAAGTTCTGCTCGCGGGTGTAGACGACTTGCCCATCGTGGAGCACATGCAGTGTGGTTGTCGAAGCGCCCACATCGGCGATGGCGACCGTCTGCTCGGCGCGTTCGTCGCCATGCTCACCCATGATCAGGGCGCAGGCGTTCTCGATGGCGTAAGCCTCCACATCGACCACGGCGGCAATCAGACCCGCGGTCTCGAGGGCGTTCACGCGATCGTCCACATTCTCGCGGCGGGAGGCGGCCAGCAGGACGTCGACCATGTCCGCACTCGCCTGAGAACGTCCCAGTACGTCAAAATCGATGTTGACCTCCTCCAGGGGATAGGGGATGTACTGATCCGCTTCCAACTGAATTTGTGTTTCCATCTCCGCTTCGGACAGCGCGGCGGACATCGAAATCACCTTGGTGATGACGGCTGAGCCCGAGACCGCGACCGCGGCCCGCTTGGTTTTGGTGCCGGAGCGCATCACGGCCCGCTGGATGCACTGGCCGACCGCGTCGGCATCGGCGATCTTTTTTTCCACCACCGCGTTGTTCGGCAGCGGCTCGATGGCGAAGGTCTCGACCCGATAGAGGGCCGTGGTCGACCCAACGCTGTGCGACAGCTCGATCAGCTTGATCGCGGTCGAGCTGATGTCGATGCCCAGCAGGGCCTTGCTCTTAGGTCGGAGACCGAACATAGGATTCTCTGTTAAGCTGGCGGTGCGCGCGTAAAGCCTACATCAGAATGACGGGATTTCCCGCGAAATATATCAAACTGCGCCGTCGTGGTGTCGCCGCTGTCGGCACCGGGCGCGGTGAGCAGGCGCATGCGGGTGCATGGCGGCGCGGTGAACCCAGTCTGAGTCAGTCGAGGTGCCGGATGGCGGGACGAGACCGATCGCAAGCGTCGCGTGAGCGGATGGCCTACGAGGCCGCCCGCATCATGGTCGAACAGGGGGAAGCGGACTTCGATCGGGCACGCCGCAAGGCCGCCGAACGCACCGGCGTGCTTGATCGCCGCGGTTGGCCGACCAAGGAGGCGATTGCGGATGCGCTGCTGACCCAACGCAGACTTTTTCAGGGCGATGCTCATGCGCGTGATGTCCTGCGGTTGCGCTCCGACGCGCTCCAGGCGATGCGTACCTTCCGCTCCTTCAGTCCGCGCCTCGTTGGTCCAGTCCTGCGGGGATCCGGCCAGGTGGACGCGGGGGTGCAACTCTGTCTGCACGCGGACTGTTCGGAGGACCTAGTGTTCGCGCTCATGGAGCAGCGCATTCCCTGGCAACAGCACGAACATCTGTTTCGTTATGGTGGGGGCGAGCGCCGTGCCCACCCGGTGTTTCGGTTCGTGGCCGGAACCACGCCGATCGAGCTGATTGTGCTGCCGCGCGCCGCGCAACGCAACCCGCCGCTCGATCCGGTGACCGAGCGCCCCGAGCGGGGGGCCGACATCGCGGAACTGGAGCGCTTGCTCAACGCAGACGACGGCGACGCGCCAAGGCAATCGACAGGATTGACAAAACTCATAAAGTGAATAGCGTTTCGGGTGCAATGATCAACCCCCATCGAACAACCTTAACCACACTGCTGACCACCGGAGTGACCTATGTCTAAAGCCCCCATGCGCGTTGCCGTTTCCGGCGCCGCTGGCCAGATCGCTTATAGCCTGCTGTTTCGCATCGCCTCCGGCGAAATGCTCGGCAAAGACCAGCCGGTCATCCTGCAGTTGCTCGACCTGCCGCAGGCGCAGCAGGCCGCGCAGGGCGTGATGATGGAACTGGACGACTGCGCTTTCCCGCTGCTGGCCGGCATGACGGCCACCGATGACCCCAATGTGGCCTTCAAGGATGCCGACGTCTGCCTGCTGGTGGGCGCCCGGCCACGCACCAAGGGCATGGAGCGCGCCGATCTGCTGAGCGCCAACGGCGCCATCTTCACCGTGCAGGGCAAGGCGATTGCCGAAAACGCCAAGGAAGACGTGCGGGTGCTGGTGGTCGGCAACCCCTGCAATACCAATGCATTGATCGCCGCTTCGGCGGCCAAAAAGGTCGGCCGCACCAACCCCGACAACTACCATGCCATGCTGCGCCTGGATCACAACCGCGCCCTGTCGCAGCTCGCCGCCAAGATCGGCCGTGACGTATCGTCCCTGAAGCAACTGGTGGTGTGGGGCAATCATTCACCGACGATGTTTGCCGACTACCGCTTCACCACGTCCAACGGCGAGAGCGTCAAGGACCTGATCAACGATCAGACCTGGTATAACGACGTCTTCCTGCCGACCGTCGGCAAGCGCGGCGCCGCCATCATCGAAGCCCGCGGCCTGTCCTCCGCCGCGTCCGCGGCCAATGCCGCCATCGACCACGTGCACGATTGGATCCTCGGCGCCGATGGCTGGGTCACCATGGGCATTCCGTCGCATGGAGCTTACGGCATTCCGGCGGGGATCGTGTTCGGCCAACCCTGCGAGTGCAAGGGCGGATCCTTCAAGCTCATCGAAGGCCTGGAAATCGACGCCTACAGTCGCGAGAAGATCAATATCACGCTCAAGGAACTGACCGACGAGGCAGAGGCGATCAAGCATATGCTGTAGCGACGGGCCACCACCGATCGGCTGGGGCTAAGGAGAGCCCCAAGCGCGGTGGCACATGAGAGGCTCCGCAGGCCCGTCGCTCTAGATAACGAAATCGGCGCCCGAGGCGATGATATCGAGCGGATACAGTACAAGAGATGCCAGGTTGACTAGCATCTCGAATGAATTTTTCCGCAGTGGCCGCCTGGGAGGCGCGCGAGTGCGCGCCGCGGGAGGATCAGCGCGCGTACTTGCGGCGGAACTTGTCGACACGACCAGCGGTATCGACGATCTTCTGCTTGCCGGTGTAGAACGGGTGGCAGGCGGAACAAACTTCGACGTGCATGTCTTTGCCCAGCGTGGAGCGGGTTGCGAACTCGTTGCCGCAACTGCAGGCGACCTTGACGTCGGCGTATTTCGGGTGGATTCCTTCTTTCATGATGCCCTTTTGCGCCCAGTGCGGGCTCACTTAAACTCTAGGAAACGCGGCACGATATCATCGTTAGCCGCTGATCGCAACTTGGGTTTCACAGCGCGTAGGATGGGCAGAGCGAGAGCGATGCCCATCCTACCGAGAGGCCTGGCCCAAACAAACTACATCACTTCCGATCACACCCTCGCAGCAGGCCGAGGGGCGGGTTAAAACCCGCCCCTACATCCGACGATCGCGCTGGACGCCTACAGGAAGCGTGACACCAGGTCGTCGCCGAAGTCCCGGCCAAGGGCGGTCGGCGCCAGGTGATCACCGCTCATCCGCAGGAGTCCGTCCGCGACGGCGGCAGCCACGACCGCCGCGATCCGCGACCAGGGCAGCCCGGTGGTGGACTCGAACAAGCCCCGCTCGAACCCCTGGGTCAGGCGACAGGCATTGAGCGCGAACTCGCTGATCCGATCCTCATTGCCCAGTTGCCGCCTGCTGCTGATCAGGTCATGCGCGGCGGCGGCGAGGTAAACCCGCGGGTGGCGGCGCTTGGCGGTGCGGCAAATGCGGCCCGCGGCGGCGTCGGTCAGCTTGCCGTGGGCTCCAGCGCCGATCCCGAGATAGTCGCCGAAACGCCAATAGTTCAGGTTGTGCCGACACGCCCGCCCCGGCCGGGCATGGGCCGAAACCTCGTATTGCCGATACCCGGCCTCGTGCAGTTGTTCACCCCCGGCGGCGGCCAGATCCGCGACCAGATCCGCGTCCGGAAGCACCGGTGGCGCGGCCTGCATGGGGGTGTTGGGCTCCAGCGTGAGCTGGTAATAGGACACCTGCTCCGGTTCCAGCGCCAGCGCCGCATCCAGATCCGCCCGCGCGCCAGCCGGAGTCTGATCCGGCAGCGCGAACATCAGATCCAGGTTCAGATGATCGAAGCCGGCGGTCCGGGCCGCACTGACCGCGGCGCGCGCGGCCGCCGGATCATGGATGCGCCCGAGTCGGGCCAGCATGGTGTCATCCAGGCTCTGGACCCCGATCGAGAGCCGGTTGACACCGGCGCGCCGATAGGCAGCGAAACGCGCGGCATCCGCGGCGCCTGGATTGGCCTCCAGGGTGATCTCGCAATCCGCCGTCAGGGTCGTCAACTCACGCACGCCATCCAGCAGCGCCTGGATCGCGGTCCCCGGAAACAGACTGGGCGTACCGCCGCCGATGAAGATGCTCAGCAACGGGCGCCGTGCCGCGCGGTCGCGCAATGTCTGCTCCAGATCGACCAGCAGCCGCGCCACATAGTCGGCGAAGGGCGGCTCGGCATCCACTGCGTGTGAGTTGAAGTCGCAATAGGGGCACTTGCGCAGGCACCAGGGCAGGTGAACATAGAGTCCGAGCGGCGGCGCCTGCAGCAACCGGGGCGCATCATCCCCGGCCGAGACTGTACGTCGGCCCGCGGTCATGCCTGATCGCGCGCTTGCAGGTAGGCGAACGCGCTGATATCGCTCCACGCCTTGGCCTGGGCGAGACACTTCTTATAGGAGGCGTGGACCTTCGCCGCGAACGCGTCCTGCTGCGCCAGCCCCGCGATCACCTCGTCGGCACGCGTATGCAGCGTGCAGATCACGTCATCCGGAAAGCGCCGCAGTTCGACCTGGTGCTTGGTGACGACGGTGCTCAGTGCCGCCGGATTGCGTGCCGTGAATTCGGCCAGCATGTCCTGATTGGCCACTTTACAAGCGTTCAGGACGATGGCGCGCAGGTCCGCGGGTAGTGCCTCGAGCGCCTGCGTGTTGATCAGGGCCTCGACGACGGTGCCCGGTTCATGCCAACCAGGGTAATAATAATACTTGGCGACCGCGTACAGGCCGAGGGCCTGATCCGCGTAAGGACCCACCCACACGGCCCCGTCGATGACCCCGGATTGCAGCGCCGTGAGCAATGCATCGGGCGGCAGCTTGATGGGGGTCCCGCCGGCGCGTGCGAGGACCTCGCCGCCCAGACCCGACAGGCCGAGCTTGAGGCCCGACAGGTCCGCGGCCGACCGAATCTCCTTGTTGAACCAGCCGCCCATGTTGACCCCGGTATTGCCCGCGGCGGCTGGGACCAACCCGAACGACGCATAGGCCTCGTCCCACAACGCCTGTCCGCCGCCATGATAGAGCCAGGCGTTGACCTCCTGCGCGGTCATGCCGAAAGGGATGCTGGAGAAGAATGGCACGGCCGCGCCCTTACCCGGCCAGAAGGACGCGCAGCCGTGCCCCATCTCGACCGTGCCGCGGCCGACCGCGGCGAAGACCTCGGTCGCCGGGACCAGCTCGCCGGCCCCATAAACCTGAACCTGAACCCGCCCGCCGCTCATCGCGCCGATCAGGGCCGCCAGTTGGTTGGCACCGGTCCCCAGGCCCGGGAAGTTCTTGGGCCAGGTCGTCGCCATCCGCCACCGGTGCCCGGACCGGGCCTGGGCCGCCCGCAGGCCCCCGCCGGCCGCGCCGAGGGCGAGTGAGCCGGCCCCGACGCCCCTGATGAATTGCCGACGTCGCATGCTGTGCTTCAGCCTATTTCCGCCAGAACTGGGGTGTAAACAAAATCAGCAGCGAGAAGACTTCGAGCCGCCCGAGGAGCATGGTGAAGCTCAGAACCCAAATCTCATAGTCGGTCAGGCTGCCGTAGTTGGTGGCCGGGCCGACCTGGCCGAGGCCGGGACCGGCGTTGTTGATGCAGGCGATCACGGCGGTGAAGGCCGAGATGAAGTCGAGTCCGCCGAAGATGAGCAGGAAGGTCAGTACGACGATGCTCATGAAATAGAGGAAGATGAAGCCCAGGACCGCGAACACTACGCTATTTGGGATCAGCATCCCGCCGATGGTGATCGGCGCGACCAAATTGGGGTGGATCATGCGGGAAAGCTCGCGCGAAGACTGACGTATCAGGATCAAGGTGCGAATCATCTTGATACCACCGCCGGTGGACCCGGAGCTGGCGGTCACCGATGACAAGAACAGCATCCAGAAGGGAACGAAAATAGGCCATTGGGCATAGTCGACGCTGACGACCCCGCAGTCCGTGGCGATTGAAACCAAATTGAAACTGACGTGGCGCAGTGCTGTCCAATAGTTTTCGTAGGTGTCGACCATCCACAGATATCCGGCGCAGCCGATGCAACTCAGCAAGAGAACCCCGAGCACCCCCTTGGCCTCCGCGTCGTGCCAATAGGCGCGCAAACTGCGCGAGCGCCAGACGGTGTAATGGGTGGCGAAGTTGAGGGCGGCCACGACCATAAAGAAGATCATCACTGCTTCGATCGCCGGTGAGTTGAAAGCACCGACACTCGCGTCGCGGGTCGAGAAGCCGGCCAGGCTCAAGATCGAAAAAGCGTGACAGATCGCGTTGAACCAATCCATACCCACCAATTTGAGTGCCAGGAGACAGGCGATCGTGATGCCCAGATAGACAGTCCACAGAATGGTCGCGGTGTCGCCGACACGCGCGGTCAGTTTAGTGTCCTTGATCGGGCCCGGGACCTCCGCGCGCATCAACTGCATACCACCGACCCCCAACAGGGGCAAAATGGCGACCGCCAGGACGATGATCCCCATGCCCCCCAGCCAGCACAGGGCGTGACGCCACAGGTTGATCGATGGTGCGGTGATGTCCAGAGTCGCCATCACCGTTGCCCCAGTCGTGGTGAGTCCCGACATGGTCTCGAAGAAGGCGTCGGTAAACGAGAGCTGGGAGTGTATTATCAAGGGTATGGTCGCGACGGCGGCAGTCAGTGTCCAGGCCATGGCGACCAGGATGAACCCGTCACGCGCTTTGAGATCGACGCGGTGCCGCCGGGTGACCGCTATCAGCAGCAGGCCGGTCAGGATACAGGCAGCCATGCTGAATACGAAGGTCAGCAGGGTTCCATCCGCGTAAATCAGCGCACAGGCGATGGGCAGTAGATAGGTCAGGCTGACGACCAGCAGCAGACGCCCTAGAACATTAGTAACGGACAGCAGGGAGCGCATCAGAAGAAGCCCAGTCCGACCTGGAAATAGCGTTCTACCTTGGGCACCAGTTCTTTGCTGATCAGGAACAGGATCACATGGTCGCCGGACTCGATCATGGTGTCGTGATGAGCGATCAGCACCTGACGGCGGTCGGACTCCCCCGGTCCCGGCTCAGGCCCGCGGACGATGGCACCCACGGTCACCCCGTGGGGCAGATCCAATTGCTCGATCCGCCGCCCGACCACTTTGCAGGTGGCGATGTCGCCATGGACTACCAGTTCCAGGGCCTCGGCCGCGCCGCGGCGCAGACTGTGCACTGCAGCCACATCGCCGCGACGGACATGCGCCAGCAGCGAGCCAATGGAGATTTGGGCGGGTGAGATGGCGATATCGATGCGGTCCGCCTGCAGCAGGTCGGCATAAATACGGCGGTTGATCAGCGCCAGCACCCGGCGCGCGCCCAGCCGCTTGGCGAGCAGCGCGGACATGATGTTGTTCTCGTCGTCGTTGGTCAGGGCAAGAAACAAATCCATGTCCTCAATGCCCTCGGCGTCCAGCAGATTCTCATCCGCGGCATCGCCCGCCAGCACCAGTGAGTGCTTCAAGGTACTGCCCAAATATTGGGCGCGTGCCTCGTTGACCTCGATCACCTTGACCTGATAGCGCCCCTCCGAGGCCAAGGCCACGCGTTCGCCGATGTTTCCACCTCCGGCGATCAGGATGCGCCGGGTCGGCCGGTCCCGCCGCCGCAGTTCGCCGATGATCTGGCGACTGTCGCGGGTCGCGGCCAGGAAGAAGACTTCGTCGCCGGCCTCGATCAGCGTGTCACCGTCCGGAACGATGGCCTGATCGCGGCGGTAAATGGCGGCGATGCGGACATCCACATGGGGGATGTGTTCGCGCAGATCGGACACCGGGCGGCCGACCAGCGAGCCGCCGGGGATGGCGCGCACGGCGACCAGACCCACCAGCCCGTCGGCGAACTCCAGCACTTGGAGCGCCTCGGGGAACTCCATCAGCTTGACGATATAATCGGTGACGATCTGCTCAGGGCAGATACTGAAGTCCACCGCGAAGTTCTTCGGCTCCAGCAGTTGCGGGTAACGGGTATAGTCCGAAGAGCGCAGACGGGCGATTTTTGTCGGCGTGCGAAACAGGGTGGCGGCGGTCCGGCAGGCACAGAGATTGGTCTGGTCGCTCTGAGTGACGGCGATCAGCAAGTCCGCATCCGCCAGTCCGGCCCGCTCCAGGATGGACGGCAGGGCCGCGTTGCCGGCGACCGTGCGCAGGTCCAGACGTTCCTGCAAACGCGCCAGGCGCTGCGTATCGGCATCGACGATGGTGATCTCGTTAGCCTCGGACACCAGGCTTTCGGCCACCGATGAACCGACCTGACCGGCGCCGAGGATGACAATGTTCATAGTGGAATTTGGAGACGGGGGTGCGATGCGCCGACATGCTACAGTCTTGTGTGGTGCCGGGCC
The DNA here is from genome assembly GCF_903933125.1 of uncultured Lamprocystis sp. Taxonomy (GTDB): domain Bacteria; phylum Pseudomonadota; class Gammaproteobacteria; order Chromatiales; family Chromatiaceae; genus Thiodictyon. The sequence continues at coordinate 33,931 of NZ_CAIZIZ010000148.1, read as the reverse complement.
AACGACCGCGAGGATTTCGGGCGATTGCTGCAGGATAACCACATACTGGTCATGTTGCCCGTCTTCGGCGTCGTGATAACAGCTATCTACTTGGGAGTTGAAATGATGGGTTTTTCCGGAATCAGTTTCGGTGAATTACTTCTTGTCCTGGTTGTTCTGCTGCTCCTGTTCGGGTCCAAGAAGTTACCCCGAATCGCCTCAGACCTGGGCTCCGCGCTGCATGACTTGCGCCGCTCACTGGCGAGCGGCCGGGATGACGACAGCGGTGCAGGTCCCGTGAAGGATCAGACTCAAGACCGTTGAGCCATCGGGGCGGGTTTGAAACCCACCCCAACGTCGGGTTATCGCGTTCGACGCTGATCGGCACGAAGCGACCGAGCCCATCCGCCGGGCTGCTCCGCCGGCTGCGCCGGATGACAAGCTGCGGCCCTGGATTCCAGGTTGCTCCGCTCAGAACCGCTGGGCCTCAGGGTCGCAGAGCCCAGCGCTCCAGCAGGTTCGGCGGGGGCGAATGCCAGGCCGGATCGGCGCCCAGGGGCAGCATGAGCGGCTCGAGTTGTTCCCAGACCTGCCGGGCCTGGCGCTTCGGCAAGAGTCTGGGGAGCAGTTCCCGCAGGTCATCCAGTTCGACACGCAGTGCGCCGACGGTTTTGGCCGCATCGATGCGCTCGACATGGTAGGCATCGACCGGGCACAAGGATTCGAGCAGGATGAGGCGTGCGTAATCCTTCGCTTTCTCCAGGTTGAAGGCGCATTCGGGGATGGCCTCCCCTTCCGGCTGGAGATCCCGCGGATCGAGCAGGCCGGCCGCAAGCAATTCCCATTGATCGACGCTGAGCCCGTCCATTTCAGGCATGGACTCCTGGGGGGCGAGGAATCCCTCGGCAACCAGGGTCTCGAGTTGCGATTCGGTCTTGTTCGCACTCCCGGCGAACTGGTCCAGCGTCTCACCCACCGAACAATCCTCGTCCACCCGGATGAGCAGGTGACGCAATTCCGGCGGAAGATGGTACGCCTTGGTCAGGACTTCATCCTGGCCCTTGGCAGTCCTGACGAGAACCTGATTGCGGTTCATAGGTGGATATCGACCTCGTGTGTGGCGTGAAGGCGTTGTCGTCGGTTCGATCCCTGCAATTATAGCTCGCAAAATGCAATTCGCCTTCCCGTGTTGAGGGGTTCAGTGCTTGATTCAGTGCGTGCTCCCCGCGGGGCGCAGTCGGTCCAGCCGCAGGCGCTCGCGGTCGTCGAAGAGTCGGCGCGAGCCGATCCAGACCGCCGCCATGGACCCGAGACCGGTTCCGGCGGAGATCAGGAACATCATCAGGAGCTGGTACTTGGCGGCCTCCATCGGCGGACTGCCGGCCAGAATCTGACCGGTCATCATCCCCGGCAGGCTGACCAGGCCGGCGGTGGCCATGGCGTTGACGATGGGAATCAGACCGGCCCGCAGCGAATCGCGACGGATGTCGGCGATCGCGTCGTTCCAGGTACCGCCGGACAGGAGGCGCGCCTCGATGCGCCCACGGGCGTCCCAGGCCCCGCGGGTCAGGGTGTCGAGCGCGATGGCGGCGCCGCTCATGGTGTTGCCGAGCAACATGCCGAGCAGCGGGATCAGATATTGGGGCTGGTACCAGGGCTCGACCCGAATGATCACGGTCAAGGTCAGCAGCAGCACGCTGAAGGAGGAGATGAACATGGAGAGCGCGCCGATCCCGTAGCCCCAGGGGCCGCAGAAGCGTCGTTTCTGGCGTTGCAGGATCTCGAATCCGGCGACCGTCAGCATGAACAGGGCCATGAGCCCGATCAGCCAGGGATTGGTCTGGGCGAACAGGGCCTTGAGCACCAGGCCGACCAGCAGCAACTGGACCGTGCTGCGCACGGCGGCGATCAGCAGGCGCCGCTCCACCCCCAGTTGCAGCCGCCAGGACATGAAGGCCAACAGTAGCACCAGCAGCGCGGCGCAGGCGAGATCAAGGGGGGTCAGCAGGACAAGACTCATCGGCAGGCTCAGGTGATGGCGGCAAGGCGCCCGTCATGAATGCCGAACTGGCGTCCACCCAGGCGGGCGCGCTGCTCGGGGTCGTGACTGACCCAGAGCACCGCCGCGGCGCGGCTGGCGCGATAGCCCCCTATCAGCTGCTCCACCCGCTCGCGGTTGCTTGGGTCCAGATTGGCGGTGGCCTCATCGAGCAGCAGAGCCTCCGGGTTCTGGGCCAGCAACCGCGCCAAGGCCAGGCGTTGACGCTCGCCGGTGGAGAGCCGGCCGACCGACCAGTCGAGGACGTCCGGTTCGAATCCCAGGGCGCTCAGCAGAGCGGGCAGACCGGATGGGGGCGGCGTCCCCGACGCGCCCGCACCGGCCGCCGCTTGCGGGAAATGATCGCCCACCGTATCGGTCCACCAGAAGGCCTCGGCCGGGAGCAGGCCGACCCGGCGGCGCCAGCGCGCCGGGAGCATGGCGGAGCGCGCCTCCGCGCCCAGCCAGACCTCACCGGTATGGGGGTCCAGGTCGGCCACGGCGCGCAGGAGCAGGCTCTTGCCGGAGCCCGAGGGGCCGGAGACGAACACCAGTTCGCCGCTGTCCACGCACAGACTCACCTGAGCGAGCACCCGCGGCCGGAGCGCCTCGAGTCGCAGGAGGCCCATCAGCGCCGCGCGAACACCAGGTCGCGGACCTGGTGACCGAGACGCTCGCCGCGTCGTTCGAAACGGGTCAAGGGACGGGTGTCCGGGCGGTCGGCGAAGCCGCCCGGACCCGCGGTGTTGCGCAATGGCGACCCCGCCGCCTCCAGCACTTCAAGCATCTGCATGGCGTAGGGCTCCCAGTCGGTGGCCGCGTGAAAGACGCCGCCGGGTCGCAGTGCTCGGCCCAGCAAATCGCGAAAGGCGGGGCTGACGATCCGGCGTTTGTGGTGGCGGGTCTTGGGCCAGGGGTCCGGAAAGAAGAGCTGAACCCGCGCCAGCGACCCGGGCGCGATGGCCTGGGCGAGCAACTCCATCGCATCATGGCGAATCACCCGCAGGTTGGTCAGCCCCAGCCGTTCGCACTCGAGCAGCAGGTGCCCGACCCCGGGCGCGTGGACCTCCACCCCCAGCCAGTGCCATGCCGGCTTGGCCGCGGCCATGGCCGCCAGGGTCTCGCCGTTGCCGAAACCGATCTCGAGGACCACGGGCTGGTCGCCGCCGAAACAGGCGGTCAGGTCCAGCGGGGTGCCGGGCGGCCAGGCCACACCGTAACGCGGCCAGAGCTGGGCGAAGGCGCGTTCCTGGGCGGCGGTCAGCCGTCCCTGACGCAGGACAAAACTGCGCAGCGGACGGCGCCGCTCGGCAGCGTCCGGTGCGGCGGATGGCATCAACGGCGGAACGGGTCGCACGGGGATTAAGGCGATTGCCGGAAAATCATGTAAGCGAGATGGTACATGATTTGACAGAAATCGCCTAAGGCTCGGGAGGCGCGCGGGGTCGATCAACAAGCGGTCTTTATACCACGGTCTGCAATCGCCGGGTTCAGCCGGGCAACTGGACCGGCGGCGGCGCCGACCAACCGGGGGCGCGGTGCTCGGCCACGACGGTCGTGTACACCCCGCCGCGGACGTTGAAATCCGCACTCAGGCGCATGAAGCGGGGCGCGGTGACCGTGACCAGATCGGTGAGAATACGGTTGGTCACGGCCTCGTGGAAGGCGCCCTCGTCGCGGTAGGACCAGACGTAGAGCTTGAGCGCCTTGAGTTCCACGCACAGCCGATCGGGGACGTACTCCAGCGTGAGTTCCGCGAAATCCGGCTGACCAGTCTTGGGGCAGAGGCAGGTGAACTCCGGGACCCGGATGCGGATAGTGTAATCGCGTTCCGGCTGCGGGTTTTCGAAGGTCTCCAGGGATTTGCTCGGGGCACTGGGCATGGGGCGGTCTCCGGGTTGCCAGGGTGTGGCCGGGAAAAAAACGTGCGGTTCACCACGAACGGCACGCAATAGGGTAGTGTACCCGGCTATCATCGCGGTGCGGTCGCGACCCTCCCGATCGCCGCCGATTCAATCCCTGGTCCACGGCCCCCTGCCGATAGCCTGAAGAGAGCATAGCTATGTTCGAAGCCACCAAGGTCGGACGTTCCGTCAGCAAAGACGACTTCAAGGAGCAGCAGGAGGCGTTGCGCACCCAACTGCTGGCGGTCCAGCGCGAGCTGCGCCAGACCGACATCCCGGTGATCATCCTCATCTCCGGCGTGGAAGCGGCGGGCAAGGGCGAGGTGGTCAACCGGCTCAACGAATGGCTGGACACCCGCGGGGTCTGGACCCATGCCTTCTGGGACGAGACCGACGAGGAACGCGCCCGCCCCCGCTACTGGCGCTTCTGGCGTACCCTACCGCCGCGCGGCGAGATCACCATCCTGTTCGGCGGATGGTACATGACGCCCATCGAATACCACTTCCAGGGGCACTGCACGGACGCGGAACTGGACGCGGAGCTGAACCGCATCGTCGACTACGAGCGGATGCTGATCCAGGACGGGGCGCTGATCGTCAAGTTCTGGTTCCATATGTCCGAGCAGGACCAGAAAGTGCGCCTGCAGGCCCTGTCGCGCGACGATCGCAGCCGCTGGAAAATGATGCCTCAGAAGGCGAAGTTCTCCGAACATTACCAAGCCTTCGAACAGGTCGCCGAGCGGGTCATCCTGCATACCGACCGGGGGATCTCGCCCTGGTATCTGGTGGAGGCCGAGGACCCGCGCTACCGCGATCTCACGGTCGGCAAGACCCTGCTGCACGCGATCCGCACCCGCCTGAGCGACCCGGGGCCGGAGGATCTGACCCCCAACGCGGGCGGTCCGGAGCTCCCGAGCGGTCCGCGCGCTCAGACCACCGTGCTGGATCAGTTGGACCTCACCATGTCGCTGTCCGATGACAAGTACAAGGCGCAGATGAAGGATCTCCAGGTGGAGATCAACGAACTCGCCTGGCACGCCTACAATGCCAAACGCTCAACCGTGTTAGTGTTCGAAGGGGTCGACGCGGGCGGCAAGGGCGGGACCATCCGGCGCATCACCAGCACGATCGACGCCCGGCTCTACCGGACCATTCCCGTTGCGGCCCCGACCGATGAGGAAAAGGCGCACCACTATCTGTGGCGCTTCTGGCGCCATGTGCCGCGCGCGGGGTACATCACGCTCTATGACCGCTCCTGGTACGGACGCGTCCTGGTGGAGCGGGTGGAGGGCTTCGCGAGCGACGCGGAGTGGCGGCGCGCCTATTCGGAGATCAACGGGTTCGAGGAGCAACTGGTGGGCAGCGGCGTCATCCTGCTCAAGTTCTGGGTGCACATCGACCAGGACGAGCAACTGCGGCGCTTCCAGGACCGTGAACAGGTCGCCTACAAACGCTACAAGATCACGGCCGAGGACTGGCGCAACCGGGAAAAATGGCCGCTCTACAAGGAAGCGGTTAACGAGATGGTTGCACGCACCAGCACCGAACATGCCCACTGGACCCTGGTCGAAGGGAACGACAAACGGTATGCGCGGGTCAAGGTGATGCGCACCATCTGCGCGGCCCTGAAGGAGGCGCTGGCGGCCGGGCCCGGCGCGACCACCCGTTACGTGCCGTGCGGCGACAAGCCGCCGCGTGAGCCGATCGAGACGGCCGTGCCGACCCTGAAGCCGAACGGGACGGACAAGGCCGTGAAGACGGACAAGGACGCGAAGGTGGATAAGGATGCGAAAGCGGATAAGGCAGTGAAAGTGCCGAAGGAGCCGAAGGAGCCGAAGGAGCCGAAGAGCAGAGGCTGAGTGCTCGCGGAAGTTGCGCCGTCATTTCGGCAGGATGTCGGAGTGAACGGCGCCAAACCGCTGACCCATAACGGAAACCCAAGCCCATGAAACAGCACGCACTACTCACTTTCGTCCTCGGCTGCTGGCTCGGTGGTTCCGTGCTCATGACCGCGGTGATTTACTACAACTTCGCAGGATTTACGGACCTGTTCGACCGCAACCCCAAGCTCGCCCAGGCGGCCGGTTTCGACCCGCGGGATGCGGTCGCCAAGAAGGGCAGCGTGCAGTGGGTCCAGGCCTCCGAGCTCAACCGGGTCTTTTTTCACGCCTGGAATCGCACCCAGATCGTCCTCGGCCTCATCGCTCTGGCACTCGCGCTGGCAAGTCGCGCCCGCCGTCTCCCCATTGCCCTGCTCGCCCTCGGATTGGGCGTGGTGATCGTCATTCATCTGGGCCTGGAGCCGCGGGTTGTCGACCTCGGCCGTCAACTGGATTTCCTCCCCCGCGACCCGCCGCCACCGATGCTTGACGCCTTTGCGCGGGTTCACGGTGCCTATTTCATGGCCGAGACGGCCCGTTTCGCCTTGGTGCTGGTCGCTTGCGGGCTGCTGTTCTTCAGCGGACCGCGGCCCCCGCGTGCGGCCTAAGGCGATTTCCGACAATTTGGATACCGGTCAATGTAGGTGCGACTTCAGTCGCACCTACCTCCGAGCCGATGGTCGGTATCCGATGTTCCGGAAATCACCTAAGATGCATCGCGGCCTATGAATTCCCACACGCTTCGGGGCTACAATGCGCCGCCTTGTCCCGTTGGAGTATCAGGATGTCTACTGCACTCATCGTCCGCCGCGCCCTTGCCCTGCTGGTGTTCTTGGGTGCGCTCGCGCTTGCGGTGCACCTGATTGCCGAGCTGAACCGGGTCAAGGCGCTCAAGAGCGACCTGGGTGAGATCAACAATGTGCGCTACGGTCTGCTGGATGCGGACCAATGGGTGATCCGCTTGTCCGCGGTGGTGGAAAACCGGATCAATGCCTTCGAACTGACCGATGAAAACCGGCCCCAGGTCAAGCGGGCGGTGGAGCAGGTCCTGAACACCTTGCTGGTCGAGGTGGAACGTTATCTGCGGCGACGCAATCTCCAGGCGACCGGCGGCTCCTGGGTCGATCAGCTCAAGGGAGTCTTGCAACAGGGTGTGCAAGACTTGCTGATCGACTTCGATGACCTGCGCCGCAAGGTGCCGCAGTACGCGGATCTGGTCGTGGAGGAACTCTCCAAGCCCGAAGCAAAACGGGAGATCAAGGCCCAACTCGTGGCCTTCCTGCAGAACGCCGCGGACACCACCTTCGCCAAGACCGACCGGTCCCGCCTCCAGACCCAGTTGACGGCCTACGGGTGCGCAGATGTCGCGGCCTGTGACCGGGAACTCGGCACCCGAATCGCGTCTACCCGACTACCGGTCCTGCAGCAACTGCTGGGGGTTTTCGCCCTGGTCGGCCTGCTGTTCCTCGTCTGCCTGAGCCCAGGGGGGCGCCTGGATGCGGGGGCAGACGGGACCGGTGTGGCTGTGTCGCCACCGCGCTTCGATCAGTTTCGGCTCTTTCTGCTCACTGGAGCGACCCTGATCCTGCTCGCCGGGGGCATCCTGACGCCCATGATCGAGATCGAGGCGCGCATCGCGCAACTCAGCCTCCAGGTGCTGGGGGAGCCGGTGATCTTCACCAACCAGGTGCTGTACTTTCAGACCAAGAGTGTCTTCGATGTCGTTTCGATCCTGATGCGCACCGGGGCCGCGGATATGATCCTGGTGGCGGTGTTGCTGGTCGCGTTCAGCGTCATCTTTCCGGCCCTCAAGGTGCTCGCGACCTACCTCTATTATTATGATTACCAGGGCCTGCGACAGGCCGGACCGGTGCGCTTTTTTGCGCTCAAGTCGGGAAAATGGTCGATGGCCGACGTGATGGTGATCGCCATTTTCATGGCGTATATCGGTTTCAATGGTCTGGCGGACAGTCAGCTCGGCAGTTTGCGTCGAGCCAACGCGGCGCTGGAGGTGCTCACCACCAACGGCACCGCCCTGGCCCCCGGTTTTTTCCTGTTTCTGGGTTTCGTATTGGCCAGCCTGCTGCTGTCGACCATCATCGAGAACCGGATCGGGGAGGGGCATTCGACTTAGTCGGGGCTCAGCATTCGGTTCAGGCGCCCCGGCCCCTGGTTCCCAGCCTGCCGTGGGTCAACTGCGCAAAACACCACCGGCGGCAGGCCCTGACTCAGCCTGGCGTCCGGCCGATCTGTTGCAGGTGTTTCAGGATGCTCCCGGCCTCCAAGCGCGCCTTTGCTCGTTGTAAGATGAAGCGCAGCGCATCCCCTGGCCGCTCATGCAGCGCCAGGGTAAAAGCCCACTGGACCAGACCGGGCACGACATTAAGCCGGGCGGTCAGTCGATGGTCGATCCAGGAGGTCAGGTAGCGGCGCTGCAGCCTGCCCGGTTCCAGGTAGCGCAGCACGGTCGGATCAACGGGTGTGTCCAGCAGCGAGCGCTGCCAGTGCAGCACGGCCCAAGCGGCGGTGCGCAGACCCGCGGCACCGATTAAGGGTAGAATCCAATCCCAGTCCGGTTGGGTCGTACGCAGCATGCGATCAAGATCGATTACCCGAATCAATTTGGCGGTACACCCGTTGACATACTTGGCGAAAGCTGGATGAACCAGTAGCACGAGCAGGTTCGCATCATCGCCGAGAAGAGGCAGACCGCGCTCCTGTCCAACAGTCTCCAGCAGGGTCGGCACCAGATCGAACCGGCTGCGTCCGGGGCGCAACACATGCCAGTGAAGATCTACAGCGACAGGCCCATCGAGCAACGTAGCGGCGTGGCTCACGTTGTCGCGATTTGCGGAAAAGGTCATTCCGTAACCGCAGAGCGCCCGAATCGCGGCGTCGCGATGTTCCGCCGCTACGACGATGTCGATATCATCCGCGGGGCGAACCGAGGGATCCACATAGAGTTTCTCCCTCACGGCGGCGCCCTTGATCAGAGCGCAGGGAATATCCTCCTGGTTCAGGCAGGTGCCGACACGGATTACGGTGCGGTGCTGCAACCGATAAGACGCGGCGGCGGCAAGGCGGCGATTTCTTAAGATATCGCCTAAACCCCCCGTTCCTTGAAGCGCATTTCTGGTAACCAACTCATACCACAATGAGGACAGCCCTTGAGCGGCGAGCATCTGTCCAAAGGTGGTCGTCAGTGCGTCAGACGCGGAAAGCCAAGGTAGTGCTTCCTGTGGGCGCACCAAAGGTGCCAGTGCGATAGTTGGCGGCCAGACGATCACGATTGCCTCTCGACACATAAGATCGGTTGCGAATAGCGGGAGCGTGGTGGCCGCGGCGCACTGGCACCCTGATGTTGCTTGCCTGGATTTCGCGGTTAGGCCTCGGAATCCGCCACTTTTTAGGTACAGGCAACATATAGTCGCCGGACCTGATAACCGGACGTAGGGGCTGGTTTCAATCCCGCCCCTACACCAAGGGCCTGTCCGGATATCAGGTACGAAGGCTATACTGTAATCTCAAAAGAGCCGGCCCCGCCATCGAAACAGAACTCCTATTTCCGCGTTCGCGGCTCGTTTTACATCAGGGCTACCAAAGATGATGCCAGGTTCCTCGACCAGCCGGATACGCATCTCTGCGGATGTACTCTATCAAAGGGTCGACGCGGAGGCGGTCTTGCTTGATCTACACAGCGAGCGCTATTTTGGATTGAATGCGGTCGGCGCCAGGATGTGGGAATTACTCGCGGCCGACGTATCAATCGGCGCAATCCCCGCACTGATCGCCAAAGAGTTCCGTGCGGATCCGGAGCGGATTCAGGATGACCTCGCGGCATTGGTCGCCGACCTGCTGCAGGCTGGGTTGGTTCAACAGGTTTAGCCATGCGACCCATCGGCAGGCTGCGACGGTTTGTCGCGCTTCCTCCTGATCGCCGCCGGCTTGTGATTGAGGCGTCGGGATACTTGGTCGTCTCGACTATGATGCTGAGCGCGTTCGGGTTTGTGCGCAGTCAACAATGGTTGAGCCGATTGGTGAGGCCCTTACGTACCGACCCAGCGACTACTCGGACGCCGGACGATGCCGCCCGGTTGACTTGGGCGGTCCAGACGGCGGCGCGCGGCTTGCCGGATCAGTTCACTTGCCTGCCGCAGGCGCTTTCCCTCTGGCTGCTGCTGGCACGACGAGGCCAAGTTGCGCATATCCACTTTGGCGTACGCATGGCTGCGAGCGGTGTGGAAGCGCATGCTTGGGTCGAACTCGACGGGGCAGTGCTGGGTCAAACTGCCGCGCACCAGAGCCAGTTTGTTGCTCTCAGGCCCAATCGGCCGGATCAATCAGTACAGCGCGGCAAGATGACGCGGCACCGCTTAGTTGCAACTGGCCAGGAAGCTCCGAATGTGCTCGCAGACCACGGGCAGATGCTCGTAACCCGATGGATATTCAAGTCTAAGGACCGGCAACGCATTGGCGAGCGCGGCGACTTGGGCCAGCATTCCTGACAAAGTAAGCCGATCTTTGATATCGAGTTTGAACATATGCGTCATCACGCAGGCGGCCACCTGACTCGCGGAAAGGTCGGTAAGTCGTATAGCAACGAGCGTATTGGCATTCGATGGCTCCCGGCGATCGAGGATGAGAATTCCGCATAATGGGATAGGCTCGGGAACTGCCGTTCGCACTGGAGCGTCATACAGCAAACGAAGCTTTTCACAGGACTGAGTGGGGACCACAACGGGGGGCCCCGTCCGGGCAAAATATGCTGCGGAGTCGGTACAGACGCGGACGCCTGGATACGCCGGCCAGCAGACCGGACCTTCGGGCGCCAGGTCGACTAAAACCGCATCATCTGCGCAAGAAGCCAATCCCGCATGGTGAAGTGCCGCGGCCAACGTGGATTTTCCCTGACGAGGCGAGCCGGCGAGACACAAAGCGCCAGTGGGACCGCAGACCGCACTCGCATGTAAGACAAGTCGCCCAGATTGGGCGAGGGCGCGCGGGATCACTTGATCCAACAGGGCGTGCCTGAAGGATGCAGCAGCCGCAGTTGGATCGCGTCGGTACGAAATCATGCCGGGCCTTTCCGAAATCACGAAATCGCCGATGCCTGGGAATCGCAGTATGTAACCCTGGCTGGATGTTGCGGCCCCTAGTTGCAAGCGGCCGTCTGCGGCATACCATTGTCGAGTCCAAGTGATCGGTTCTGGACTTGTCGCGATCGAACGCACTGTGAGGTCGGCCCGCCCGGCGTCCACGAGGGGAAGCTCGGTGAGGGCGACATCCGCATCTACACTCAATCCGAAAATGCGTGTAAGCTGAGTATTTGACGGGGTCGAGTCTAGCTGGTGCGCAGCACCGTGGTCAGACTCGACGATTTGATCTCGTACTAGAGCTTTCATGGGTACATTCTGCGCTATTGTTCATCAAACGCCACGCATTGTCTTGCCGAGCGAGCTAGACACACTGCTCGATCCTGTCGCGTATCTCGGAACCAGCAACCGCCGCAGATGGATCGGCAAGTCTATCGGGGTTGGAGGCTTTGATACCTTTTTACCGGCAGCCCCCTCCAAAGTCCAGTGTCCACTGGAAGACAACTTTGGGCGCTTCGTCATGGCTGCCGATGTACGGCTGGACGGCCGGGAGGATCTCATGCATGCGCTGGCGTATCCATACGAGCGTCGGCCAACAGCGACGGACGAGGATCTGCTGTTGGCCGCCTACCTCCGTTGGGGCACCGATTGCTGCTTGCATTTACTGGGAGATTTCTGCTTCTTAGTCGTCGACCGACGTTCGAACACAATCTACGGGGCATCCGACGCCACGGGTGCACGTCGTCTGTTTCTCGCGGAACTCGCGTCCGGATCATGCGTCATTGCGTCCGAAGAGGGTTGTCTCGTTGCTTTACCGGAGCTCTCCAGTCACTGGTGCGAGGTTGCTGTTGCCTTCTGGATGATGGCCTCTCCGCATCGTGAGTTGTCGTTGTTCGAGCGAATTCGCGTCGTGGCCTGCGGCCAGTATTTCAGTAAGACCGCAAAGGCGGTGCACTTCGGGCGGTGGTGGTCACCGACGGCACTGAGACCGATTCGCTACCGCAGCCTGGATGAGTATGCGGAACACTATCGAGAGTTGCTCACGTACGCCGTTGCTGATAGACTGGGAAGAAATAATGAACCAGTGCTTTGCGAACTCAGCGGCGGCTTGGATTCAAGTACCGTCACCGCGACCGCCGTCGCGTTGGGAGCGGCGAAATCGAGACGCGTCGCGGCGTTATCTTACCTTTACCCAGACTACCCCGGCTGCGACGAGAGCAGGGCGATTACCGAGATACGGGACCAACTGGCCTTGGCGTCTTGGCACGGGGAGGATGGGGCGCGATTCCAAACACTGTCCCCGTGGGACGGTTACCGTCCCCGTCCGGAATCGCCCGGGACCTTTTTACTTATGGCACAGGAGCATGCCATAGAACACGCGATCAAACTCGGCTGCTCGGTGTTACTGACCGGGCTCGGCGGTGATGAGCATACAGCAGGCAATCCGGGCTTCGCCGTTCTGGCACGGTTAGCTGAGCGAGACATGAGCGTCTTTCTGGAGTTGCTCGAGATCAGTCGTCGCCGCGGCGTCAGTCTTGCTGGACTGCTGAAAAACCGGGTATTGAAACCGGCATTGAAGACGTTCTTGCCAGGCCGGTTGACTCGGCGTGTCGAGTGCCAACGCATGGTCACCGGGAATCTGCCGCCATGGCTGATGCGCGATAAGGGCTTGGTCCGGCGGATTGCCGAGCAGTGCGTTAGCGATGCTTGCATCGGGGAACTGGATCCCTATCCCAGATCGATGCTGTTGAGGCTTCGGCACAACAGTACCTGGGTAGGGTTGGACGCTTATCGGTCCAGTGGGCGCGCGCGCGGGGTGAAAGTCCAGGCGCCATTGTTTGATCTCAGAATCACGAATTTCATGCTGGCTTCTCCAGCGCATCTTTGGTGTCGTGACGGCTATAACAAGCACTTGGTACGGCAGGCGTTCCGTGGAAAACTGCCGCAGTCCGTACTATGGTTGCGTGATAAGGTTTATTACCATCAAGCCGCCGACCATCGCTGGGCCTTGCATGGCTCCGCCCTGGTTCGCGAGTTCGACCGAATCCGCACGAACGGGGAAAGCAGCCGCCAATTGGCAAAAATGCTGCCGAGAGCCGACGAGAATCTGGAAACAGGCAATCGCTTCAGTATCATTTATGCAGCGTGCCTGGCACGCTGGTTAAACAGTCGCTCACTCGGGTAGACAAAGAGGTTACTCATGAACACGACAGAGCCATGTGAAACGATGCGGCGCAATCCTCAAGACGATCGCGAGACCTATGCGGTGCCGAAACTACAGTTCCTTGGCTCACTCAGAGGGCTAACCAAATCCCAAGGCTTAGGGAATACCCCCGACTTCACCTTCGTGATGAATGACCCATCGCCCGCCCCCTAAAGCAAGGTCGATGCATTCCTCGATACCGATTCCCGGTATTGTTGAAGCGACGCCGTTTCCTCAAGCCTCGTGATAAGTAGTAAAACGACGACGCTTGAATGCCAAGAACAGGATCCCCGGGGTCAGCAGCGCAATGGCTGACGGAGACGGGACAAAAAACGAGATATTACCGAATACGACGCCCGAAGTGTCGCTTGATGACAGCGTAATGCCTTTGATTCTTGCATCTCCGCCAAGGGTTTCGAACCAGAAGTCTTGAAAGTTCGGATCCTGTGGCGTCGCTCGATCCAGGCTGATCGTGAGGCGGTCCAATACCGATCCATCGGCCTCAAAGAAATCGACGAAGAGCCTGGAATTCGGATTATTCGTCGGGGATGCCACGTCGATACCGAAAACGACCAGATCGAGCGTCGACTGGAAATAGTCGAACAAAAGCGAGAGCGTTCCGGTTATTGCTGTCTGCGGCGGAGTGCCGGACGTCAATCGACCACCAATCAGATACTCGTATTGAGGAAAAGGGATGCGGACATCCAGCACCTGGAAACTTCCGGCCTGGCTGAGTTGAAGCGGATCCCCCTGACTCGTCAGAGGGGTCCCCAGGGTTGCATAGTTGGACGGCGCGCTCAACGGCCCCCCTGCTCGCTCGACGACGATGACTTGTGAGGCGTCGAAGGCAGTGCCCACCATCGCACCCTCGATACGCTGAATGGCATCGAAGGCCCCTGCACCGAGATTAGAAAAATCTGCCTTTTTGTTCGCATTAAGGATCCCGTCGTGGGCGATGACCATGCCAGTGAGGCTGGTATATTGAATCGCTTGCACCACCGCGGGGCTGAGGCCAGCGCCCAAGACAAACATCCACCAAGCCGCCGCTAGATATTTCATTTTACATACCTAAATTATCAGTCTCGACGGCGCGCCAATGTCGGCGCTGGTCGTTTCGGCGCTTTATCCATGCAAAAAACGCGCCGATTATTATATCTCTCTGATAAATAATGCATCACGTATCTCGAGCGTCACCTACTCAGTCGTTCAGCCAGCCCCCGATGTAAAAAAAGCTGACAGTTCTTGATTTTGGATCCGCCAACGGGCTTGAGTCGTCGCGGGTGCGTGGTTGGGCATTCGACAACAGCGGCTTACTAAACCCTTTCAATGCCATGGTTAACTGGGATTCCGTACGACTGCTGGACCCCGGCAACCGCAATGGTCATCACCTATCAGGCTGATTGTAAAATCCATTTTGCGGATCGACCTCGGACAAGCCAGACTTAGTGAGCAGCAGCAGGACGAAGTGATCATAGCGGCCTAAGCACTTCGCACATCTCCGGCAAACCAGCACATCCAAGGGTAGCGATATGAGCAGCACCAGCGTTCGCGAGGGTAGTCTTGAAGCCCCGACTCGCCACGCCCTCGACTGGCAAAATCCGACCTTTTACGACGAATCCATTCTTTTCCATGAACTGGAGCGGATCTTTGACATCTGTCACGGATGTCGACGCTGCGTGAGTCTCTGTCAATCATTTCCTACCCTGTTCGATCTGGTCGATTCCTCAGCGTCGCAGGAGGTCGACGGTGTCGCGAAGCAGGATTACTGGCAGGTGGTGGACCACTGTTATCTCTGCGATCTCTGCTACATGACCAAGTGCCCCTACGTACCGCCGCACGAGTGGAACCTGGATTTTCCTCATTTGATGTTACGAGCCAAGGCGTACAAGTTCAAGCAGGGTGATGTGAAATTCCGCGACCGTGTGCTGACCAGTACGGACCGGGTGGGGACGCTCGCCGGAATCCCGGTGGTGAGTGGTTTGGTGAACGCGGCCAACAGGAATCCACTGGCGCGCAAGGCGCTGGAGGCAGTGTTGCAAGTCCACCAGGAGGCGCGAGTGCCGGAGTACCATAGCGAAACGCTGCGGAAAGCGGAACGGACACGCATCGGGAGCAACGCGACGGGCGAAGCGGCGGGCGCGACCACCGGCAAGGTGGCGCTGTTTGTCACCTGTTACGGCAACTATAACGAGCCAGGGGTGAACGCTGATCTGATCGCGGTCTTCGAACACAACGGCATCCCGGTCACCCTGGCGCGGCAGGAGCGCTGTTGCGGTATGCCCAAGCTGGAATTAGGTGACCTAGAAGCGGTCAAGGCCGCCAAGGAGTTCAACATCCCGGTGCTCAAAGGGCTGGTGGATGCGGGTTGGGACATCGTGGCGATGGTGCCATCCTGTGTGCTCATGTTCAAACAGGAACTCCCGCTCATGTTCCCGGATGACCCGGACGTCCAGGCGGTCAAGGAGGCCATGTATGATCCCTTCGAGTATCTGATGCTCCGGCATAAGCACGGCAAGCTGAATCTGGACTTCACGCACCCCTTGGGGAGCGTTGTCTATCAGGCATCCTGCCATCAACGGGTGCAGAACATCGGACAGAAAACCCGCGAGGTGCTGGCCCTGATACCAGAGACGACCGTGGAGATCATCGAGCGCTGCTCCGGGCACGACGGAACCTATGCGGTGAAGAAGGAGAGCTACGCGGCCGCGATGAAGATCGTAAAACCCGTTGCAACCCGGGTGGACAAGGCGGCCGCCGACCATTTCGGCAGCGATTGTCCGATGGCTGGTGCGCACATCGCCCATGCGCTTGGCCGGGACGGGCAACAGCAGCATCCCCTGCGCCTGTTGCGCCTGGCTTACGGCATTTGAAATCCGCGGCGGTTAGCCGGCCGCGTCCCGGCTGGTACGGGACCGCCGTCACCGCAATCGGAGACGACCATGCAGCTTCAGCGCGACGACCTCTACAGCCTCGAGCACTACGCCCGGATCCGTCCGGACTTTCGCGCCCGGGTGATGGCCCACAAGAAGCATCGTCAGGTGGCGATCGGTACTCACGCAACCCTGTATTTCGAAGATCGGCTGACCATCCAGTATCAGGTGCAGGAGATGCTGCGAGCCGAGCGTATCTTCGAGGCGGCCGGTATCCAGGACGAGTTGGACGCCTACAACCCGCTGATTCCGGACGGGAGCAACTGGAAGGCGACCTTCATGATCGAGTATGAGGACGCGGACGAGCGGCACGCGGCGCTGGCCCGCCTGCGCGGCATCGAGGATCGGGTCTGGGTCGAGGTGAACGGTTGCGAGCGCGTCTACGGCATTGCCGATGAGGATCTAGAGCGGGAAGACGCGACCAAGACCTCCGCGGTCCATTTCCTGCGTTTTGAACTCACGGCGCCGATGGCGGCAGCCATGAAGGCCGCGGCGGGGCTGACCCTCGGGATCGATCACCCGGATTACCGCGGCCAGGTCCAGACCGCTGCGGCCGTCCGGGATGCGTTGGCTGCGGACCTGGCCTGACCTTCGGGTCAGCCGCCGGCTTACTCCCGGTGCTCCGCACAGATTGCCGAGCGGGAGTGCATGGCAACCGTAGCAGGTGTAGCAGGGAGGCGTCATACCAGTGAACCCGATCTGGCCGCGTGCCTCACTTCGACTTGTACCAGCGGCTGCCCGTCCGGGTCGGCGATATGGACCGCGCACCCGATGCACGGATCGAAACTATGGATCGTGCGCAACACCTCCAGCGGCCGCGCGACATCGGCCAGCGTCAAGCCGACCAGAGCGCGCTCGTAGGGGCCTTCGATCGCGCCTGCATCACGCGGCCCGGCATTCCATTGGCTGGCGACGACGCATTGATAGTTCTCGATCTTGCCGGACCCCGGATCGATCGTCACCCAGTGCCCCAGGGCCCCGCGTGGGGCCTCCGTGAATCCGACACCGACGACCTTGGGCCAGGATGCAGGCTCCCGCAAGCGCGCAAACGTCTTGGGATTCCAATAGGGACCAGCCCGGCCTTTGTAATAGCCCTGGTACCAGACAGTCATCTGATCAGCAATGATCTTCGTCTCGAGCATCCGGCAAAAGATCCGGCCCAGGGTCGAATTGAGCTGCGCGAACGCTAACCCCACTCCCCCCGCGGATGCGGGGTTGGTCCAGTACTTCCGGACGTAGCCGCGCACCACGGCGTCGGTCGGCAGAGTGCCCCGCGCATGCATCGTCAGGATGTGCGCGAGCGGGCCGACCTCCATGGGTTGACCATTGTAACGGGGCGACTTGATCCAGGAGTATTTGTCACGCTCCTGAAGCATATAGCCCGATCCGCCCTCGGCCGCGGGTCCGGTATAGTTCAGTTCGGTCGTACCGACGGACGGGTGTACCCCCGTCGCCGATCCGCGATACCAGGCATGCGCGACGTTCTCGGTGACCAGGGCCGGATCGAAGGTGGCCAGCCGATCGCGGTTGCCGGCCCAGATCACCCCGCGTGGAAAGAGGTAGCCCGCCGGATAATCGCCGGCGCCGTCAGCGAACTCGGTCTTCACCAGCGTGGGTTCTGGAAACTCCCCATAACACAGAAAGTTCCCCGCCGTCGCACCGTAACCGGCCCACTCCGGATACCGCTTTGCCAGCAGCAGCACGTCCGGCAGGTAGACCTGGTCGACAAAGGCCTGCATCCTGGCAATCGCGGAGCGGATGACCGCAAACCCGGCGTTATTGAGCGAGGTCCCGCCGGCGTCTTCGCTGACGCGCCCGGGGTTGCTGCTCAGGGTGCAGGGCATCCCGCCGACCACCAGATTGGGGTGGGGGTCCTTGCCGCCGAAAACCGCATGCAGTTTCACCACGTCCCGCGCCCAGGCCAGAGCCTCGATGTAATGGGAGAGCAGCAGCAGATTCTCTTCCGCGGTGAGATGATAGGCGGGGTGACCCCAATAACCGTTTCCGAACAGTCCCAACTGCGTGCCGTCGCCCGCCGCGCTGGTGAGCCGGTTCAGGACCCCTTGGAAATAGGCGGCGTTCGGCAGTGCACCGCTGTCGGCCTTGAAACCGGGGTTGTTGTCCTTGGCCAGCCGGGCGGTCGCGGCCGGGTTTGCCTGCAAGGCGCTCGTGACGTCGACCCAGTCCAGGGCGTGCAGGTGGTAGAAATGCATGACGTGGTCATGGACGTATTGGGCGCCGATCATCATGTTGCGGATGTAGTCGGCATTGCGCGGCACCTTGATGCCGATGGCATGCTCTACGGCACGCACCGACGTGACACCATGGACCACGGTGCAGACCCCGCAGATCCGCTGGGTGAAGGCCCAGGCATCCCGCGGATCGCGGCCCCGCAGGATGCGCTCGACGCCCCGCACCATCGTCGCCGCACATAGCCCCGGCCGGCGGATCACGCCGCCGCCGCGTCCGTCAGGCTCGGCAAAGGCCTGGATACGCAAGTGGCCCTCGATACGGGTTACAGGATCGATAATTACATTGGGCGCGGTTGCCATGGTCGGTCTCCTGGGTTAGCCGGACGAGTGGATCGGGTGTACGAATGCGGCGGGCGCGCGGCAGGGGTCTCAGTCGTCATCGTCGTCCTCATCATCATCCTCATGGCCATGGCC
The DNA here is from genome assembly GCF_903933125.1 of uncultured Lamprocystis sp. Taxonomy (GTDB): domain Bacteria; phylum Pseudomonadota; class Gammaproteobacteria; order Chromatiales; family Chromatiaceae; genus Thiodictyon. The sequence continues at coordinate 15,238 of NZ_CAIZIZ010000148.1, read as the reverse complement.
CCAGGTGCCCTCCGTTCTTCCCCTTTGCTCCGGTCCTTCGTTGATGGGGTCCGTCGCGCTGCTGTTGTGGCCCAAGGGTACATAAAAGCCCTTGGTGCCTCCGGTATTGACGCGATCCCAGAAATCCGGCTCGGTACAGCCAATACACCCGTGTCCCGACATCATGGGAAAGCTGGTGCCCTGGTTCCAGCCGATCCTGGCACAGGCGCTATGGGTGACCGGCCCTTTGCAGCCGAGCTTGATCAGACAGCCGCCCGCCCGGGCATGCGCATCGTCGAATGACCGGGCATGGGGTCCGTCCTCGAACGATTCTTCGCGATAACACCCTTCATGCACGCTGCGGCCATAAAACATCGTTGGCCGATTGAGCGCGTCGAGTGCCGGTTTGCCGCGGGCCAGGTAGTACAGGATGACTCCGGTCAATACCTCCGGGATCGGCGGGCAGCCGGGAACGTTGATGAGATCCTTCTTTATTCCCAGTTGTCGCAGCAGGGCGCCGACCGACACCGCGCCGGTTGGGTTGGGATCCGCCTTCGGTAGTCCGCCGAAGCTGGCACAGGTGCCCGCGGCGATGATCAGGCGCGCGCTTTCGGCCGCCTCCCGGAAGCGCACCACCCCGTTTTTTTCACCGCTGACAAAGTAGCCGCGGTTCCCCTGCGCCGGGATCGACCCGTCGATGAGCAGCACATAGCCCGATCGGTTCGTGGCACTGCGCAGCTGTTGTTCGGCCTGATCGCCGGAGGCGGCCATCAGGGTTTGCTGGAAGTCCAGGGAGACCAGGTTGAGAATCAAATTCTCGATGGTTCCACCGCCCTGAAAGGGGAAAGAATTCACCATGGATTCCAGACAGCCGGTGCATTCCTGAAACGACAGGTAAACCACGGACGGTCTGGTGCGCGCGGTCGCCGCAGCGGCCAGGCCGGGCACCATGGACTGCGGCAAGGCCATCAGGGATGCGAGCCCAGCGCAATAGGACAGAAAGCGCCGTCGGCTGATGCCAAGTTCGAGCAGTCGGTCCGCGGTCGCATCGTCGAGCATGACGTCCTGGTCGAGCTGCGTACCCGACCGCGGCGCCGAGGTTAGGGAACGGAGATTCATGGTCGCGTCACCTCTCATATGGCTGGTTACTGGCCCGGTCGGCGCACTCAAGGCGGACCGCAATCTCGCTTGATCCTTGTGTAATCAACTCGACAGCAGGTCCAAGAAGGGATCATGCGCATTCAGCGAGGTCCGCGAAATGGGCGGGGCGCGCTGTTACGCCAATGCTTTGCGATGCCGCATCAGGAAGCGCGCCAAGGACACGTAAGCCAGGAGCAGGCCCGTGACCGCCAGGACGGTGCCGGCCGCCCGCAGCACCGCATCCGGCCGCGCGTCGGCCACGAAGGCATGGGTACCAATCATCATGAGCATTGCGGTCATGAATAATATCCCCTTGATCTTGCTCAGCTTGTCGGCCGCTATGACAAGACTGTTAGAGGCGGCCAAGGCCCTCATGGTATCCATCATGTATTCCCGTATCAGCATCAATATGCCGAGATAAAAAAACAGCATGTCGATGCCTACCCCGATGAAGAGAAACGTGGATATAATGACGATCTTATCGACCATAATATCCAGGAAAACGCCTTGCTTGCTCACCTGTTGCAGGCGGCGCGCCGCCTGACCATCGACGATATCCAGGATCGTCGCGACGAATATCAGCACGAACGCCGTCTGCCACCAGTTCAAGGTCATGAAGACAAAGCTGATCAATGCGATCACCAGCCGGGCCGCCGTGATCCGGCTGGCGACCGTGAGACCGGCGTCATTCTTCGGCCAGTCAGGCGCCGCCGCGGCAGCCGGTCGTTCATTGACCACGCCCGGCTCCGGCATCCGCCCGACCGCGATCTGTGCATCTGCGCTCATTGAACCTCACACTACGAGTCAGCCGGCGTGAACGATCGACCGCGCAGTCGTGATCCGGACGCTACAGAGCAGGAGTCGCGGCCGCATCGATCAGGACTTGGGTACAGCCTAGCACTGAGCAGTTCGCGGCAACCTGAGAGACCCTGTCAGCAAACGTTCAGCCGCGGAGTCACTCCGTCCGCTGGCTATCTGTCGGCGCGCGGTCGTCGTTGCCCGTGCTGTTATCGTCGGTTGGTACGGGTATTGCATTCTGTCGCCTTGGCGACGCTGGCAGCATTCGTGGCGCTTGCACAAGCAGGGAGCGAAGATGGCCCGTGTGAGGCATCGCCAGCGTCTATGCCGGCAGTCATCGGGTGGGCAGAGAAGGTGCGCCTCACCGCACTGGGTATAGAACAGTCGGCGCGCATGGATACCGGCGCCAGCCTCGGCGCGATTGATGCCACTATTATGAGAATCAGCGGAAGCGATACGCCAGGAACACCCGAACGCGTCGTATTTTCCATTGCCGACGGCGATGGCGGGACCGTCGTCGTGCAACGTGATATCGTCGATTGGATCAGGATCAAGAACAAAGGCGCAGCCGGTACAACGCTGCGGCCGGTGGTCATGATGGAGATCTGTCTCGCCGGCAAGACGATCACCGATCGCATGACGTTGGCCGAACGTCAGGCATTTTCATACCCGATCCTGGTCGGCCGCAATTTTCTCCGGGCCGGGCGGTTCTTGGTCGATTCGGATGCGCGTGACACGCACGCTCCGGACTGCCGGGGTTCAGCAGAATTCTGACAGTCACCATTGCGAGGAGGAAAGGCCGCGCTGTAAACCATTGCTCCCGTTGACCCATTACCCCCCGCACCATCAGCATGGGATAGGAAATCCAACTGCACGGCGGCTGGGGGACCGGCCTTGACCATCATTGCGGCCAACTCCGCCGCACCGATCAAAACCAGGAGAAGTTGACTCCGGTACTGGTCGATGAACTTGAGCCAAAGCAAACACGGCGGCGAAGTGGCATTCCCCTGGGTGCGTCACACCGGAAACCCTGGGAAAATGGGCCGCGCCGGGGCTCCGGGATCACTCCACCGCATAGACCTCCATGACGGCGTACTCCGGATCCTCCGCGCCCTGGTCATAGACAAAAATCAGCGGTTTTGCGGCAGCGGCGATCGTCTCGTGCGCTGCCGCGCAACTGCTGCCGAGGCGCACCGATCCATCCGGCGCCCATTGCACGTTGCGACTGCGCGACATGCGCACGTCCGCGTACCAGTCATCCTTGCGCCCTGACTGCGGACCGTTCCACTGGGCATCCTTCGCGCGTGTACCGCCTTGCCAGACGTCCACTGCCTCACCAACGCGATAGCCGTGTGACCAGATTGCTTTGAACTCCTTCGGCGCCTTGTCGTCGCCGCAGATCTTATTCGGGTTTGTCGTGATGCTGACTTTGGATGCGATGTCGACCATGACCCAATCGGACTTGGCCTCCTTGACCTCTCCTTTGTTCTGGGCCAACTTCACGACCACCGGCTGACCAGCCAGTTGCAGCAGCTTCGGCCAACTGTCGGCGCTGGCAGAGAAGTTGATCGCGGTGTCCCCAGCCAGGCAGGTGGCCTCCACGGATTTCTCAGCACTGCTAAACCAGCCCTCGTTGGCGCCCTTGAATGAGGTCTTCGCCAGGGTGCAGTTCAAGATGCGCGCGACCGGCGCCGAACCGGCCAGCGCGACCCCGGCGTTGTCGAAGGTACCGGCCAGGGCACGGCGGAGGTCAGGAACAAGGCGGACGCGGCTGTTGTAGAAAGCTTCATCACGAAACTCCTTGTCGCGGTGTGTGACCGCGAATAATAGTGGACTCGGTTACGGGACGATTTCGTGCAAATCCAAGACAGCGCTTGGACAGCGCAACCAAAGCCCAGGCTAAAACACCGCGCCTGAGCGCCTGCTGAGCGGGGTTGTCAGCCTATTATCAGGAAGAGACTCAGGCGCGTTTATCGCCATTGATCATAGCACGCACCAGATTCTCTCGGTGCTGGAAGCTCGCGACCGCCACCCCGAGCAGGTGCAGGGGGACCAGGCACAGGGTGGCGTAGGCGATCAGCTCGTGGACCTCCTTCAAGCCATGGACGCTCTGTGCGGCCAGTCCAGAGAGTGTCGTCAGAACAAGTCCCGCGATGAGGGCGACGGCCATGGCCCCGCCGGTCGGGTTATGGCCCAAGTAGCGGGCCGGGTGCCCGCGCAGGACGTCCCCGAGATAGGCCTTGATGACGCGGGGTCCGCGCACGAAGTCCCACCACCGGGCGTGCTTCGGCCCGATCACCCCCCACACCAGGCGGGCGGCAATCAGCCCCATGACGACATAGCCGACGAAGACGTGCAGCCCCTCGATCGCGTCTCCGGTCAGGAAGGCGATCAGCACGGCAACGGCCAGGCTCCAGTGGAAAAAGCGCAAGAACGGGTCCCAGACCCGCACCCGCTCGGGGCTAGCGACGCGCGCGACCGGGCGGGTCGCAAGGTCACCGTGCTGGACAACGGCAGTGCTTGTGTTGGTCATGATGCCATCTCCTCAAAGGTGGGTGGTAGCCATTGCCTCAAACGACTATGAGAACGTCACGCACCCGCTCCAACTGCCCGCGCACCTCCGACGCGAGTTCGGCGATCTCCGGCTTGTCAACGAGTTGCAAGACCGCTTGCGGATCCATAACGGCGACGACGATGCTGCCGTCCGCCGCTTCCCGCACAATCACGTTGCACGGCAACAGCAACCCGATGTCGGGTTCCGCCTCTAAGGCCCGGTTGGCCAGGGGTGGATTGCAGGCGCCGAGGATGCGGTAGGGTCGCCGCTCGACGCCCAGCTTGGCCTTGAGTGTGGCCTGGATATCGATGTCGGTCAGGACGCCGAAACCCTCGCTTTTCAGGGCCTCGGTGACCCGGGTAACGGCCTGGTCGAAGGGGGTATGCAGGGTCGTGGAAAATCCGTACATTAGGGGTCGAGCCTCTTGCGACTGTGGAATTGGGGCGCCAGATTCGCTCCGGCGTGGGTAGGGCGTGGCGCACGGCGCCGCAGCTGCGCTATACAATTCGAGAATCAAGGATGGCGCCAGCAGCGATCACTTGAGCATCCACCGCGCCTTGATCGCCGGTTGCACGTCAATGTGTCGCACTTTGCCTTCGCTGCCGTACCGCAGCCCTAATCGACAGTCTACTGGCGGAGGGCGGGGGCGTCCGTACGTTGACACACCGATGGTACCCTCTGGAAAGTTCCGAAAACCCAGTTAATATTAGATAAGACAGATTCACATGGAGATGTAACGTGACAACTTGTACGACGATGCGGTCGGCGGTCATCCTGTCCGCTGGCTTGTTCCTGGCGGGTACCCTGATGCTCGCCTTCGCCGAGTGCACCGGGCTGGCTGTGCCCGCCAGTCAGATCGCACTGCTGCTGGTGCTGGGGGCGGCCGTCACCCTGGTGGTCGCCGTGCTGATCGCACTCTGGCCGGGCAACGCCCGACGCCTGACGGAGTGTCTGCATTAGGCGATCTCTGGCAAAGCATCGACCATCCGGCTCCCGGCCGGTCACTCTTCCGCCATCATCCGACCGGCCATGCCCGGAGCCAGACCAAACTCCTCCTCGATCATCCGATTCCAGGCGTCACGCTTAAAGGTGCTTTCGTCGGGAACCGGCCGGTGGACCAGATTATAGTGGCAGTCGACGCAGGTCTTGCCCGCGGTCTCCTCCCGGTGGATCGCAGCGGTATCGGCGCGTTTGCCTTGGATCGCCTCCATGGTGTGACAGCGCTTGCAAGTGGCCGAGTCACGGCTGCGGAACCAGGCGCGCGCGGCGAAAGCGGACTCCGGCAATCGCAGGGCATTGACCACCGGATCGTCATCGTCTGCCCCGAACCACTGCTTGAGCAAATCCTTGCCGCCGATCAGGTGATCCCAGGTGGCTGCCAACAGGCCGGGCGAGACATGGCAGTCGCCACAGGAGGCGCGGACCCCCGATGCCGAGTTGTAGTGTGCGGAGCGCTGGTAAGCGGTCTCGGCATAGATCATGGAGTGGCACGCGGTGCAGAAGGCATTGCGGCTGGTAAAGCGATCGAATTCGAGCAGAAATCCAGCGAAGAGGACCCCGCCGATACCTCCGACCACCAGCGCGATCAGGACGTGCCGGGTGATGAAAACCGGGATGCCCAGGCGGGTCATCAGGGGGCCTCCGATGCGCTGCTGCCGAGGATTGGATTGCCCGCGGCCGGATCGGTCAGCCACTGATGATGGTCACCGGTCAGGTGGGCCTCCACCAATTCGGCTGACCGGTCACCGGCCGCCGCCCGCGCCGCGGGCAGAAAACGACTATAAAAATTGCGCCCCACCAGATACATCCCCTCCCACCAGGTATGGTTCGGGCTGGCCATGGCCGCGCCGTGACGGGCGCGGGCGCCCTCGTCGTGCCAGAGTTCCCAATAGGTGAACTCGATCGGCTCGTCGAAGGGCAGCGGGGTCAGCAAACCCTGGGCGTAGAGTCCGGCCATGATCGCCTGCGCGGGCTGGGCGAACTTGCCGTTGAACAGGTCCACCACGGCGTCGAACTGCTTCATGAAGGCGTCGGTGAAAAGTTTGCCATGGCATTCCTGGCAGACCATGGACATCGCCTGACGGCGGCGCTCCGGCGTCCCCACCGACTTGACTTTGCCGAGCGTGCCGTCGGCCTTGGTGATCTCGGCCCCGCGCTTGGGGACCGGTGCGCTCGCCGGTAACTCGAGCTTGCCGCCGTCCTCCAGCACGACGAGCAGTTGCCGTTGCGACACCGGGCTGTTGAGGCTCCAGGCATTACGTAGACCAACATCATGGGTGGCCGGGAGTTTGCCGGCGGCGCCCATGTGGCAGGTGACGCAGGTGGGGGCGGCCGTATAGTCGCGGCCGGCGACCCATTCCGGCGCATCCAGATTCATGCGGTCACGCTGGGAGGCATAGAGCATCCCATGCTTCGAGGCTTCGTAGATCTCTTTGTCGGGCGAATCCGGACCCGCGTGGCAGCGCACGCAAGCTTGCGGTTCGCGCGCTTGAGCCTTGGAGAACAGGTGCCGGCCGTGACAGGCCGAGCAGGACCCCTTGGATCCGTCGGGGTTGACGCGTCCGATTCCGGAGTTGGGCCAGGTCGCCGCGTCCAGGCTGCCGTCGCCGCGCACCTTGACCAACGAACCGTGGCACTGGTCGCAGCCCGCCGCCTGGACCGCGGGGCCGGTCAGGTTCTGCGCCAGGGCGGGCACCCGATCCTTGATGATGGCATAGGCTTCCGCGTGGACCGAGCCTTGTTGTTCCTCGAACTCCTGGGTATGGCAGCGCCCGCAATCCTTGGGTGAGACGATGGTGGCGATCACTTGACCCTCGTGCTCGCGGGCATCCGCATCGGCCGCGGTCGCCTGATGGCAGTCCATGCAATTCACGCCGGCCCGCTGATGGGCGCTCGCTTGCCACTGCGCCGCCAGGCCGCTCGACGCCTTCAGATGACAACTCACGCAGGCCTCACCCGCCGGGTGCCCCCATTGGCCTGGATCGAGGGCGACCTTGGCCGCGTCAGCGGGACTCAACCACAAGACGATGAGTATTGAGAATGCAATGCCGTGGCACCCTGTGTCACTAACTAATCGATAAGTATTTCTGAAATTCATTATTTTCTTAATTACTTTTTCTTAGCCTTCGGGCGTTGCCGAGAATCTCCTGCCGGTGCGTCGTCGAGCGTACGACCAGACGTGATTTTTCTGTTGACCAGGGTCTTTTCCATTGCCAACATCCGCGGCCAACAAGAACCGCGCTGAATCATCCCCGCAGCACCCACTGGTGACAAGGGTTGATGCAGCCCTAACGACCGATGAGGAGTGACATCCCGATGCGTATTTTCGGTACCAATCGCGATCTGGCCCGGACGCTGCTGCTGGCCCTGGCCTGCATCGGCGGCCCTGCCGCACTGTCCGCTGCCGACCAGCAAACCCCGATCCACCAGGTCTCGGCGGAGGTCTGCAAGGATTGCCATCAGGAGATATACCGCCAGTGGCAGGGATCAATGCATGCCAAGAGTACAGCCCTCAGCGACCCGATCCACGGGACTTTTTACCGCCAGGAAGTTGGCGATCCCCAGGCCGAAGGGCAGGTTCACCAGAAGACGAAGACCTTTCCGGTCTGTCTCTCCTGTCATGCTCCCAATGCCGCCCGCGACAAGACCACCAAGCTCGATGCCATGCCGGCCTATAGCGAGGGGGTGAACTGTGTGGCCTGCCATACCATCGCGGGCTTCAAGGGCGTCAAAGGCGAGGACGGCAAACTGCGTCTGGGGCTCGCGGCCTACACGTTGAGCGATACACTTCAAGGACCCGCCGGCTTCCCGCGCGGGCTGCAAAAACTCAGTGCCGGCGGCGACCTGTTCGGCGGAGCCGTCGGTGACGGTACCGACCAAAAACCCAACCCGCACCTGGGTGAGCCGGTCGAGTTCCGCGGTCAACCGGTACCGGCCCTGCCGCTGGAGGCCAACGCCGTTCAATTCAAGACCTCCGATGCGTGCATGGGCTGCCACGACCAGCGCAACAATCCCCAGGGCGTCCCGCTCTGTCAGACCGGCAACGAGTATCTGGAGGGTGCCTCGAAAGTCGTTTGCCAATCCTGCCATATGCCGGTCGCGGGCGGCATCTCGGACCACACCATGGGCGGCGGTCACAACGCCGGCATGCTCAAGCGCAGTGTCGTGTTCACCCTGACCACCGATGCGGCGGACGGCAAGGTCAAGACCAAGGTCCGGTTGCAGAACCTGCAGCCGCATTCCATGCCCACCGGCGCGCCGTTTCGCAATCTGTACCTGAAGCTTGCCGCCTATGACGCGGCCGGGAACCTGGTGTGGCAGAACGCCGAAGGCCATCCATCCAAAGGTGATCCCAAAGCCTATTTCTCCTACAACATGGTCGACGATAAGGGCATGCCGGCGCCCCCCCCGACCGCGACCAAGGCCGGTGACGACACCCGCCTCAAGCCGCATGAGGTGCGCGAGTTGAGCTATCAGATTCCGGCCAAGGGGGTGGTGTTGGTGCGCGGTGAGCTGTACTACAACCTGCTGTGGCCGGCCCTGGCTGAGAAGTTCACCAATCTGCCGGAGGAGTTGCGGTCTCCGGTCTTGATCGGCGTCGCCGAGAGCGCGGTGGCCGCCCGCTGAACGGGCCTTGATCATCGTGCCGGCCACCAAGTCTTGGGGGGTGCGATGAGCTTGCGAACCGCACCACCTACTCGCGGTGCGGTTCATTCCTGACACTGGTAGCGAATTCACTAACCCATTGAAGAAAAGCGCCTACCAATTCTTCTTTCAACGGGTTACGTTTCGCCACCCGTGTCCGTACCTCACCGCACCCTACGCGCTTGAGCCTGGGAGCCGGATCAAGGGTTTTTCACGAAAACACGGAAGAAAGAGAAGAAATCCTCTCACAAAGACACAAAGTTCGAGAAGCCTTATCCTGACTTCTTATCTCTCTTTTCTTCTTCGTGTCTTCGCGTCTTTGTGAGAGCATCTTCTTTTAAGGCTCGCTCAGAACCCGCTGGTGATCGGGTAGCGCCGATCGCGGCCGAAAGCCCGTCGGGAAATCCGCACCCCCGGCGGAGCCTGACGGCGCTTATATTCGTTGCGGTCCACCAGGCGCACGACGCGGCGTACCTCAGCCGCAGCGAAGCCTTGGGCAACGATTGAGTCTACGCTCTGGTCTTCCTCGATATAGAGCCGCAGGATCGGGTCCAGGATTTCGTAGGGAGGCAGGCTGTCCTGATCGGTCTGATCCGGACGCAGTTCCGCCGAGGGCGCGCGGGTCAGCACCCGCTCCGGGATGATCGGGGCCAGCCCGTTGCGGTACTGCGCGAGCCGATAGACCAGGGTCTTGGGCACGTCCTTGATGGGGGCGAAACCGCCGGCCATGTCGCCGTAGAGGGTGGCATAGCCGACCGACATTTCGCTTTTGTTACCGGTGGTGAGCAGGATGCGGCCGTGTTTGTTGCTGAGCGCCATCAGGATGACGCCGCGACAGCGGGCCTGGATATTCTCTTCCGTGACGTCGGGGGCGCGATCACCGAACGCGGGTTTGAGCATGGCGAGAAAGCTGTCGAAGGCCGGCCCGATGGGGATCGTACAGGTCCGGACTCCCAGCCTGCGGGCCTGCTCCAGGGCGTCCTCATTGCTCATGTCCGCGGTGTAGCGCGACGGCATCAGGACCGCTTCCACCTGGTCCGCCCCCAGGGCGTCGACCGCGATGGCCAGGGTCAGGGCCGAGTCGACTCCGCCGGAGAGGCCGAGTACGGCGCCGCTGAATCCGTTTTTTCGCACATAGTCGCGCACGCCGAGCACCAGGGCGCTGTAGATCGCCGCCTCGTCTTGCGCCGACGCCGTAGGGACCGCGCCCTGTCCAGGCGCAGCAGCCTCGCAGAGCGTGCCGTCCGCGGCCAGGTCGACCAGGAGTGCGTGCTCCTGAAACTGGGGTGACCGGGCCTGGACCCGACCCGCCCGATCGACCACAAATGAGCCCCCGTCGAACACCAGCTCATCCTGGCCGCCAACCAGATTGGCATAGAGAATGGTCAGTCCATGGGTGCCGGCACGGCGGGCGACCAGGGCCTCACGCTCGGCCTGCTTGCCGGCATGGAAGGGTGAGGCATTGATGTTGATCAGCACCTGGGCCCCGGCCGCGGCGGCTGCCGCCGTCGGTGCCTGACGCCAGATGTCCTCGCAGACGCTCAGACCCAGGCGTAACCCGCGGTGCTCGAAGACCACCGCCGACGTGCCCGGCTGGAAATAGCGCTTCTCGTCGAAGACGCTGTAGTTGGGCAATTCCTGTTTGGCGTACTCGGTCACCAGGGCGCCGTCACGGATCACCCCGGCGGCGTTGATCAATCCGTCGGGCGCGGCCCGCGGATAACCCAGCACCAGGGTGATGCCGGGGGTCTCGGCACAGACCCGGGCCAGGGCGGCATCGACCCGCTCGAGCAGTTCCGGACGTAGCAGCAAATCCTCCGGCGGGTAGCCGGTCAGCGTCAGTTCAGGAAATACCACTAAATCCGCGCCGGCGCCCCGCGCCTCGTGCGCGGCGGTGATAACGCGCTGCGCATTGCCCGGCACGTCGCCGACCAGGAGGTTCAATTGTGCGATCTGAATACGACAAGCCACCTCGGCCCTCCGGTTTGCGGCTGCGCTGCGCTGATCCACCCTAAGCACTCCCGAGCAATTGCGCCATGCGCGCGCCCATTTGGGCTGGTGAGCGCACCGTCGTCACCCCGGCCGCCTCCAGGGCGGCGAATTTGTCTTCCGCGGTGCCCTTCCCGCCGGTGACGATGGCGCCCGCGTGGCCCATCCGTTTGCCGGCCGGGGCCGTGACGCCGGCGATGTAGGCGACCACCGGCTTGGTCATGTGCGCCTGGATATACTCGGCCGCCGCCTCCTCTGCCCCACCGCCGATCTCGCCCACGAGGATGACTCCCTCGGTACCCGGATCGGCCTCGAACAAGGCCAGACAGGCGACGAAGTCCAGTCCCTGGATGGGGTCGCCGCCGATGCCGATACAGGTGCTTTGACCCAAACCGGCATTGGTGACCTGAAAGACCGCCTCATAGGTCAGGGTACCCGAACGGGAGATGATGCCGACCCGGCCGGGGGTGTGGATATGGCCCGGCATGATGCCGATCTTGCACTCGCCCGGGGTGATGACGCCCGGACAATTGGGGCCGATCAGGATCGCCGGGTGGCCCGCCAGCGCGGCCTTGACCCGCAGCATATCCAGTACCGGGATGCCTTCGGTGATACAGACGATGACGCGAATGCCGGCATCCGCGGCTTCCAGGATGGCGTCTGCCGCGTAGGCGGCCGGGACATAGATCATGGTGGCGTCCGCCCCGGTCGCGCTGACCGCGTCGTGGACGGTGTCGAAGACCGGCCGATCCAGGTGACGCTGCCCGCCCTTGCCGGGGGTGACGCCGCCGACCAGGCGAGTGCCGTAGGCGATCGCCTGCGCACTGTGGAAGGTACCCTGCTGGCCGGTGAAGCCCTGGCAAATGACCCGGGTTTCTTTGTCGATCAGAACGCTCATAGTTTCAGTCTCTCAACCGGCCAAGGCCGCGGCCGCGACCACCTTGTCCGCCGCCTCGCTCAGATTGGCCGCGGTGATCACCGCCAACCCACTCTGTGCTAGCAATGCCAGGCCCGCAGGCGCGTTGGTCCCCTCAAGTCGCACCACTACCGGGACACCGACCCCAACCTCGCGCACCGCCTGGATGATGCCTTCGGCGATCAGATCGCAGCGGACGATCCCGCCGAAGATATTCACCAGCACCGCCCGCACCCTGGGGTCGGACAGGATCAGTTTGAAGGCCTCCGCGACCCGCGCCGCCGTGGCCCCGCCGCCCACATCCAGGAAATTGGCCGGCGCCCCGCCGTGTAGCTGCACCAAATCCATGGTTGCCATCGCCAAACCAGCCCCGTTGACCATGCAGCCGATGTTGCCGTCAAGGCTGATATAGCTCAGTTCGTGCGCCTTCGCCTGGGCCTCGCGCGCGTCTTCCTGGCTGGGGTCGCGCCAGGCTTCCAAGTCGGGCTGGCGGGCCAGGGCGTTGTCATCCAGGTTGATCTTGGCATCTAGGGCAATCAGATCACCGGACGCGGTAATGACCAGGGGATTGATCTCCACCAAGCTCGCATCGCAGTCCATGAACAGCCGGTAAAGACCGCCCATCAAGCCGCTCAGTGCCTTGATCTGCTGGCTGTTCAGGCCCAATCCGAAGCCCAGCCGACGCACCTGGAAGGGTTGCAGCCCGGTGGCCGGATGGATGCGAATCGACAGAATCTGCTCGGGGGTCTGTGCCGCCACGGCCTCAATGTCCATGCCTCCCGCCTGGGATGCCATGAACAAGACCGCCGCGGAGGCGCGATCCACCAGCGCGCTCAGGTAAAGCTCCCGAGCGATGGCCGTGGGCTCCTCGATCAGCAGGGTCCCGATGGGCAGTCCCGCGGGGCCGCTCTGGCGGGTGACCAGGCGGGTGCCGAGCAACCGCTGCGCCGCGGCCGCGGCCTCTTCGGGGCTGTCCACCAGCACGACCCCGCCGGCCTTGCCGCGGCCACCGGCATGGATTTGGGCTTTGACCACCCAGCGGGTACCGCCCAGCGTACGGCACGCCGCCGCCGCGTCCGCCGACGTCGACACGGTCACACCACGCGGGACCGGAATGTGGTATTTCTGGAACAGGTGTTTGGATTGGTATTCGTGCAGATTCATGGATGCTCGGGCGGAATCCTGGCGGCCTGATGGTCGGTGATGGTCGGATTCGTCCTATTCTGATCGAATTCCCGACACGCTGCCAAAGAAGCCGCCTCCACGCAGAGCCGGCCCCGCGTGTGACGAACCAAATGCACTGATCCGACGCACGGCGATCAATGCGCGTTCCGCGTTTCGTCGTCCTGTTGCCTGGGACGCACTCGGCCCCGGCGCGGGAAGTCCACTGCTGCGAGAGTCTATGCCATGGCCAGTGACAAAAGTCCGGATTCAGGCACGCCGAGCGTCGGGACGGAACTGCCCGATGCGCGGCCTGTTGCCAAAATGCCCGCGCGCTTCCCCACCTGGGAGTCGCTGCGCTGGCTGTTTCTGTTCCGTCTGCTGATAGTGGTGGGGCTGGTGCTCGTGTTCTCCCCCGCGGTGGATGATCCGCTGATCGCGCGGGTCGATACGGCCTTGGCCTGGCGCATCCTGGTGGTCTACGCGGTCCTGGTACTGGCCAGCGGGCTCATCCTGTACGCCCGGTGGCCCAGCCGGGAGAATCAGGTGTACCTGGCGATCTTTATCGACCTTGTCGTGTTCACCCTGGTGATGCACGCGGGCGGCGGCGTCGGCAGCGGTCTCGGCGTTCTGCTGGCCGTTGCCGTCGCCGCGGCCGCGCTGCTGATGGAGGGTCGGTTCGCACTGCTGTACGCCGCCTTCGCGACGGTGGCGGTCATGACCGAACAGACCTACGTGCTGCTGCGGGGCGAGGCGCCATACGCCGAGTTTACCCAGGCCGGGCTGCTCGGCGTCGTGTTCTTTGCCCTGGCCTTGCTGGCCCATGTGCTCTATCGCCGCGTCCGTGCGATGGAAGAACTGGTCGCCCGCCGCAAAGTCGACATTGACGACCTGTCCAAACTCAATGCCTTCATCATCCAAGATATGGGCATCGGCGTGATGGTGGTGGACGGTGAGCGTCGGGTGCGGCTGATGAACCAGTCGGCCCGCGATCTGACCAATGTCGCTGGAGACCACCCTGGGACCACGCTGAAGGCGATGTGCCCGGAGTTGGACGTCTGGCTGGCGGAGCGGGTGCGTCCGACCGCGCCCCAGGGTGGAATCATTCGGGTCGGCGATCGGGACATCAAGCCCACCCGCCAACTGCTCGGCGACTACCGCGCCGCTGGCGTGCTGCTCTATCTGCGCGATCAACAGGAACTGGTGAAGGAGGCCCAGCAGATCAAGCTGGCATCGTTGGGAACGCTGACCGCCAGTATCGCCCACAATATTCGCAACCCCTTGAGCGCGATCTCCCACGCCGGTCAACTGCTGGCGGAGACCCGGGGTCTGTCGCCGGATGACCGCCACCTGCTCGATATCATCCGTCGCAACAGCGGGCGGATCGACGAGATCATCCGTAGTGTCCTGCAACTGTCGCGCCGCAATCAGGTGGAATTGCAGCTGACCGAACTGGTCGCCTGGCTGGAGACCTTCTGCGACGAATTCCGGGAATCCCACGGTCTGCCTGAGACCCGTTTCCTGCTGGAGTTCGAATCACCGCCTATTTCAGTCGAGGTCGACCCGCGGCATCTGCATCAGATCATCGCCAACCTGTGCGAGAACGCCCTGTTGCACGGCGGGCAACCGGATCAGCCCGCGCAGATCCTGGTACGGGTCGGACGTGGCCAGGCTGCGGGGCGCGCCTTGGTGGAAGTGACCGACGATGGCCCCGGCATTGACGAGGCGTCCGCCCGCGACATCTTCAACCCATTTTTCACCACCAAGGCCAGCGGCACCGGTCTCGGACTCTACATTGCCCGCGAACTGGCGGAGACCAACGGCATCCGGCTCCAGTATGAACGCCGACACCCCAGGGGCAGCTGTTTCCGGCTCGTGTTTGCCTAAGGCCATGAGCCATGCAAGGCTTCCGGCCGCAGCAGTTCCAAATTTGGGTGGCCGCCGCCGACCGCGTCCCGTCGGCAAGGCTGCTGGTGGATGCGCTGCGCTTATCCACCCTACAAAACCGGCTCCGCTGTAGGGTGGATAAGGCGCGCCGCTCGGTGTCAGGGATCCGG
>NZ_CAIZIZ010000147.1 GCF_903933125.1 uncultured Lamprocystis sp. | reverse complement strand
GCTATCAAGTGGTTACGGGGTCTCCAGGCATTTCGCCACCAGTGTCCGTTCCTCACCCCAACCTACCGGGCTTGGCGTCTTGGCGCCTTGGCGTGAGACATTCCGGGTCTGAGCCAAGCCGGTGCGGCGGCTGCACCCGCGTGGGCGCAATTCGCCACCAGTGTCAGGAACGAACCCCAACATCCCGGCCGCCGATCGTTGGGGTTCGTTCCTCACCCCAACCTACCGGGCTTGGCGCCTTGGCGTGCGCCATTGCCGGATAGAGGATCACGAGGCGTCCGCTACGACCGGCTGGAGCCAGGCGCTCGGAATGCGCGCGAACTCCCGGCTGCCGGCACCGCTCGGCACACTGACACCGTCGATGATGGCCGCGGTGGTGGCCAACTCGTTGGCAATCAGCAGCAATAGGGCCTGTGCCCGCGGGGCGTCCTGTAACTGTCGGCGCAGGTCACCGAGCCAACTGTCGACCAGACCATAGCGACCGATCAGTCCAGGGTCAGTCAGCAGAACCGGGCGGTCAACCGCCTTGATCTCCGCAGCCATCGCCGGTAGGACCCGGCGGACCAGCCCCTGCAAACGCGACCAGTCGACACTGCCGGGGTCGGCGGCATCGGCCTTCAGCACGACCTGCCAGTTGGGCGGGTTGGCCATGCCATCGCACAGACGATGCAGATGGCGCAGCAGGAGGTCGTCGAAACTGACGACCTGCAACGCGAAGGTCTCGGCGAGCTGCTGCTGCGCCCGCTGCCACAGCCGGGGGCGGACCGAGAGGGCCAGGAAACGCGCGGAGTCCAGCGCGTTGCGGACGCGCTGTTCGAACTGCTTGAGCTCGCGTGCGGGGGAGGACTCCCCCGCCGCGTGTTGGGTGTAGTGCACGCTGGTCCGGGTGGCGGCGCGGGTGGTGCTGCCGTCGCCCAGGGCGCCGGCCTGCGGCAGACAATAGGCGCCGCGCTTGCCGCCGTGCTCGGCCTGGGGATCCCAGACGAAGCCCAGCTCGAGCCGCCCCAGCAAGTCATCGAGTTGCCGCCGGCCGGGAAGCGGCAACGCCTCCGGATAGCGACCCTGGATGCGGTCCTGCACCTCGGCCACCGAGAGCCTGGGCGTGCCGAGCAAGGCACCCTGGGCCAGCTCGAGACTGCGCTCGGCGGGCATGCCCTTGGGGTAAAACTCCGCACGACTGGAGAGCGCGGCCCCCTGCGCGGCGGCGACGGCCAGACGCAGCAGTCGGTGGTTGCTGAGCCCGGCGAACGCGTCCGGGGCCGGGAGCGCGCGGATGCGCTCCAGGGCGCGCACCGGCGACAACAGGGGCTGCTGCTCGGCGCATTCGTCGGCGAGCTGGCCCAGGGCCTCGACGTAGTCCGCCAGCGCCTCACCCAGCCCCTGAGTGTCGTCGGCGATGAGGATGCGCTTGCCGCAGCGGCGCAGGATCCAGCGCGACTCCTGGCGGGCCAGCTCGGTCTCGACCGCGGCCCGCACCACGGCCTGCGCCCAGTGATCGCGGATCGGCGAGGGCCGTACCGAGCCGCGGCGCAGCAAGATGGCCTCCCCCAGCTCGACCGCGGTCATGACGCCGCCCTGCTCACCGAGGAACGTGGCGATATCCTGGCGTAAGCGGGTGATGAAGGTGTTCTTGCCCCACTGCGCCAGGACGCGCGCCTGGAGATCGCGTGCGGCGGTGGACTCCATGCCGATCTCGGCGCCGAGGGTGATGAGGGTGGGCCAATGGACGTTGTCCGCCGGCCGGGTGGTATCGGCGTCGAGACGGCCCAGGTATTCGGTGAGGAAGCTGTCCCTCGCCTGGTCGGCGGCCTTGGTCTGGGGCGGCCGGATGCTGCGCAGCAATTGGTCGACGCTGATGAGCAGGCCGTCGCTCTTGATCGGGGCGGGCGGGATCGCCTCGTTCCCGGCCCGGCTGGGTTCCGGGGGCGCAAGACGGGCCTGCAGGCGTGCGATCACCTCCGAGAGTTCGCGCCGGGTCTGGGTCCCGACCCCGGTCATGCGCACCAGCTCGTTGCGCGGCAGACGGATGAGGTCAGCGACGCTATTGATGTTGAGCCGGCTCAGGGTATCCAGCGCCTGGGCGGAGAGCGGGAGCAGGCCGATCTGGGTGTCGAGCCCGGCCTCGCCGATCGGACAGGATGGCGCCGCGTCGCCCTCGCCAGGGTGCAAGGTCGTCTCCCGCTTAGCCTGGTCGAAGTGCTGACGCCAGGCGCGGCGCATGTCCTCGGCATTGCCGAAGCGCACCTTGACGTCCCGGGCCAGCGCCGTGCGGAAAAAACCGGCCAGGCCATCACGCACGCTCGGGTCGAAGACGGCGGGGTCGATCTCCAGGGCGCCTTCGATCAGTGGCGGCAGCCCCTCCCCGTCCGCCCAGATCGGCAGCCGGCCGGTCGCCATCTCGTAGAGGGTCAGGCCGGCGGCGAAGCGCTCGGCGTAGTCGTCCCAGCGCCGCCGGCCCGGGTCGCGGATGAAGGGGTCCATGTAGGCCAGGGTGCCGGCGGTGAAATTCTCCGCGCTGAGGCTCGCCAGCGAGAAGTCGAAGAGCACCAGATGCAACTGGCGGCCCTGTTTCATCAGGCCGATGTTCTCCGGTTTGATGTCGCGGTGGGAGATGCCCTTCTCCTCCAGGTGGCAGAGGGCACTCAGGAGGTCGTCGCCGAAGCGCTCCAAGAGCTCGAGCGCAATGGGGCCCTGCTTGCGCAGGCGCTCGGCCAGCGTGCCCTCGGCGGCATAGTCGAGGAGCAGGCCGGTGTGACCAAGGACGTCGTGGGTCTCGTGGTAGGCGATGATGGCCTGATGCCGCAGCTTATTCAGGGTCTCGGCTTCCTGGCGCAGGCGCTGGTTGTGTTCGGGATTAGCGGCCAGTTTGAGCACGCGCTCCTGCCCGCACTGCATGACGACGAAGGCGACCGAGCTGGCCCCGCGCCCGAGGCGCTTGGTCACCAGAAGGCCGCCCTCGAAAGTGTCACCGGGGCGCGCCGCGGCAGGATCAGTGCGGCGCTCGCTGTCGGGACGGCTGAGCTCGTCCTCGACCAGGTTGAGATACTCGATGAATTCACCAACCGAACCGATGCGGCTGCCGGTGTCCGGGTGGGTGGCGTATTGGATGAGGTCCTGCAGCTCGCGGCCGGCGCCGTTCTGCGCATCGGTGATCTGCAGCCCCTTGCCGCGACTGAGTTTGTCCTGCAGTTCCAGATCGTTCGCGGCGGGCGGCTGGCCGGTGAAGAGCAGGTAGGCGATGGCGCCGAGCGAGAAGACGTCGAGATAGACGCTGTCGCTCGCCTGGGCGCCCAACGCATCGGTATGGCCTTCGAGCGCGAGATACGGGCCGGCCTCCTCCTGGAGGATGCAGCTCAGGTGGCTGAGTGCTGTCAGTGCGCGCGTTTCGCTCTCGAACGCGCGCCGCGCGGTGGCCCAGTTGGCGATCTTGACGGAGCGCCTGCCGTCAGCGTCGGTGCGCACGTAGATGCTCTGCGGGCTCAGCGCGCGGTGATAGAGCCGTTTGCCATGGGCAAAGCGCACGGCTTCCGCGATCTGGCGCAGCAGTGTCAACGCCTCCAGCGTCTCCAGCGGTTGGCCGGCGCCACGCCCGATCAGGAAGTGGTCGAGGCGCACGGCGGCGGGGTCGTGCTCATAGACCAGGGCCGGCCCCTGGTCGTGCTGTTGATAGTCGCGCGCCTGGAGGATGCCGGGATGTTCGATGCCTTCGAGCAGTCGAAACTCCAGCTTGGCGGCGCGGCGCAGGGTGGCGGCTTCCTGCTCGGACTTGCCGTGGGTGAGATAGATGCGAATGCGCCGCTGCACGCCCGTCTCGGCGTGGGTGGCAAGCCAGTCCTGGAAGTGATCCGCCTCATCCAGCAGCGCATCGAGCGCGTAGAGTCCAACGCGCCGCGCGCGCAGGGATTCTTTGATGCCGGCTTCTTCAAGGGCGCGCGCGACGACCTTGGAGAGCGGCCGGTCGAGCTGTCGATGCGTCCAACCGCTGTCGATGGAACAGAGCGCATCCATGACATTCTTGCGGGTACACACCTGCAGGCGCGTCGGCCCCAGCAGCTTGTTGACGACGTTTTCGGCGGACAGGAAGACCAGTGTCTCGATGAAGGGGATGCGCTCCTTCGCCTTCAGTGCCGAGCGCTGACTTTCGAGCAAGGACGTGAGCTTCTTGGCCTTACGATCGGCCAGCAAGCGCGGATTGTCGAAGACGCGACGGCGCCCCTCGTGGGTCCAGACCCAGGTGCCGGCGTCGCCGCTGATCTCGCCGGGGTGAGACTTGATCTCGATGAGGAAGAACCCCTTGGGGGTCAGGATGAGGTTGTCGACCTCGTTGATGGAACCGTCTTGCGCGATGAATTCAAAGTTAGCCCAGGCACGGTAGGGCTCATGGTCGGGTAGCTGGCCTTTAAGAAAGACCAATGCCTCACGCTCCCAGGCGAAATCCGATGGGGTGATCTGCTTCCAGAGCTTATCCATGAGTCACTGCGGCATCATTAGGGCTACGTTGACGATCTGACCGGGGCCGTGTTGGCAGGCCATCACTTCGGACGGGATTACCGGACGTAGGGCGGGTTTCAAACCCGCCCCTACACGAAAGTCTGTCAGGGTATCAGGTGCGAACGCTGTAACCGGTGCGCAGTCCCCGCGGCTGCGCACGCGGGGACTGCGCCGCGGTGCGGCATCGGAGCGGTGCCATGCCTCCCGGCGCGGACAAGGGTAAGAGGGTAAAAGTGCCAAGCTATACGGTCCTCGAAAGGCGGAAACCGAGGTAGTGGAAGCGGAAGGACGGCTCGAGCCTGTGGCGGAACGCCGAGCGGCAGTCGTCGGCGGAGTTGACCCAGGAGCCGCCGCGAAACACCCGGTAGGAGCCCGTCTCGGGCCCACTCGGATTCTCACTGGCGGACTGCTGCACGCCACTGGCGGCTGCTGGGTTTCCACTGGCATCCGCTACAGCATCTCCTGCACCGAACCCAAACGCCTTCGCAATGCGCCGCCAGCCACTCGCAGGCTGCTGGCCGCCACTCACCGCCTGCTCGGCGCTGCTCGCGATTGCTTGGAGCGCGCCAGTGAGTTGCTCGTAATAGTCTGCCGCATACCAGTCCGCACACCACTCCCAGCAGTTGCCGTGCATATCGTACAACCCCCAGGCGTTAGCCCTTTTCTGCCCGACCGGATGGAGTCGGCCGCCCGCATTCTCACTGAACCAAGCATCGTCGCCCAGCCCGGCCGCGTCGTCGCCGCAGTACCAGCGGGTCGCGGTCCCGCCACGGCAGGCATATTCCCACTGCGCCTCGCTGGGCAGTGCGTAACGCTCGCCGGTTTGTTCGCTCAGCCATGCGCAGTAGGCGCCGGCGTCGTCCCAGGAGATACCGACCACAGGCAGGTCCAAGGCCTCGCGGCCAACACCGATCTTGGTGTAATAGTCGTTTTTGCCGGTCTCCAAGTGGTACTGACTGCCCTTTTCCAACCATTCCGGCCAGTGGCTGTCGGTCGCCTCGCAGAAGCGCAGGTAGTCGCGCCAGGTGACCGGGTGCGCCCCATGGCGGAGGCGGGGACGCGGACCGGATGGACCGGCCGCTCGTCGCTGCCGCCTTGTTCGTCGCCCATTTGGAAGGTCCCGCCGGGGAGATAGACCATCTCCGGGGCCGCGAGCGCTTGCGCGGCGCCGTCCTGGCCCGCGCTCTCCAGCAGATCGCGGAAGACCTCACAGGGCGCAAAGCGGCGCTTGGCGAGTGGACCCGACAGCCGCGGTGGTGCCGGGGTTTGCGCGCCGACCGGGGTAAGAGGGTAAGACTGCCAAGGGCCAGTCCTCGAAAGGCGGAAACCGAGGCCGTAGTAGCGCGTGGACGTAAAGGGTAGCGCAACGGGAGCAGGCTCGACCTCGCCGATGACGTCGGAGCTGGCGCGTAACGTCAGCGCCCAGGATTCAGGCTCCAATGCCAGCCCGATCTGAAGCTCAGATGCGTCCATCCCTCACCCCCGGCACGCTGCGCCAAGCGCACTGCGCGGGCGGTTCAAACCGGGTTGCCGGATCCACCGCGGGTCCCGCGGGCCAATGCCTTGGCGGCCGTCTGCGTCACCCGCTCCCGCTCGGCGTCACCGAGTTGGGCCAGGTATTGTTCCTTGCTCAGCAGGGGGGACAGTTTGATCGTGACCGTCTGTGTCAGTTGGCTGCCCAGCGTGGTCTTGGTGTCGACCCCGGCGTCGGCCCGCTGTCCGAGCACCGCCAGACTGATCCCGAGGCCGGCCTTGCCCCCCTCGGCTTTCTCTCGCCGGGCGACGACTTGGGCCACGATCTCCACCCCATCGATAAAGAATGCCGGGTTGTTTCCGGCACCCTTGGTCAGCAGATCGGTCTTGATCTGCTCGATCAGATCCGCCAACGAAATCAGCTCCAGTTGCTCGCTCATCGCTCATCCTCAAGGGACGCGGGAATGCCATCGGTACCGATGCCGCGAAACGGCGACAGTTCGTTATGATACGCGCAGCCGATGCGCGCGTGGAGCCCGTAGGATGCGGTGAGGAACGGACACTGGTGGCGAATTGCGCTCAAACGGGCGTATCCGCCGCACCGGCTGGGCTCAGATCCGAAATGTCTCACGCCAAGACGCCAAGGTGCTTCAAGGCGCTATCAAAACCGGAGGCGCTCGCGGGGAGACAGGGGTCAGCGCAGGATTGCGCTCTTCTTGGCGTGCTTGGCGTGCTTGGCGCCTTGGCGTGAGAGACGATCTTTCCAGACTCCGCGGTCGGGAGAATTCGCCGTCAATGTCGATTGTTCACCGCATCCTTAGGAGTCTGCTGCGTGACGGCCTTAGGTTACACTTGCGACTGACGCCAACCCCCAGAGGAGGACCGCGGCGATGAATCCCCTCGCGCATTTCGACCCCGATGACCCCTATCCGGAGAGCGACGGCGAGCCCATGGCGGAGAATACCGAGCAGTATGAGTGGCTGGTGAAGAT
>NZ_CAIZIZ010000146.1 GCF_903933125.1 uncultured Lamprocystis sp. | reverse complement strand
TGAGGATGGGCATCGCTCTCGCTCTGCCCATCCTACCGGGAGGCCCGGCCCCATCAGTTCTGATCACACCCGGGCGACGGCCTTGTTTGTCGTCCTCGCAGTCGCTACCATCATTGCAAGCGAACGGTGTCGGCCGCTCGCGTACTGTATCCGTCATCCGCCGTTCCACGCAGGTTTTTGCTGGAAAACCGGATTGAATCGGGGTTATTCATGTGGTCGATCGCCAGCTTCAGGTATCGATCGTGTACGTCAATATCATGAAACATGCCCCGTTGGTCGAGGATCGGTTGCCGATTCCATTGGGGCGGGATGGCAAGCATGTCGGATCTCTCAGAGTCGGGTGTTTACCCCGCGGCGGCGACGCTGCCGCTCACTTTCGATGACCGGTTGTCCAAAGAGGTCGAGGAGTTAAGCGAAGAAACCGGCGTCAAGAAAGCCAACAATCCGCCGCTGACCACCTTCGTGCTCGGGATACTGGCCGGCGCATTCATTGCGTTCGGTGCCTATTTTGCCGTCATCGTGTCGACCGGTGCAGCGGATGTCTGGTACGGCGGCATCCAGTTGCTCAAAGGGATCGCCTTCTCGATGGGCTTGGTGCTGGTCATTGCCGGCGGGGCTGAGCTCTTTACCGGGAATATCCTCATCGTCATGGCCTACGCGAGCCGTAAGGTCACGCTCCGGCGCATGCTGCGCAACTGGGGTCTGGTCTTTATCGGCAATTTCGTGGGCGCGGTGGGGACGGCGGTGTTATTGATCCTGACCGGGGTCTACACCTCGGCCGGCGGCGATCTGGGGGTTGCCTCACTGAAGATCGCGGCAGCGAAGGCCGCGCTGGACCCGGGTGAAGCCTTCTTCCGCGGTATCATGTGCAACGTCCTGGTGTGTATCGCCATCTGGGTGGCGCTCACCGCCCGGACGATCGGCGGCAAGATCGCCGCGCTGACCATGCCGATTGCGATGTTCGTCGCGGCCGGATTCGAACACTGCGTCGCCAACATGTTCTTCTTGCCCTATGCGCTCTTGCTGTCCTGGTGGGACCCCGGATTCGTCGCGAGCGTCGCCGACCATGTGCCTCATCTGGATGCGCTGACCTGGTGGAATTTCCTCTACGGCAATCTCACCTTCGTGTCGCTGGGCAATATCGTCGGCGGGGGCGGTTTTGTGGGGATGGCGTACTGGGTGATCTACAAGTATTTGCCGCGATAAGTCACAAGTCAGAATTGTCGTTGTCGTTGTCGTTGTCGTTGTCGTTGTCGTTGTCGTTGTCGTAATCGTAATCGGATAAGCGATTCTAACCTTGGCACGAGTAGCCGAAACGAAGCGGTGCGAGCGCATCCTCGCGAGGATTATCAATTCGATTACGACAACGACAACGAGCGACACGCCGAAGGCGTTTCCGAATGGACTTGTGAAGCGCAGGAGATTCCCAGGGACAAGCATCCCGACCGCGCATGCCGGTGGCCTGTAGGCGCCGCTGTACGGGCCGCTGTAGGGGCCGCTGTAGGGGCGACTTCAGTCGCCCCGACACGTCGGTAGGTCCGTCCGTTCCCGGAATTCACCTGAGAGTCATTCTTGCCCGCCCAGAATTCCACGGCTAACATCCCGGCAACGCATCCTCAGGTACTCCCAACGACATGGACGACGACCCCAGCACGCCGCCCCCTGACCTGGACGATGCCTTCGCGGCATCGGACGACACCCCGCCGGCGGCGATCGAGGCCTTCATCAGCCGCTGGCAGCACGCCAACGGCACCGAACGCGCCAACTACCAACTCTTTCTCACCGAACTGTGCACCCTGTTGGATCTGCCGCAGCCGGAACCGGCGCGCGAGGATCACCAGGACAATGCCTACTGCTTCGAACGCCGGGTCATCTTCCAGCACGGTGACGGCAGCCGGAGCCAGGGGTTCATCGATCTCTACCGCCGCACCTGCTATGTGCTGGAGTGCAAGCAGACCGGGCTCGGGCTCGACACCACCGGTTGGGACAAGGCTATGCTGCGCGCCCATGGTCAGGCCGTGCAGTATGCCCGCGGCCTGCCTGCCGCCGAGGGCCGGCCGCCCT
>NZ_CAIZIZ010000145.1 GCF_903933125.1 uncultured Lamprocystis sp. | reverse complement strand
GCGCCGTGACTGAGGTCGCGCGGTCATGCTTCAGGGCTGGGCATGGCGGGTGCGGTCCAAAATGAGGTGGCCGCAGACGCGCGTAGGATGGGCATCGCTCTCGATAGTGTGAAAGTATTCGCTCCGAACCCGAAAACATCGCAATGCCGTAGGTTGGGGTGAGGAACGGACACTGGCGGCTAATTCGTTAACCCATTGAAGCCCAGCGTCTCCTGAATATGCTTTCAAGGGGTTACGGCGCTCTCCAGGCATTTCGCCACCAGGGGGAACGTTGGGGTTCGCTCTCGCTCACCCCAACCTACGGGCTCCGCGAGCGCCTCCGGTTTCGCTATCGCCTTGAAGACCCTTGGCGTCTTGGCGCCTTGGCGTGAGACCTTCCGGGTCTGAGCCAAGCCGGTGCGGCGGATGCGCCCGCGTCGGCGCAATTCGCCACCAGTGTCCCGCCAAGCACCCCGGTGCCGATCGCATGTCGAGTATACGGAGGATGCTTTGCACCTGATCTCCAGGCAGATCCTTGCCGTTGTAGGGGCGGGTTTGAAACCCGCCCCCACGTCCGGCGATTACATCTACAAATGACCCCGAGTAACCGGAGTACCCCATGGGCCGAATCATCGACAGCAGCTTCCGCGCGGCCTGGTGGCTGCCGGGACCGCACCTCCAAACCATCTGGCCCAGCCTGGCGCGGCAGCGCCCGCGCCTGCAACTCACGCGGCGGCGCGTCGAACTGGCGGACGGCGACTTCATCGATCTCGCCGTGGGCGCGGGCTCCGGCCCGCGGATCCTGGTGATTCACGGACTGGAAGGCGACCTGCAGTCGCACTATGCCGGCAGCCTGCTCGACGCCCTGAGTGGCGCGGGCTACCAGCCGATCTTCATGCACCTGCGCGGCTGCTCGGGTGAGCCCAACCGGCTGGCGCGCTCCTACCACTCGGGGGCTAGTGAAGATCTGCACGAGGTCCTCACCCACCTGGACAAAGACCCTGAAGGCGTTCCCCTGGCCGCCATCGGCTTCTCACTGGGCGGCAACCTGTTGCTCAAATACCTGGGTGAGCGCGGCGGCGAGACCGGGGACCGCGCCCCGCTGCTCGGCGCCGGCATCGCGGTGTCGGCCCCCTTCGTCCTGCGCGACGCCATGCTGCGGCTGGATCTCGGCGCCTCGCGGTTCTATCGCCGCTACCTGGTCGATAAGCTCAAGCGAGCCTTCCGGCGCAAGTTCGCCACCCTCCCCTGCCCCTTGAACCTGGACATCGACACCATTCACAGCTTCAATCAGTTCGATGATCAGGTGACCGCCCCGCTATGCGGCTTCGCCGGTGTCTTCGACTACTACACCCGCGCCAGTTGCCGTCAGTTCCTGCCCCGCATCACCACCCCGACGCTGATCATCCATGCGCAGGATGACCCCTTCATGTTCCCGTCCACTGTCCCGTTCGCACACGAACTCGGCCCCGCGGTCACCCTGGAACTCACCCGTCACGGCGGCCACGTCGGCTTCGTCGCCGGCAATCGGCCCTGGCGGCCGGTCTATTGGGTGGAGGGACGGGTGTTGGAATTTCTCCGGGAAATACGTTGGGCGCCGTAGCGCAGCGTATGGCGCTGCGCTACGGCGGGTCGGCAACCCGACCGGCATTGGTGGCCCTTACCGGCCCCCTTATCTGGCCGGGTTGCGGACGAATGCCAACGCTTTTCTCGACTCGTCCCGCCCGCCTGTAAGTCAA
This sequence comes from uncultured Lamprocystis sp., assembly GCF_903933125.1. Classification (GTDB taxonomy): domain Bacteria; phylum Pseudomonadota; class Gammaproteobacteria; order Chromatiales; family Chromatiaceae; genus Thiodictyon. The sequence goes on along the minus strand of NZ_CAIZIZ010000145.1, from coordinate 26,560 downwards.
GCCGTCGCAAGCTCCGAAACCGCGACCCAACGAGAGACGCCCGTTACCGTCCGCACGCTGACAAACCGCGTTTGTGCGATCGCAAAAGACTTTTACCTGTAAGAAACTGCATAATAGTGCCACCCGGAGGCCAACAATGGGGCACGGGGGAACCTCGGGCGCCTCCGGTCAGCCCCGATGGCGTCCGTGCCCTGCGACACGACCCCGTGCCCTGAAGAAACGAGCATCCAATGCCGACCGAACCCTGGGTTTCCGTTGAAGCCGTAGCAAACCACCTCGGCATCACCAAGGACTCCGTGTACCGTTGGATCGACCGCAGGGGGCTACCTGCGCACAAGATTGGTCGGCTCTGGAAAGCCCAGTTGTCCGACGTAGACGCTTGGGTTAAGGCCGGGGGCACCGAGTCGCCTGGTAGCGAGCCTGAGACCGCGCCGCCAGGGAATGACTAGCCGTGGCTAACTCAGCCGCCGGGCAAGCGATTCCCCAAGCAACGCAGGTTCCCGGGCTCGATCCCGACGCACCCTATTACTCTCGCCTGTCTGCACGGTCCGCGCTGTACACGGATTTTCGCCTGCTCCTGGAGGCCCGGGATACGGCCCTGACCGCAGAGCGTTACCGCGGCCTGGTCGTCGACGACAACTGCTTGGCGCGGTCCTCAGTCGCTTCCCGCCGCAAACTGTGGAAGGAACTGCGTTCTCGCTATCGGCTTGATGCGAGCGATCCGCTCTTTTCAGCGTTCTGGGCGCAATGGCAGCGCAGTGGTTCCGAGACCGAGCGTACTCTGACTGCCTATGTGTTGTTCGCGCTGAATGATCGTCTGGTGGCAGATCTGGGGATGCACTGGCTATTCCCGCTGCTTCGCCGAGCACCCATGGACGTTCGTGTGGCTGATGTCCGGGCGTTCCTCGTGCGCTCTGCCGCGCAACATCCTGGAGTGCTCGACTGGTCCGAGGAGACCACGCGAGCCGTTACCCAAAAATACTGTGCCAGCATTCGTGATTTCGGGCTAGCTGCCGGTGCCGTACATAAGAGAACCGTTCGACCGTCTCTCTATGGTGCACCGGTTCGATTGATCCTAACCGCGTTGCGGCTGGTCGGCACACCGTTTCTGGACCAGGTGAAATCACCTGTCTTCAGATTGCTCGGCATCGACTCGTCAGAGGTTATCGACACCCTCGGGGATCTTAATCGCCGCGGGGACCTGCGCTTCAGGATGCAAGGCGATGTCGTCGAGATCGACCTTCCGGAGGCCGCCTGATGCAGCCGATGTTCGAGTCGCTGATGGCCATCATGGCGAATCCCGTCAGGGCGAATCAGGGCGTCAAGACTGACGACTCTGTGCTTCTCGTCTACCCACCGAGCAACGAACTTGATTTTCGCGAGCAACTGTTGGACAGCTTTGTACCTGCCGTGACCGCGCGTGCCATTCCATGCCAACTCCTCGACCTGACCGGTTTCATGTTCAAAGATTTGAGCGAGCAAGATATCGAAGGGCTCCAGGAAGACGAGATCGACGACTACAAATGGCTCCTTCAGGGTCTGTCTAAGCGTGTTGAGACCAATCTCCAGACTCGCTTAAGTGAAATCGCCGATCAGAATCCCGGCGGTAACGTGATCGTCTATGCCACCGTCGCTGTCCACCCCTTAGTCCGCTTCGGCGAGGTTTTGAAAGGTCTGCGGGACCTCAATTGTCGAATCGTCCTCGCATTCCCAGGAGAGGAGCGCGGGGGAAGATTGCATTTCATGAATCAACCGGACGGCGGGAATTACCTCGCGGTCAAGATATCCTGGCCCTGATCGCGATCAATGGCCGCGATCAAGAACCAATAAAATAGGAAGAAAGCCGGTGCCGACGATTCGGGAAATCATCAAGCGTGATATTGGGGTAAAGATTGAAGGCGTCGTCAAGGTCTTCGATCACGCATCCCTGGCAACCGACATCCGCGAGTATGTCGTCACCGACAAGATCGAGCACGAGCTCAAGCGGATTTTCGATACCTTTACCCATGTCAGCGAGACGCTGCGGCGTGGCGGCGCCGCCCGGGACGTCATGGGCATCTGGGCATCGGGGTTTTACGGCTCCGGCAAGTCGCACTTGGCAAAGGTATTAGGCCACATCCTCCATAATACTCCGCTCGATGACGGGGGCTCCGAACATTGTATCGACGCCTTCGTCAAGCACCTTTCTGACTCACCTGCTGGCCGCGACCTGCGCCTGCGTCTCGGCGAACTCAAACTCAACACAGATATCCGGACCATCTTTTTTGAGATCAAGAGCCGGCAATCGCTCAGCAATCCGAATTCTGTGGGCGAAATCCTGCTATCCGAGTTCTACCGCAGCATCGGCCTCGCGGAGAACGTCGTGGTGGCCCGTATCGAGCGTCGGCTCCAACAGTTGGGACTTTACGAGAAATTCGTCGCCGAGTACGAAACCAGCTACGGAAACCCCTGGCAGGGCGCTGAGGGACGCGATGACCTGCTGTCGGTCCGGCGTCGCATCGCACAGCTATTACCGGTTGTCGAGCCCACCGAGTATCCGGACGAAAAGACAGCAAAACAGGCAGTCAGGGACATGTTCGACTACCAACAGTTGACCGCGGAAGGAATCGCAGACGAATTAGTTGCTTGGGTGACCGCCCAGAAGACCACCGGCGGCAAGGTGGCTCACCTCGTCTTCGTCATCGACGAGATGGGGACCTTCATCGGCGATTCGACGGATCGCATCAGCGAATTGAACAGCCTCGCCGAGATGATCGGCAATAAGGGCAAGGGTCGGGTTTGGCTAATCGTGACCAGCCAGCAGGACCTGGAGCGCGTGGTAGACCGCACCAACTTCCAACCGGCACTCGTCGGACGGCTCAACGCCCGGTTCGAGCTTAAACCGCACCTGATCTCGGACGAGATCAACAAGGTGGTGTCTGAACGTATCCTCAAGAAACACCCGTCCCAGGAGGCCATTCTGCACGGTCTCTACCAGACCCACGAGGGGCACATTGCCCAACTTGCGGACCTGAAGGCCAGCCGGCAGTTAGGAAGACTCAACGAGCGCAGCTTTATCGACTGCTATCCCTTCCTGCCTCACCAGATCAGCTTGGCGCAGGACATCTTTGAGGCACTCTCCGGATTTCGCATCTCTGGCGGTGTGCGCTCCATGATCAGCGTGGTGATGGAGGCCCTTCAAGACCTGGCTGACGAGCCCGTCGGCGTCATTGTCAGCTTCGATCAGGTCTTCGATGCCGTGCAGAACGACCTGCTCTCCCAGGAGTACCTCGGTGCCTCGGGCGTACGGGCCATCTACGAGTCGGACGAGCGCGTGCCCCATACGCCGGTGATGCCGGCTCGGGTTTTGAAGGTCCTCTGGCTGCTCCAGCGGGTGACCTGGGTCCCGCGGGTCCCGGAGACCCTCGCCAAGCTCCTCACCAGTTCCCTCACCGCCGACCTCGCGCAGCTTCGCACGGATGTGGAGGCGACCCTCCTGCCGTTGCAGGAGGCCGGTTACGTCGCACGCGACGAGGCGACCGGTGAGTGGAAGTTCCTCAACGAACGCGAGCGCACCATCGAGCAGGCCATCCAGGAGATGGTCCGCCCAGGTGGTCCTAAGAGCATCAACCTCGCTACCGTGCGCAGGACCTCTCAGCAGATCTGCAAGGACGAGTTGCTTACCCGTAAACGGCTGGGCAACTTTGCCGTCGCCCACGGTGTCACCAAGGTCACCTTCGCTTACGGTGTCCACCTCGACGGCGAAGCGGTCGATACCGGGCCGGAACTGGAGATCCGCTTCCTTTCGCCCTTGGCGCCCGGCCGCACCGCGGCGATCGAAGAGATCGGGCAGCAGAATCAGGCCGGCGGCGCCAAGGGCAAGATCGGCTGGTGGCTGGCGGACACGCCCCAGAACCTGGAGGGCCGCTTGAAGCGCTACGAGTCCCTGGTGAAGGTCACAAGCGACAAACGGTTCACCGAAGATAGCTCCGCCGAAACCCAGGATGCCCTCGCCGAAAAGCGCAAGGAGCGCGATGAGCTCAAGATTGCCCTGGTCAGAGACCTGGAGCGGGCCTTCCTGGGGGGCACGCTGCTCTACGGGGGACAGGAGGTCGATCTCGAAGGCGCCGCCGACCTGAAAGACCCCATCCGCACGGCCTTTCAAGCACTCATCCCCAACGTCTACCCGCGTTTCCACCTGGCTGACCGAGCCTTCGACTTCGCCAAGCAGCTCAAGGCGTTGCTCAACCCCACAACCACGAATCTGCACCAGGTCGCCCCCGAACTAGACCTCTTCGACACGCAGGGGAGCCTGCAACGGGAATCGGCCCTGGTGGGTCAGGTACTCGAAGTGCTCGCCGACCTCGCGGACGAGGGCCTGGAACCCGAGGGGGGACGACTACTCGACGCCAAGGACGATAAGGGTTTCAAAGGCTTTCTCCGGCCGCCCTTCGGCTGGCCGGAGGAGTTGGTGCGCCTGGTACTCGCCGGTTGCTTCAGGGCCGGGGCCTTGTACATAGAAAATCAAACCCCTTTGGGGCCGTCCGCGCTCTACGACTACAAGGGCACCGACGAGATCTTCTCGAAGATCACCGCCTTCAGAAAATCCACCTTCCGGGTCGCCGAGACCAGCCTGTCGGTGGATCAGATCAAGCACGCGAGCAAGACCCTCATCGCGATGGGTCGCAGTGGTACGCCCGAGTCGGGCAACGCCATCGCAGCCGCGGTGCGCGACCTGGGGCTTGCGCTGGTGCTCGGAATACAGGAGGCCAAGAGCCGCCACGAGCAAGGGCTACCGATTCCCGATGCGGTGTTGAAGGCCGAAACGGCTTTGACTGAGCCGACCACCGCCAAGGACCCTACCACCGTAGTGACCGCCTTCCTCGCCAAGGAAAAGGAGTGGAAGGCACTCAAGAAGGGACTGGACGCCTTGCGGGACTTCCTGGATGCGAACCGGCACCAGGACTTCGATGCCGCGCGCAAGTTGATCGGCCTGTCCGCGGATCATCCCATCCCGGACGGGCACCCCAAGTGCGCCGCATTCGTGCAGGCCGAGCAAGACCTGGCCGCCATCACCGCAGAAAAAGCGGTCATCGCGCGTTGGAGCGACTACCGTGCGGCCTTCGACACGGCCTTCGCCACCTACCGGGATGTCTACCTCCAGACCTACGACCAGGTTCGGAGCGCGGCCGAGGCCCAGGCCGCGGAGATCATGGCCGGGGTTGCCTACCAGAATGCTCCGCCCGCCCGGCGCGACGCGGTCGTCGACAAGGTGTTCGGTGTCGGCAAGCTGGGCCACTACGCCCCGCTGACCCTCGCCACCGTGGAGGCCCTGCTCACGGCCGCCGGCAAACGCAGCCTCTCTGCACTCGATCAGGCCATGGTCGCGTTACCCGCCTACCGGGCACAGGTGGAGTCTGAATTGCGAACCCTGGTATTACCGCCGCCCGACCCCCGAGAGCGGGTATTCGAGTGGCGCCCGGTGACTGTCCTGGCCGGCCGGCGATTCAAGACCGAAGACGAGGTGGATCAAGCCTTGGACGAGGTGGCGGACGATCTCAAGGCCCAAATCCGCGAAGGGTTCACGGTGGTGGTCAAATGACCGCGACGAACGGACAGACCTCACCGCAAGGCGCGACAAGCCGACAGACGCTGTCGGACCAACACAAGGAGGCCGTGCGGTCTTGGGTGCCCCGGGTCCGTCTGCTCATTGAGGACGAATTCTCGGCCCAGCTCAAACGCCTCGGGCTCCAGCCGAACGGTAAGCACAAGCCCATCGACCAGATGCGCCTGCCCGAGGACTCTGTGGCGGTCCGCAGCCGGGTCGCGGCGCTCATCGCCCGTGACGCGATCGTCGAGGGTTCGGCCGAGCGCGGCTACGAGAACGTGAAGCGCGAGCTTGCCTACACCCTCCTCAACCGGCTCGTCGGCCTCAAGGCGATGGAGGTTCGGCAACTCCTCTACCTTCCGCCGCCGTCGGCGCCGCAAGACACGCCGGAGCAGACCGAGGTGATCACGCCCGTCACGGGCCAGGCACGCTCGCGCTACCTGCGCGACTATCGGGCCGCGGGCGGTAGCCAATACAAGTACGACGATGACGCCGAGGAGCGACTGCTCCACGACGGACTCACCGCGGCGTTTCGACACATCACCCACGACATACGTGTCCTCTTCGATCCGGACCACGAATACGCCTGCCTCTGGCCAACCCATGCGTCCTTGGTGAGCATCCTCAAAAAGATCAATGAAGAGCTGCCCGAGGATGCCTACCGCGCCCAGGACTTTCTCGGCTGGGTCTACCAGTTCTTCGTCGGTAGACCAATGCCGGGGCAGGAGCAGTCTGAAAAAGACAAGATCCGCAAGGAAACAAAAGGAACCCCACGTTCATCTCACGAGCTGTCTGTTCTTAACCAGTTTTATACGCCCTCCTGGGTGGTGAAGGTCCTGGTCGACAATACCCTCGGCAGGCTCTGGCTCCAGATGCACCCGGACTCGGCGCTCACCGCCACCGCCCCGCCGCCCTTGCCCGATGAGCGGACCTGCGATGTTCCGGTCGCCGACTACCTGGTCCCGCGCACTGGGGAGCGCATCCGCTACCAGCGGCTGACCGATGACGGCCAGGTCGAGAGCTTCAAGCGTGCTCGCGACATTGCCCTGCTCGATCCCGCCTGCGGCACCATGCACTTCGGCCAGTATGCCTTCGGCCTCTTCCACCGGATGTACCTGGACGAGATCGAGCATGCCGGCCAGCCCGGTTGGCCTGCCGAGCCCTCGGTTAGCGAACCTCGCGACATCCCGGCCGCCATCATTGAGCACAACCTCTTTGGCGTCGACATCGACCCGCGGGCGGTCCAGATCGCCTCCCTGTCGCTGCTCCTGACCGCCAAGGAGGCGTCGCTCAAGCACGGTTTCTCGCCGATGGATGTGCAGATCCAGCGCAGCAACCTGGTCGTCGCTAACGCCGTGGACCTGGGTGCCGAGCAGTTGCGTCAACTGGTAGAGGACGTGCTGAACCGCCAGGGTGCCAAGAGTGCGCAGACGCGAGAGGTCGCCGCAAGGCTCTTCAAGGTCATCTGGGGAAACCTCCAGTATGTCAGCGAGCTCGGCAGCCTCGTGCAGGTGCGCGAGGGCGTCGAGCGCGTGCTGGACGACTGGGTGGAAGTCCGTGCCCGGGAGAAGGGACTCACCCCAGTCCTCGCCCTGGTAGAGCACCCGCAGCTTGAGCTGGGATCGATCCTTGCCGACTTGGAGCGGGACCAGGCCCGACAGCTCCAACTCGAACGGCGTCTCCTGGAGGCGGAGGCCCGCCAGCTCCAGCAGGAGCTGCTTGCCGCCATTGAAGACGAGGCCGCCCAAGTGGGGGGCGACCCCACCGAGCGCCTCTTTGCGGAGGATACCGCCCGTGGACTCAAGCTCCTCCAGATCCTCTCGCGGCACTACGACGTGGTAGTCATGAACCCGCCCTACGGGGCCTTCATCCCGAAGGTGAAGGACTTCGTAAAGGCGGCCTACCCGCTCACGGCCAATGACATCTACGCGACCTTCATAGATCGGGCGACGCAGTTGACCGAGCCCGAGGGCTATGTCGGGGCACTGGTCTCCGCGACCTTCGTGAACCTGATCTCGTTTGAGAAGCTACGCACCGAGATCCTGCTCAAGCGCAACCCTCTCATGGTCATGCTCGATCTCGGATTCGGTATCCTCGACGACGCGACTGTCGAAGCCGCGGCGATTGTGTTGCGTGGGGGCGTGCGATGAAGATTCACCACCAAGACACGAAGACACCAAGAAGATTTATTGTTGTTCTTGGTGTCTTCGTGCCTTGGTGGTTCAATTCTGGAGACCGGCGATGACTCGCCTCCGTTGGCGGTGGGAGGAGAAAGACTTTGGTTTCCGCTTCCAAAGCGGCAGCGGCCGTAAGAAGGGCGAGTATTACCAGGCCGCGAGCGCCGGCGAGTTCTACATCGTCCCGGCCAGCCAGCGGAAGCTCGCGAAGGATCGACTCGATGAACTGGCAAAGTCCGCGACAGTCCCCGCCTCACCGCGCGTGGTACCGACGCCTTGGAACGACTATGACCGCGACTGGGATTGGATTTCCACCGCCGACGGCACCCTCCTCAACTACGCTGGTTGCCTCGATCGCAAGGAGATCGACCGTCGAGAAGACGAGGGCGTGGCGCGGGCGATGGAGTTTGTCCTCAGCCTTATTGACAAACCCGAACCGGCGTCGCTGACCGTCAACCTCATCCGCCAGGTCCACCGCGAGCTGATGGGCGAGATTTATCCATTCGCGGGCGAGTGGCGCGCCGTCGATCTACACAAGGGCGACGGTCCAATCCGGTGGCCCTTGCCTCCCTGCGGGATTCAGCCGCTTATGGACGTGCTGGAGCGGGACGTGCTCGCACGCTCACCGGTCCTGTCCGAAGACGATGAGACGGTGTTCGCCTATGTGGCCGAGGTCATGTGCGAAATCCTGGCCCTGCATCCGTTCCGAGAGGGTAATGGCCGAACTGCCTTCATCGTGGGCAACCTGTTACTCATGCAGAATGATTTAGTTCCTCTGGACGTGTATGACCGGAGGAACGATCAGACACGTTATTTCGCCGCCTGCGACGCGGGGCGCATCAAAGACTATACCCCGCTCGCAACCCTGCTTGCGGATTGGGAAGCGGCCGCCCTGGCAGGCTGGGAGCCTCATCATGTCGCCTGACACCTGGGAGGACTGGCGCAGCGTAGCCAACGAACGCATGGTGGATGCCCGGAGCATGCTGCCTGCGCGCTCCAACTCAGTCGCCCCGATCTACCTGGCAGGCTACGCCATCGAGTGCAGCCTCAAGGCCCTCCTGCAGCGACGCGGTACCGGCTTTCCAACCCACGGGTCCGAAGGACACAACCTCCGGGGGTTGTGGGCAAGCGTCGGCTTAACCCTGGGGGACATTCCCGGGGCTGGCGGGTCAGGGACCTACTACATCGAGTCCTGGTCTGTTGATCTCAGATACGCGGTAACCGAGCACTTTCCCGGGACTTGCGAGGAAATGCTGACCGGAGCGGCAACCCTTGTCAGCTTGATCCAGACCCGGCTGGCCCGCGAGCACAGCAGAAGGAGAAGAAGATGAAGGCCGACGCTATCCGGGACCAAATATCGAAAAATATGACACGCCATGGGTTGGCCGTCACCGACCTGCGCGTACAGCCTGACTTTTTCAATGGCTGGCGACTCTGGCTGGAGTCGGAGGCTTTTCGCGGGATGTCGCCGCAGGGGCGGCGGGACCTCGTGCTCGATGGCCTCGCCGACGAGCATTTCGAGTGGATCGATCTCATCACGCCCGAGGAAAAATGCTGGGCGGGCGTTGCACCCCGGGACTCCGATCTGGAAGACCTGCCACTCTGGCCCGAGGCCCTGGCGCGCGCCCGGACGATCACGGCACCGATCGATGCACGGTTCCTGTCCGACCTGGATGAGGACCTGCCCCCTCCACTGATCTGCACCTTCTATTCGCTCAAAGGCGGCGTCGGTCGCACCACCGCCCTTGGCTACACCGCCTTGATCCTGGCAAACCAGGGTTTCAAGGTGGTCTGCGTGGACATGGACCTGGAGGCACCGGGACTCACGTCGGTCTTCGGCCGGGAGCACGAGATTAAGGATGATATGGGAGTAGTCCATATCCTCGCTTCGCTTGATCGGGGTGAGGCGGTGGACCTGCGCAATCACCTGATCCGCGCCGATGACGATCTGGACCTCTATGTGATCCCGGCGGGCCTGCCGGGAGCCGAGTACGCGCGTCTGCTCCGTTTCACCGATCCGCTGTCCTGGTATCGTGAGGAAGTCAATCCGCTGCATCAGATGGTCGACCAGTTGCGTCACTTGACGCTCAACCCGGACCTGATCCTGTTCGACGCCCGCACCGGCTTTGACGCCCTCAACGCCCCTTTTCTGTTCGAGCTCTCTGACCTGGCGGTCATCGCCTTCTTCCCCCACCCGCAGGCACGCCGGGGTACCGGGGAGTTGGTGCGGGCACTCCTCGCCTCGACCACCCTGCGGGAGGCGGGGGGGCGCCGGCTCACCCCGATGCCGCGGTTCTTGGTGTCACCCATTCCAGCAAGCAAGGCCCCCGAGGTCATCAAGCGCTACCAGCATCGCGCGCTGGAATGGGTCTCGGACTGGCTGTCGGTCTTGGGCGATGGTGACCGCTTGGCCGAAGGGGATATCACCCACTTCGTGCCTTACCGCGAGGTGATCGCCACCGCGGATAGCCTGCTCAAGGGGGCCGAAAGCTGGACCGACTACCAGCAGATCGCCGAATGGCTCTTGGGCTTCCTCAAGCAACCCAGCGAGTCGACGCCGCCGCTCGGAACCGCCCAGACCAAGCCCGCGGTTCTGGCATCCCTCCAGTTTCGAGGCGACACCGCGGAGCATCAGCAGCAGTTCCTGGAAACCTTTGTCGAGACCGCCGTGGTCGTCAAGGCCCTGGCCCCGGATGTGCCGCTGATCTTGGGGCGTAAGGGCACCGGGAAGACCGCGGTCTTTCGTCGCCTGGCCGAGGCGTCCGATCGCTCCGCGGTGGTGGCCCTGGCACCGGCACCGCTGCGCAAAGACCGGCCTTGGGTCTTGGGTGCGGATGGCTTCAGTCAGGTCGACGAGATATTGAAGCGGCACAATGGCGACTGGCGCCAGGTGTGGGCATTGTGTGCCGCGATCGCCATCAACACGGAGGCCTACATGGAGGGGGAAGCGCCCGCCCCGGACGCCCGGCTGGCTGCCACCAACCTCTGCCCGAATAGCGAGTTAGCGTTTGTCGACACCGTTGCCGAAGTCCTGTCCATTGCCGGGTCTGGTCTCCTGGTCGCAGACTGGCTGGAACGGCTGGATCGAGCGTTACCCTCGGCCACCCTGTTGCTCTTCGACGGCCTCGATACCGGTTTCGGGAACACCGAGGCGGACCGCGCCCGCCGGCAGAGCGCCATCCAGGGCCTGTTCTCCTTCCTGACCGATCGCGGTGAGCAGCTCAAGAACATCCGGCTCAAGGTCATGCTGCGCGAGGACATCTGGCAAGGATTACGGTTCGAGAATAAGAGTCACCTCTTTGGCCGTTCCGTCAGCCTCAAATGGAACGAGCAGGTCGACTTCCTGCGTGTCGTCCTGAAGCAGGCCATGCGCAGCCAGGAATTTGCCCGTTTTGTCATGCCGCAAGGAACGGCCATGTACCGGAACGCCCCTATCGACCAGTGGCCAACCGAGATCGTCTTCAAGGTCTGGAACCTCCTGGTGGGTGAGCGCATGAAAGGCGGCAATACCGCCTTCTCGCGCAACTGGGTCTGGAACCGGTTGGCAGACGGCAATGGGGATCGCACCCCCCGCTATCTGATCCAACTCTTCGAGGAAGCCGTGGTGTGGGAGCGCGAGGAATCAAAGACCAATGCCTATGATCGTAGCCTGATCCGACCGCGCGGGCTCATCGAGGCCCTGCCCAAGGTCTCCCCGCGGGCGCTCAGTGCCCTGAAGGACGAAGAGTTCCCCCAGTTGGAGACACTGTTCGAGCGGCTGCGCTCCCTGCGCTCGTCACCCGTGAATGCTCGCGACATCGCCGACTTGGGCGATCTCGTCACGCTCGCCCGCGAGGTCGGCGTGCTCTCGGTCTATGAGGGGACTGAAGATCAGGTGGAGCGTTACAAGGTGCCGGACATCTATCTGGCCGGGCTTGGTATGGCACGGAAGGGGCAGGCATGAATCGAATTGAACCACCAAGGCACCAAGACACCAAGGAATACTGCGGATTTGTAACCGTCAAGACGCCAAGATCGCCAAGGCATAGGACGGGTTTGCTGTCTCACCGCGTTCACCCTGGATGTGCTATCCGAGTTTCGCATGCGCTAATGAACGACCTTGGCGTTCTTGGCGCCTTGGCGGTTCTATTGGTGCTTACGCAATGAAACGCGTCAACGTCAAGGCGATCCTTGCCGATGCCGATCTGCGGCGGAAACTCATGGTGTCGACGATTCAGGCGACTCAGGCGCGGGAGGGGATCGAGACGACGGCGGAGCAGGCGGATCGGGCGTACTACGTCGTGACAGAAGGCGAGATGTCTGCATTTTTCAATCTTGAACCCTACCGAGGAGGCAAGCTGACCGAGGGTGACAAACGTCATGAAATGTTCGTCCGATCTTTGGATGCCCTAGGCCGGGTAAGGTTTGATGTTCCGCGGCGCGATTTTGCGACCATAGACGGGGCACCGCTCGCCTACAAGCAACTTTCGCTAGTGTTTGCACTCTTCCGGGAGAATCCAACCCTAGGGGAGCATTTTGCAAGTGTTCAGGGTGGTATGAATTCTACAGAGTCTGAACGCTTCATCCGCTACCGCTGGGAGGTTATGAGCGGCATGCGCAAGTGGATGAGTTTTTCGAAAGGAGGTGCCTTCAGCCGTTTCTACGCAGATCTTGACCTTGTCATGGATTGGACAGATAGCGGATCTGACTACAAGGATGTCGTGAAGGAAAAATATGGTAGCGCATCTCGGTTCGTGAAATCCGAGGCCTATTACGGAAAACCGGGAATCACCTGGACCGAGATGACGAGTAAGGGCCTCAATGCTCGGCGTCTCCCGGAAGGGGTGATTTTCAACTGCAAGGGGCCATGCGCTTTTCCGCGGGCGGAGGAAGACGCCGACTATTTGCTGGCTGTTCTTAACTCTTCGCTCGCGCAGATGCTGATGAACTGCCTGACAAGCAGAAGCTACGGGTCTACATATGTCGCGCGTCTTCCTGTGCCTGATGCGTCGCGGGATATAAAGTCCTCACTGAAGTCAATGGCAATAGAAATCTTCAACGCAAAGGAAAGATGGGATATAGGAAATGAAGTGGCTGGTACGTTCCAGTTACCCTGGGCTCTGCGCCGCGACCTCCTGTGCGATGAAGAATTGTTCGGAAAAAAGCTGGATCGATTGGCAACTATTGAGCAGGGAGAACAAACTCACATTCGATCCATTTATGCCAAGCTGGACGACGAGGTCTACCGAATTTATGGCATCACGGACAGCGCACGAAAGCTCATCGAAGGTGTCTTGGGCGAACGCCCGCCCGAAGTCCTCTGGCCCCAGATGGAAGGCAAAACCGCCGAGCAAAAGCGTATGGAGCACGTCTGGCGCCTGCTCTCCTATGCAGTCAAACGCGTCCTGGAGGCCGACGACGACGGCATAGTCCCGTTCAACGCGGTGAACGGCGAGCCCCGACTCGTCGAGCGCGTGCGGCATGAACTGGCCGAACTCTTCCCCGACCGCGATGCGAGCCAGGTCGAGGTGGAGATCGTCAACGAACTGAATCAAACCGTGAAGGGCTACCGCCGTTGCGCGAGCCTGGACGCCTGGCTGGACAACGCCTTCTTCGAGTATCACTGCGGGCTCTACAAGAACCGCCCCATCTTCTGGCACATCGCCTCGGCGCAGGGCACCGCCCGCTTCGCCTTCGGCGCCCTGATCCACTACCACCGCTTCGACAGGAACCGCCTGGCCAAGCTGCGCGCGACCTATCTGCGCGATGCCATCGAGGAGTTCCGGCGCGAGGCCAGCCTCGCCGACAAGGCCGGCGCCACCGCCGACCGGCTGGAGTGGCAGGCCAAGCTCGAGGAGGCGCAGGCACTGGACGTGAAGCTCCAGGCCATCCAGGAAGGGCGCCATGAGGGGGCCGAAGGCGGTGACCGCGACCTCCGTATCCTCACGCCCTGGAAGACATCAGAGGAGCGGCCCAACGGCTGGGACCCCGACCTCGACGACGGCGTCAAGGTCAACATCGAGCCCCTGCAAAAGGCTGGTGTGCTGCGCGTCGCGAAGGTGGTTTGAAGCGCGATGATCCTTGACGCCCTTATGAACCAGCTTAGCCAACGCTTCCAGCACGAGAAGCGCGCCCAGGTGTGCCTTTGGTTCGACGAGCGCCAAGAGTTCGCACGCCTGCTGGACGCCTTCGAGGGGCATCTAGCGGCCATGATCCAGGCGCCTTTTCGACTCCTGCGCTATGACTTGGAGCAGGGGCGCGGGCAAGTCTGGGTCAAGTACCAGATCCATCGCGCCCTCGCGGCGGCCGGACCGGACCTACGGAGATCGCTGCGGTTCGTCGTCTATCTGCCCGTGCCGGAGGATTGCCTCGAACGGCCGGGTCCCGCTGGCGAGCCGCCGCTCGACCTCCTGACCGAATATCGGATCGGTGGGATCGACTGGCGCATCAACGGCAAGCGGCCGACCCTGTTCGGGCTGCTACGCCAGGCGGGAGCGGCCTTGCCGTCCGGAGTGGGCGAGCAGCGGCGCCTGTACGAGGGCGGGCAGGACTCGGTGCTGGCGAAGTATGTCGGCCGCTTCGTCGATCGGCCGGCCCAGTTCTGGAGCGAGACCCTCACACCGGCGCTCGCCCAGTCGCGCCTCTTGGGTGACCTGGACCGGACACTCCTGGACCTGAGCGTCGATCCGGAATCGACCTGGAAGGCCCTAGGCGACGATGGCTTGCAGGACGAGTTGATCGCCGCGGTTCGAGAGCGTTACGGCTTTGAGTATTCGACGGGGTCACTGGACGACTGGGTCCGCGAGCTGGTTGCGGTGTTGGCCCTGACCGAGACCTACATCGGCTATGGCGAGCCGGCTGAATTCCCCTTCATGACCCGGCTGCCGCCGCTGACTCTGCATCCGCACCACCTGCAATTGCTCCAGCGCTGGTTGCGGGACAGCGAGGGCCGTGGGGCCTGGGACCAATGGATACAGGAGGTCGAGCACAAGCTGGACCTCAGCGCATGGGCGAAGGGGCGTCCGGGGTGTTCGTTCGGGTTTCCACACCTGGTCCGACTGCGTTGGGACGAGGTGCGGCTGGCCTTCGACGCGGCGGCGTGCAAATCGTCGGCGGTGGACCCGTTCTTCCAGGACCACGGAGAGTTGATTCAGCGGGAGTGCGAATACGCCAAGGCGAGCTCCGCACCCATCGGGGCCTGGTCGCTCCTGCGCGATCTGGACATTTTTGTGAGCGCTTGCGATCAGGCGAAAAACCGGGCCGAGCAAGCAACGGGCAGCGCCGCGTTGGTGCGGGTCTATGTCGAGGCCGCGGACAGCATCGAACGGCAACACGTTCGGCTGCGCGCACGGGCCGAAGAGGAGGGCCTGCCCGGCGTGACCCGGGTCCTGGATCGCTGCTACGGGGCCTATGCCAACGTCCTCAACAACCGATTCTTCAAAAGCATTACCGACGCTGGGTCGGTCACGATCCCCGGCATCCCACCAGTCACTGGCCGCTTGGAAAAGACCCTGTGGTCCGCGAAGGGCAAGCGCGCGGTCGTCATCGTGGATGCCCTGCGCTATGACTGCGCGCTCGCGCTACGCGATGCACTGCGCGGGCACGAGGTCGAGGTCGAACCGATGGTCGCGGCCCTGCCCACCGTCACTGCGGTTGGCATGACCGCCCTCCTGCCCTTGGGCAAGGCGGCGGTGACGCTGGCCTGGAAGGGCAACACGGTGCAACCGCTGGTCAATGGCAAGGACACCTCAGTGCGCGCCAATCGCCTGGATTGGCTCACCTCCTTTGGCGCCGTGTGCCGCGACATCGCCGAGCTGGATGGCTACTCCGAGCCGCCTGCAGGGCTTGGCAACCTGCTGGTGGTGTCAGGCCACGACGAGGTCGATAGCATTGGCCACGGGGAAGCTCAGACCCTGATCCGCCACCTGCAGATCGAGGTGGAGCGACTCGCCAGGCTGGTCCGAAAGCTCCACCGCTGGGGATTCGAGCGGGTCCATGTCGTCACCGACCACGGCTTCATCCTGCTGGATGCGGAGCAATTGCCGGACGAGGTGCCGTGCGAGAAGGACTGGTGCCACGTCCGCAAGGAGCGCTACGCCTTGGTCCCAGCGGGCGTGGACCTGCCGCTCGCCACCTTCGCCTGCCCCTGGGACGCCAGCGTTCGCGTTGCGGTCCCACCGGGTTTGGCCTTCTTCATGGCGGAGAAGTCGTTTTCGCACGGCGGTGCCGCGGTTCAAGAACTGATCATCCCGCACCTGACCTCGAAGAGTTATCCGGTAACGGCAAAGCGGATCGGGGTCGAGGTCGTGATGCAGACCACTCAGTTGGTGCGCACGGCCGTGAAGGTCATCCTGCGGCCAGCGGCCGGAACGTCCGCACACGGCCAACTGTCGCTGTTCGCTGAAACGGGCAGGACGCTCACACTGGACGTTCGGCGCTACGGTGCGAACGCGGCAGCGGGTGCCGGCTCTGTGCTGGCCTCCGGACCCAAAGAGATCCGGCTCGAACCCCAGGACCAGGAGCAGACCGTGACATTGTTCTTCCACACGGCCGCATCGTTCAAACAAGGTGAACTGTTGGACCTGGATATCCGCGATAGCGAAACGACCGAACAGTTTCCCTCGGGCGGCATCAAGCTGACCATTGGCCGGGATATGTAAACCTTAATTCGCAATTCACCACCCGGTAGCCAAAGATGTCGGAATCCCAGTGGAACCAGCAAGGCGCAACTTTAAGTCACAAGAATGCCTGTAGGGAATTCGGGTTTACGGAAGACGAGATATTCGAAGCGGTGAGAGCGGGTAAACTGCAATGCCGTCAATACTACGCCCACGGCAATCCCTACCTGAAGCTATTTCGCACTGAAGTCGAGTCACTGGCCCTGGAACTCCGCGGCGGTAAAGACGTGGAAGCGCAAAGAATCAAGCACGACTTGCAGAAGGTCGATACCGAAATAGTTAGCCTAAAAAGGAGACTCGCGTCTCTGGAAAGGCGTAAGAGCGAATTGCTCGAACGCGCAAGACAAGTGACGTGATATTGATCATGAATCAACCATGAACGACCGCTCGCTGATGCTGGACGATCTGGATCGCCTCGCCAACGCGGCATTTCCCGGCCTGGTGGTGCGCAAAGACCTGCTGCGCCGTATGCGCAGCGCCTATGGCGTGCCCGCGTTCGTAATCGAGTTCCTGCTTGGCAAGTACTGCGCATCGACGGACGAGGACGTCATCCAAGAGGGTCTGGAATTCGTTCGCGAGACCCTGACGGCCAAGTACGTCAAACCAGACGAGCGGGAGGCGGTGAAGTCTGCCATCAAGCGCCACACGCGCTACGAGATCATCGACAAGATCTCGGTACGGCTGGTCGAGACCCATGACAAATACTGGGGCCGTCTGTCGAATCTCGATCTCGACTATATCAACGTCGAGGACAGTCTGGTCCACGACCATGATCGGCTGCTGATGGGCGGCATCTGGGCGGAAATCGTCCTCCGTTACGATGACGCCTATGTCTTCAAGGGCCAGAACCGCCCGTTCTTTGTCGAGAGCCTGCGTCCTATCCAACTATCGAACCGCAATATCGACAGCTTCCTCGCGGCCCGAGGTTCCTTCTCCAGCGACCAATGGCTCGACCTCATCATGCGATCGATGGGTTACGAGCCGAGTCACCCCTATTACACGCGACGCCGGAAGCTGCACTATATGTTGCGCCTGGTCCCGTTCGTGGAGAAAAACTATAACCTCGTCGAGTTGGGGCCGCGAGGGACCGGCAAGAGCTTCGTCTATCAACAGCTCAGCCCCTACTGCCACCTGGTCTCCGGAGGGCAGACCACGACGGCCCAGATGTTCGTCAATTTGAGCACCGGGCAGCGGGGCCTGGTGGCGCTCTGGGATGTGGTCGCGTTCGACGAGGCGGCCGGTATCCGCTTCACCGATAAGAGCGGCATCAACATCATGAAGGGGTATATGGAGGACGGAACTTTCAGCCGCGGGCGCGACATCATTAACGCCGAGGGGGCGATTGTCTTCGTTGGCAATATCGACGGCGACATCGAAACCATCGTCCGGACCTCCAACCTCTTCTACCCCATGCCCAAGGAGATGGATACGGCATTTTTCGACCGTATTCATGCCTATATCCCGGGTTGGGAGTTCCAAAAAACGTCGGATGCGACTTATACGGATCACTTCGGTGTTGTGACAGACTATCTCGCCGAGGTCTTTCGGGAGTTGCGCAAGCGCAGCTATGCCGACTATGCGGAGCGTGAGTTACGCTTCGGCAGCCATTTAGGCGGACGCGACCAGAAGGCCGTACGCAAGACGGTGTCCGGACTGGTCAAACTCCTCAATCCGAACGGCGAGGTAACCAAGGAGGAGCTGACTGAGTACGTCGGCTACGCGATGGAGATGCGGCGACGGGTCAAGGAGCAGCTCAAGAAAAGGGGCGGCCTGGAGTATTGGGATACCAGCTTCTCGTATATCGAAAAGCAGTCGGGGCAGGAGACCTTCGTGCCGCTACCGGAAATGGGCGGCTGTTCCATCATCACCGAGGAATGCTTGCCCGCCGGAAGCGTCTACACCATCGGCAGCGACAGTGCCGACAATCGCCTCGCACTGTTCTTACTGCAAACACAAATGAACCGCGGGTCCGGGCGCATCGTGGCGCTCGGCAACTTGTCGCCCAAGATGAAGGAGGCACTGAAGACCGCGGATGCCTATCTCAAAGCCAACCTGAAGAACCTGGGTATCGACCATGATCTGAAGGCCTACGACTTCACTGTGCAGGCGATCAATCTGAATCAAGCGCAAGAGGGTGCGGAAACCGCCGTCGCATTTTTCATCGCCATGGTGTCGAGTCTGCTCGATAAACCCGTGCAGAACCAAACCGTCGTACTTGGCGAGATGAGCATCCAGGGCCTACTGCTCAAGGTCAACGCACTGCCGGAACGTATGCAGCTCGCGGTCGAGGCCGGCGCCAAGCGTATCCTGATCCCGAGCGAGAACAAGCGCGACCTGCCTGAGGTGCCTGACGCCATCCTGACGGCGATTCAGTGGCAGTTCTATGATTCGCCGACTAAGGCGGCGGTCTTGTCTCTTGGTATCGGGTAAATATAAGCAGACTGCATTGGTGACTGATGATGTCAGAGACGGAATCGCCGAAATTTGGGAAAGATTACTACGGTGTGCATCCGAACACCGCCGAGGAAAAGCAGACGGCACCGTCTGTTCCGAGGGAGTTTCAGGAGCTGATTGCAACCGATGTTTATGAGCGGATCAAGCGTGTTCATAAGCGTTGGAATCTGCGGATACGCGAGCTGGTCCGTACGGAGACCGGTTTCAAGTTATCGATCGGAGATGACCGGAACGCTGTACCCATACTGATTATCGACGGTCTTCCCAAGCCGCTGGAGCAGGCGCTCCTTCAAGATCCTGATCCGTCCTTGTGGTGGCTGGCGATCAACGCCCCACTGCTGGAACAAACAGCGGAGGGACTTAGCGTCCTGGTTAGCGACTTTGACCGCGCGAGGATACTTCAGAATCCTGGTGAGATAGAACCGGGCGACGCCCACGCGTTGTCTGAGTACATTCGGTTGCTTCTAGCCATCAAGCGGATCGAGGCGCTTCGTAACCGAATCTTTCAGATCGAAACAGACGTTCTCGGTGCCTATTTTTTCAGAAGGTGCCAGATCCAGATTTACTGGATGGCCATAGGGCTTATTGCGCCCTTGATCGGCGTCAGCATCGAGGACCTGACAACGATCACGCTGACCCACGAGCTCGCCCATGCATACACCCATCTCGGCGGTGACATCGACGGCAACCGCTGGGATGTATCGGCCTTCGCATCGAGTGATCTCGTGCTTGTCGAAGGACTTGCACAGTACTACACGGAACGGATCTGCAAAAAGTTGGACGACAATATACCGACATTGTCCGCAGCTTTTGGTCAGTTACTATCCTTTCAATCGTCACCCTACACGCAGTACCGCGGTTGGCCGACGAGCGGGGTACATGGTGCCGAAATCGTGCGCTTTGCCATGATCGATTCTCGCGCACAGGAAGGTGCATCATTAGGACGGTTTACCGAACAAATGAATAAAGCCGCCGCTTCGATCGCCAAGAAATAGGGTTCGTTCTTACCTGAAATCGTCCGATGGAACCATGAACCGGTCGCGCTGCTCCTCGCACAACACCATGTTATTCGTTATCAATCTTGTAAATCTTGTTAATCCTGTCAATAAATTTTGGAACTGATCAGGATCGCGGCCGGAACCATGATCAAGGCTTACTGGCGGGTATCGCCAAGTCTAGGAGCGTGACACAGCGGGGGGACAACCTAAAGCCCGCGAGGCGAGAGATGGTGATGCTCTGCCGCAAAGCACAACCGAAGGCGTGATGGGCCGACCAACACTGTCTTTATGCCAAACACGGCCTGTCCGATCCGTCGACGGATCAACGCCGAGAAGGTCTGAACAAGTTGCATCACCCGACACTCCTGCCAAAAACCCTGAACGATCCACTCAGCCCAACACCAACTTACGCCCAAAGGGTGCCTCGACCTGCTCGTTGGCCACCGGCACCGCCCAGATCACCGGCCAGCGGGGGCGGAAATCGGCCGGACCATCCAGATCGGTCAGGAACAGGCCCAAATCCGGGCGATGGCGGTCGGCCTCGCGCAGCAAGGGAGTGAAATCGGTGCCGCCGCCGCCGTCGCAGACCAAATCGGGCAGTTTGAAACGGCCAGGCTCAAAGATCTCGACCCCGGTCACCCGGTCATCGCCGAGGATGACGATCACCCGCGCCTCCAGCCGCCGCGTCACCGCCTGTAACTCCCGGGCAAAGCGGTCGAGCAGCGGGGCGTCGATGGAACCCGACAGATCCACCATCACCACCAGCCGGGCGACGGCGCGAGAGGAGACCCGCCCCGGTTCCCAGGGCATCCGCCCACGGGTGCCGACGCGGCCCTGGTTCGCCAGGTAGGAGCGCGACGGACGCGACCACGACAGCCCAGGCTGGAGCGACAGGCCGCGGGTGAGATGGGTGCGCAGCACATGCTCCCAGGGTGTCCGGACCTTGGGGAGATCCGCCAGCAGCACCCGCAGCAGCGAGAAGGTGCCGTCGCCGGTGTGGGCGCGCGCGAGGCGCTGACCCCATTCCCGTGCCTCCTCCGTTTCGGCCTCGGGACGGCTCTCGTCCGCACCCGGCCAGAGGTCTTCCTGGATCCGCGACGCCAGACCCCGGACCCGCGCGGCCCGCGGACCATCGAGCCGCGCCGTCCAGCGTCCCGCCGTTTCATCCTCATGCTCGTGCTCGTGGTTGTCACTCGCGCCCTGGTGCTGGGAACCGGCGGCGGCCTTGCCGGAATTGGTCGGGGTGCGGCTGGCGGCCGGGCCGGACGGATGCGGCAGGCGGCGGTCGTCGATGGCACGATAGAGGCGCTCCAGATCCCATTCGAGCAGGGATTTTTCGACCGGCTCCCGAATACCGAGCGCCGTGTCCAGGATGCTGTCCAGACCGACCGCGCCTGAGGGTAGTTCCAGCCACGTCAGGTGCCCAAGCGCGCTGTTGACGATCGCGTCGGCACAACAATTGAAGAGTTGCAGATCCACGTCGCCGAGCAGACCACGCAACGCCACGTAGCGTTGGCGGTGACGCAGAGCGACATGCAGAACCTCGTGAGCGACCAGTCCGGCCTGTTCGGTGAGCGGCAAGATGCTGAACGCCGGGCCGTAGAAGATGGCAGTGCCATCATTTGCAGCATTTAGTGTATCTGAAACATCATCCCGATCAAGGTGTTTGACCCAAAGGGCCAGACCGCCGCTGGAGGGCGCATACTCGACCAGCCGCTGAATCGCCCGGGTGCCGCGGTGGGTGTGCATGACCGCCCTCTGCTGGTACTAAATGAGCTGTAAAGGCGCGAGTCTACCCTGAAAGTCCTAACGCAACCCCGTGGGAGCGGCCTTCGGCCGCGATGGGACCTCGCGGGATCTCGACCGCGCGGCGTTCACGGCGACCCCGATCGCGGCCGGAGGCCGCTCCCACGGGGCAGTTTGACTGCCTTAGTGCCGTCACGAGGGAGACCTAGTCAAACCAGCCCCTCGGCCTTGCGCTGCGCGCTGTAGCGCCGGTACGCCGGACTGTCGAAGATCGCCGCCTCCAGACCGGATTCCAGCGCACGCTGGAACAGCAGTTCCATTACCAGCGTCTGGGCCTCGCGGATCGGCAACGGGGTGGTGGCGCGGGCATCGGGCAGTTGTTCGATGATCTCCAGCGCGCGGGTGAGGGTCGCGGCGTCCTGGATCGCCGCCAGCAGCCCGTAAATCATGCCGTACAGCGCGTCGAGACTGGTCGGCAGCAGCGCCGCGGTCTCTGCCCCGGGCCGCGCAGCGAGCAGCCGCAGCACGTCGACCCCCGCCTGGATTTCGCGCAGTACGCCGAAGAACTCGGCCGCGTTGGCCGCGCCGATGCGCCCCTGGACGAAGACCCGCTTGGCCGGTTCCGACAACCCGGACTTGAGCACGTTGGAGACGTCTTCCCAACCGCGCGGGCTCGCCCCCACCAGATGATCGTTGGCGAGTTGCGCCTGGGTATCGTCGAGCTTATCGGGCCGCACCTTGAGATAGGCCAGCACCTCCGGTGCAAACCCCCTGGTCAGGGCGTGGGCCAGAAAGGCGTCGATGGCGGTCTGTACGTTGAAATGGAACATCCGGTCAGCGAGCGCCGTGCCCATATCGTGGGCGACCGCCCCGTGGAAGCTGGCGTTCCCCGCCGCGATGACCTGCCAGCCATCCGGCAGACAATAGTGACCGACACGGCGGTCCAGGATCAGCGAATAGGCCGAGATCTGCAGGCGTTGATCGGCCGCGGTCAGTTCGTCGAGAAACAGAATGCCGTCGGGCTCATCCTGCCCGGGCAGGAACTCCGGCGGAAACCACAGGGTCTTGGACTGCCGCTCGTCCACCCAGATCGCGCCGCGGATGTCCACCGGCTCGATGGTGGTGAGGCGCAAGTCCACGAGCGGCACACCGAAGTGCGCTGCCACCTGGTGCACGACGGACGATTTGCCCACGCCGCGGGTACCCCACAGCATGGAAGCGCGGCGGCGCAGCAAGGGGTCGGTGTACTGCTCGATCAGCGCTTGCTTGGCCGCCGCGATGGATACTGCCGGGATATTCATGGGGTAGGACCGCTCCTCGTGAGGTGGTTGGATATATCCGACACCCATCGCCGTTTCCGGCTTGCGGTCTTGAGCTTGGGGCGGCCGGCAGGTTCAGAGCCCGAAGCTGGAACCGGCACGAGAGGAATTCAATTCGACCCCGCTGCGAACAGCAGCACGCATTGGACACTCACCCCGTGACATCTCACGCGGTTGGACTATGATTAAGCGTGGGCTGGGGGCGATGTCCGGTGGTCGGCGGCGGTTCACGCCGACGTCACACCGTACAACCGGGGGCTCCTTGCGTCCGCACCACACGAAACGCAGTTTTCAATCGAGAGGTTGGCGGTCATGATCAGGTTACAGACGTCGGCAGGGATTCGCACCAGCGCGGAAATCCGCGGTTTTCGCTCACTGCGGCACCCGGTCGGGCCGCGCCTGAGCGCACTGGACACGGGGCGCATGATGCAGGGGCGCGCCCACCGGATGGCCCGGATGGATCACAAGTCCTGGTTCGTCGGCCTGGGCGGCTGAGACCGCGCCGGTCGGACGCGGCAGTTCCTAATTTGGGTGGCCGCCGCGGGTAGCGAGGCTGTTGGTGGATTGGACGTGCTGCGAAGCCGCGGACCGACGGCTGGCCTGGCGGGCAGGTCGGCCAACGCCTACTTCTTCCCTGCCCGCCGCCGATCCAGCCGCTCGACGAACTCGCCGATCAGCCGCCGGTAAAGCTCCTCGCCCAAGACCAGATCCTCTACCCCGGCCTCCATGCTGGGGTTGTCATTGACCTCGATGACCACCGGGCCATCGGGGGTCTCCTTCAGGTCCACACCATAGAGCCCGTCGCCGATCAGGTCGGCGGCCTTGAGCGCCATGCGCACCACGGCCGGCGGGGCCTCGGCAATGCTCAGGGTCTCGAAGCCGCCCTCGGTGTGGCGGCCGTCGGACTCGTGTTTGACGATCTGCCAGTGATCGCCGCTCATCAGATATTTGCAGCAGTAAAAGGGCTTGCGGCCCAGCACCCCGACCCGCCAGTCGAAGGGCGTGTAAAGATACTCCTGGGCGAGGATCAGATCCGATTCGCGGAACAGCCGGCCGGCGATCCGGGTCAGTTCAGCCCGATCCGCCGCCTTGAAGACCCCGCGCGAGAATGACCCCTCGGGAATCTTCAGCACCACGGGGTAGCCAATCTGTGTCGCCGCATCCATCAGGTTCTCGCGGCGCAGGACCAGGGTCTTGGGGCGCGGCACCTTGTGGGCGGCCAACAGTTCGGCCAGGTACACCTTGTTGGTGCAGCGCAGGATGGACTCCGGGTCGTCGATCACCACCATGCCCTCGCTGTCGGCCTTCTTGGCGAAGCGAAAGGTGTGGTGCCCGATGCGGGTGGTCTCGCGGATGAAGAGCGCGTCGTACTCGGCGAGCTTGCTGTAGTCTTTGCGCTGGATCAGTTCGACGTTGACCCCCAGCGCCTTGCCCGCGCGCACGAACAGCGCCAGCGCCTTCTTGTCGGACGGCGGCAGCTCCTCCGCCGGGTCATAGAGCATCGCCAGGTCATAGCGGTAGGCGAGCCGCGCCCGCGGGCGGTGCCAGCGCCGGGTCAGATACCCCTCCATGGCGCTGAAGAACGACGCCTCGCCCTCCTCCAGCACGGCGGTGAGCGGCAGGGCCTTGATGGCGCCGATACGCCAGGTGCCCTGCAGTCTGAACTCCACCTTGAGAATGGGGCAGCGAAAGGTCTCGAAGATCTGCCGCGCCAGCGGCTCCAGGCTCGGCACATCGCAGTGGCCGAAACAAATCGTCAACTCATAGGCCGTCGGGGTGAGCGCGCCGGCCTTGCGGCGGCGCAGCAGACGCTGCGCCAGCGCGTCCAACTCCTCGGTCTCCAGGCTGTAGATCTCGCGGCTGGAGAGTTCTTGGATGGTGCGCACCGACGGGATCACCTTGTGCCCGCGCGCCTCCGCCAGCAGCGAACAATAGTAACCGACCGACAGGTAGCGGTAACCGCGACACAGATTGATCACCCGTAAATCCTTGCGCTGGGCCAGTTCCCCGCCCGCCAGGTAGTCGCGGGCGCTGACCACCGGCAGGCGCGGAAACGCGGGTTTCCAGTCGGCCTCCTGTTCCACCAGCAAGAGATGCTCAGCCATCGGCGCGGATCCCGGCCGGCAGGGACACCAGGACCACCGCCTGCAGGCCGACCCGGCCGTAACGGCTCATCCGACTGAACTCACCGCGCTGAATCGGCATATTGATCGAGTCCAGGGTGCTCTCTCCGTTTTTGTAGTCGACAAAGGGATCATGAACATAAACAAAGTGGGTATCGAAGCCGGTCACGACCACCCAATGCGGAAACTTTTCCTGATAGATGCGATAGGAAGAAATCAGCACCATGGGGACGGCGCCGGCGTCGAACCGCGCGGCCAGGGCGTCGAGCGACAGGGTGCGATAATGGACCGGAATGCCGAGTCGGGTCACTTCTTGCTGCATATCCTCGTGGACCAGGCGCATGACCTCTTTCTTGTCCGGACTGCGCACCGAGTCCACCAGGGGGACACCCGGATCGTTGATGAAGACCTCCACCGCGAAACCGCGCCGCTGCGCCGCCAGGGCCAGCCCGAACGGACCGCAGCCGCCGTGACCAGAGGTCATGAAGATGGTGGTCGCCTCCCGCCAGATGCGCAGTTCCAGCGTACGGTCCAGCACCAACTCGGGGCTCAGGGCGTGCATCGCCATCATCAGACAGGACGAGCCGCAGGTGAACTCCAGCGTCTGCTCGTAGAAGGGCACCCGCTGAAGCTCGGACTTGAGATCCGGGGCCAGCGTCTTCTCATAGCGCAGGGCCTCCATGTGGTCCTCGTAGTAATCGCTGAGGACTCCGAACCGGCGATAGCCGGCGCCTTCGAACAAGGCCTGCGACGCCAGATTGTCGCGTCTGATCTCCAGCCGCAGATAGGCGCGCTCCTCGCGCCAGACCGCCGCCTCCGCCGCGGCCACCAGGGCCCGCGCCACGCCCCGGCCGCGCGCCTCGCGCGCCACCGCGATCGAATAGAGCCGCGCCACCGAGGTCCCGCGGCTGAGCAACACCAGAACATAGCCCAGGATGGCGCCGTCGGCGTCCTCAGCCGCCAAGGTGTGCGCATGGCCGCGCGTCAGCATGTAACGGAACTGACGGCGGGTCAGGCGGTCGCTATCGAAACAGGCGTTCTCCAACTGCACCAGGGCGCGCAGATCCTCCACCTTGGCCTGGCGGATACAGGGAGTCGGCCCGGCTTGGGCGGACACGCCGGCGGGTTCGGTCCCCTGCGAAACATGGGCGGACTGGCTGGGCACTGGGTTGGGTCCGGGTAGCGGGCGAAGGCGATTGGCGGAACACCATCGACCGGATCAGGCCGGATTCTCGTTTGCCTTCAAGGCGGTCGGCGGCGCCGGGTGACGGTTTACCGAAAAAGTTGCGCCAAGTGTAACACCTTAGACGCTTTTTCTCTTGATATCATCCGCTTGTACCAGCAATTCCAAATTTGGGCGGCCGCCGCCGGCAGCGTGCCGACGGCGCGGCTGATGGTGGATGCGCTGCGCTCCCCTAAGGCGATTGCTGTCATGTAGGGGCGACTTGAGCGCAGTAGGTTGGGGTGAGGAACGAACCCCAACGATCGGCGGCCGGGAT
>NZ_CAIZIZ010000144.1 GCF_903933125.1 uncultured Lamprocystis sp. | reverse complement strand
GCTCAGCAGCCCGACAATCGGCAGGCCGCTGCGCGGGCCTGAGATGCTGCCTGAAAACACAAAGACAAAGAAGGTAACAGCCAGGGGGATCGAGCCGAGCACCACCTGGAGCCAAAAACCGATCTTCCCCAAACGGGAAAAAGTCTTGGCCAGACCCTCGATCTTTGCGCCATGCAGACCCTCAACGATTCGCGTGAACATACTCATGACTGATACCTTGGCCGCGTTGCGGTCCGGCTGGGGGGAGTGATGGAAGCAGCGCCGGGAGGCCCCGGTCGGGATCTTCCGAACGGTTTCGGTGGAAATTGGGCGAAGACAAAAAAAAGAAACCCCGTAGTCCGCGAGCGGGCTACGGGGTAATCGCCTCCCCGGCTTGGCCGGCCGGGAATTAGGAGCCGCTGTCGGGGGGATCAGCGGCTCCGAGCATTGATGGCTTGATGGATGAGAGCGCCGAATTCCGACAGAGTTCCTCTGCTGTTGGCGGCTGTTCGTCAAATTTTTTCGACCGTTCATCGGGTCAATGGGCCTGATCCCAGTTCTCGCCGATGCCGATGTCCACGACCAGCGGGACGGCGAGGTCGGCGGCGCCTTCCATGGCGGTGCGGATACGCGCGGCGGCGGTGCCCAGAGTTTCTTCGGCGACCTCGAACACGAGCTCGTCGTGAACCTGCATGATCATGCGCACCGCGGGGCGTTCGGTTTCGATCCAGTGGTCGACGGTGATCATGGCGCGTTTGATGATGTCGGCCGCGGTGCCTTGCATGGGGGCGTTGATGGCGGTGCGCTCGGCGGCGGCGCGGCGCGCCTGATTGCTGTGGCCGATCTCGGGAAGATGGAGGCGGCGGCCGAAGACGGTTTCGACATAGCGGTCGGTGCGCGCCTGGGCGCGGATGTTGTCCATGAAAGCGCGCACCCCCGGATAGCGGCGGAAGTAGAGGTTCACATAGTCCTGGGCGGCACCGCGCTCGATGCCGAGCTGGCGGGCCAGGCCGAAGGCCGACATGCCGTAGATCAGTCCGAAGTTGATGGCTTTGGCCGAGCGGCGCTGATCAGTGGTGACCTGATCCGGGGGAATGCCCATCACCTCGGCGGCGGTGGCGCGGTGGATGTCCTGGCCGCCGGCGAAGGCGGCAAGCAGGCGTTCATCGCCGGACAGGTGGGCCATGATGCGCAATTCGATCTGTGAGTAGTCGGCGGCCAGGATGTGGTAGCCCGGCTCGGCGATGAAGGCGCGGCGGATGCGCCGACCCTCCTCGGTGCGGATCGGGATGTTCTGCAGGTTGGGGTCGGTGGAGGAGAGCCGGCCGGTCGCCGCCACGGCCTGGTGATAGGAGGTGTGGACGCGGCCGGTGTCGGGGTCGATCTGCTGCGGAAGCTTGTCGGTATAGGTCGAGCGCAGCTTGGACAGCCCGCGGTGTTCCAGGATCAGCTTGGGTAGTTCGTGCCCGTCCGCCGCGAGTTGCTCCAAAACCTCCTCGCCGGTGGACGGGGCGCCGGTGGGGGTCTTGGCGATCACCGGGAGCTTGAGTTCGGTGAAGAAGATCTCGCCGATCTGCTTGGGTGAGCCCAGGTTGAAGCGGCGTCCGGCGCTCTCATAGGCGCGCAACTCCAGCGCGTGGATGCGCGCCGCCAGTTGTTGGCTCTGTTCGGCCAGCAGGTCGGAGTCGATGCGCACGCCGGTGCGCTCGATGCGCGACAGCACCGGGATCAGCGGGACTTCGATCTCTTGGTAGAGCAGCGCCAGGCGGCCGGTGCTTTCCAGCCGCGGCCACAGCGCCTGGTGCAGACGCAGGGTGATGTCGGCGTCCTCGGCCGCGTAGTGGGCGGCCGGTTCCAGGGGGATCTGGTCGAAGCTGAGCTGTTTGGCGCCTTTGCCGGCGATCTGCTCGAATTGGACGGTGTCATAGTCCAGGTATTTCTTGGCCAGCGCATCCATGTTGTGACGGGTGGCGGTGCTGTCGAGGACATAGCTCTCCAGCATGGTGTCATGGGCGATGCCCAGCAGGTTGACGCCGTGGCGGGCGAGGATGCTCATGTCGAACTTGAGGTTCTGGCCGACCTTCGGGCGGCGCGGATCCTCCAGCAGCGGCTTGAGGCGTTCGAGAACCTGCTCGCGGGGCAACTGATCCGGTGCGCCGGGGTAGACATGGGCGACCGGCACATAGGCGGCGCGGCCGGGCTCGATGCAGAAGGAGAGCCCAACCAGTTCGGCGCGCATGTAGTCGAGACCGGTGGTCTCGGTGTCGAAGGCGAAGAGGTCGGCCGCGGTGAGGCGCTCGATCCAGGCGTCCAGTGCGGTGGTGGTGAGTACGGTCTCGTAATCCGCGGTCGGGCCGGCGAACGCGGCGGGCGCGTCCGGGCCGCTGTCGGCCGGAACATCGTTCAGGGTGGCCAGGAGCCGGCGTGCGTCCAGCCGCTCGAACCAGGTGCGCAAGGCGGCGTTGTCCGGCGCCGTGGGTTTAAGGTCGGTCGGCCCCCATTCCAGGGCGACATCGCGCTTGATGCTGGTCAGGCGGCGGGCGAGCGGCAGTTGGTCGAGCACTTGGCGCAGGTTTTCGCCGACCTTGCCCGACACCCGGTCGGCGTTGGTGATGACGCCGTCCAGATCGCCGTAGTCCTGGAGCCATTTAACGGCGGTTTTCGGACCGCACTTAGGAACACCAGGAATATTGTCGGCGGTATCGCCAACCAGGCTCAGATAGTCGATGATCCGCTCCGGGGGCACGCCGAACTTGGCGATGACCCCGGCACGGTCGAGCAGGGTGTCGGTCATGGTGTTGACCAGGGTGATCTGCGCGTCGACCAGTTGCGCCAGATCCTTGTCCGCGGTGGAGATCAGGGTCGGGATGCCTTGCGCGGCGGCCTGAGTGGCCAGGGTGCCGATCACGTCGTCCGCCTCGACATCGGGGATGACCAGCAGCGGCAGCCCCATGGCGCGGACGACGGCCTGCAATGGTTCGATCTGGGCGCGCAGTTCATCCGGCATCGGCGGCCGCTGGGCCTTGTAGGCGGGGAAGATCTGGTCGCGGAAAGTCTGGCCGGGGGCGTCGAAGACCACGCCGATGAACTCCGGGCGCTGCGCCTCGATCAGCTTGCGCAGCATGGCGAGCACGCCCACGACGGCGCCGGTGGGTTCGCCCCGGGCGTTGGTCAGCTTGGGCAGGGCGTGATAGGCGCGGAACAGATAGCCTGAACCGTCGATCAACAGGAGGGGATATTTGGCGGCCATGGACGCAGTCCTCGCGGGTTAAGATACAACGGTAGCATGGCGGTCGCGTGTTGGGCAGTCGCGCGCATGCCCAGCGACGCGGCCGTGTCAGCGCGTCTGACCGGACAGGAGTCGCCCCGATGCAACCGCGCCAGGCGCGATCGGCCTCGGCGATGCGGAAAAAGAAGCGATTATTCGCTGAATAGCAGACCTGGGCGACACTCCGCGAATGATTGACGGCCTAACATCCATCAAAGATCTTCATCCCTAATCGTCGACTGGTTACAGATGCGCAGTATCTGTCTGATCTTGGCGGCCGTGATGGCGTACACCGTCGCCGCGCCCTCTGACGGTGCCCCGGCGGCTACGGTGCCGGAGGGCAAACGTGTGCCCGCGGACGAGTTCTGGTCGGATGAGCCGCAACTGCTGATCACCGCCGTCACGCTTGACCCGGAGACGCGGCGGCTGACCATCAATGGCCAGAACTTCGGCGGTCACCGTCTGCCGACGGTCAAGCTGGATTCGCTTTTCCTGAGCCTGTCCCGCTCCACCGATAACATGCTGGTCACCGACCCGCTGCCGCAGGTACTGGATGTCGGCACCCATCTGGTGACGGTGGTGGCGGGTAACGACCGGACCCGCTTTGATGTCTACAATCTGATCATCGGCCAACCATCCGCGGCGGTCACGCGCCCGGCGCCCGTCCGGCAGAATCAGATCCAGGTTCTGGATTCGGCCGGGGATGTGGGCTGGCACACCGCGACCGCGGTGGGCGCCGACGGCAATCCCCTGGTTGCCTATCTCGACTACACCAAGCGCGACCTGAAGTTCATCCAGTGTCGGACTCCGGCGTGCGGCAGCGCGAGCCCGCGCGTGCTCGATAGCGATGGAGATCAGGGTTGGTGCAACGCGGTGGTGGTCGGGGCCGATGGCCTGCCGCGCATCGCGTATTTCGATAATACCCTCAAGGATCTGAAGTTCGCACGCTGTCGCGACCCGGAGTGCCGCGACTTCCAGCCGCGGTCGATCGATACCGAAGGTCAGGTCGGTCAGCATATTTCACTGCTGCTGGGAAGCGACGGGTTGCCGGTGATCAGTTATTACGACAAGACCCGCGGCGATCTGAAGGTGGCCCATTGCGGTGATCCGGACTGCGCGGAGGTCACCCTTTCGATCGTGGACAGCGTGGGTAACGTGGGCTGGTACGGCAGCATGGCCATCAGTGCCAAGGGCTACCCGATCATCAGTTATTTCGACGTGACGCGGCGCGACCTCAAGGTGGCTCATTGTGAGAACACCGCCTGTTCGTCCGCGACCATCACGGTGCTGGATACCGGCGGTGTGGGTCTGGGAACCGGCATCATCGTACCTGGCGACGGACTGCCGTTCATCGTCTATTGGGATTTCTTCAATGATGACCTCAAACTCGCACGCTGCACCAACCCGGAGTGCACCAAGGCACAGTTGCGGGTCATCGACAGCACCGGAGCGGTCGGTTCCAACGCCGCCATTGCCCTGGGCCGCGACGGCAATCCCATCATCAGCTATCACGACCACACCAACAGTGACCTCAAGATCGCTTACTGCGAAGACCCTGGCTGTGCCCGTGTGCGGATCTCCGCCCCGGACACCGACGGGTCCGTGGGGTGGCATATCAGCATCGCCATCGGTGCCGATGGACTGCCGATCGTGAGCTATTACGACGAGACCAATGGGAATCTCAAGTTTCTGTACTGCGGCAATCCGGCCTGCGGCGGGACCGAGGAGTAGAGACCAGGCCGTCGCAGGAGTCCAATGCTTCAGCCTTGGCCCGGGATTATTGATAGCCAGGCAGCCCCCGGTGATGGGGCGCCAAGGCTGAAGCCTTGGACTCCTTGGCTTCGTCAGGCCGCCAGGCCCAGGTCATTCCACAATCGCAGCGTCGGACCGGACTGATTCATGGTGTAGAAGTGCAGACCCGGCGCGCCGCCGGCCAGCAGGTTGCGGCATAGGCGCAGGACAACTTCATGTCCGAAGGCGCGCACCGCGTCCAGATCGTCCCCGCAGCCTTCCAGCCGACGCCGTGCCCAGCGCGGGATTTCGGCGCCGCAGGCATCGGAGAAGCGGGCCAGTTGGGTGTAGTTGGTAATCGGCATGATGCCCGGGATGATGGGGATCGCGATGCCCTGGGCGCGGGCGTTGTCGACGAAGCCGAAATAGGCGTCGGCGTTGTAGAAGTACTGGGTGATGGCGGAATCGGCCCCGGCATCGACCTTGTGTTTGAAGTGTTGCAGATCTTGCGCCGGGTTGGCTGCCTGGGGATGGTACTCGGGGTAGGCGGCGACCTCGATATGGAAGGTCGTGCCGCGCTCGGCGCGGATGAATTCGACGAGTTCATTGGCGTAGCGGAAGGCCCCGGCGGTACCGGTTCCGGTGCCGGAAGGCAGGTCGCCGCGCAGCGCGACGATGCGGTGAATTCCCTGCGTGTGATAGCGATCGAGGATGGCGCGGACCTCGTCCGGGTTCGAGCCGATGCAAGCGAGGTGCGGGGCGGTTTCGATACCCTGGCCGCGCAGCCAGGCGACGGTCTCGAAGGTACCGTCGCGGGTGGAGCCGCCGGCGCCGTAGGTGACTGAGAAATACTCAGGACCGACGGCGTTGAGTTCCGCAATCGCGCCCTTGAGTTTCTCCATACCCTCGGGGGTCTTGGGCGGGAAGAGTTCGAAACTGAACGAGGGTTTGGAGCCGGTTGGCGAGGACATACGTGGAGAGCCTCCAGCCGCCGACCGCCAGCCGCCGACTCGGGATCAGGGGTGAAACCCTGAGCCCCGCGTGGCTGCGGGTGGCCGGCGGTTAAGCGATCGGTGGTGCCAGTTCCAGCTGCGGCCGACCGGGCCGTGCGGCCCGTCGGCGGCTGGCGGCGTTGCCTCAGTACCGGTAGTGCTCGGGCTTGTAAGGCCCGTTCACCGGTATCCCAAGATAGTCCGCCTGTGTCTTGGAGAGCGTCGTGAGCTTGGCGCCGATCTTGCCCAAGTGCAGCCGCGCGACTTCCTCGTCCAACTGCTTGGGGAGGATATAGACCCCGACCGGATACTTCTCGGTGTGGGCGTAGATCTCGATCTGCGCCAGCACCTGGTTGGTGAAGCTGTTGGACATGACGAAGCTCGGGTGCCCGGTGCCGCAGCCCAGATTCACCAGACGCCCTTCGGCCAGCAGAATGATCCGCTTGCCGTCCGGGAAGATGATGTGGTCAACCTGCGGCTTGATGTTCTCCCACTCGTACTTGGCAATGCCGGCGATGTCGATCTCGTTGTCGAAGTGACCGATGTTGCAGACGATCGCCTGGTCCTTCATGGCGGCCATGTGATCGTGGGTGATGATGCCCAGGTTGCCGGTGGCGGTGACGAAGATGTCGGCGAGTGGCGCGGCTTCCTCCATGGTGACGACGCGGAAGCCCTCCATCGCGGCCTGCAGGGCGCAGATCGGATCGATTTCGGAAATCCAGACAGTGGCACCCAGACCGCGCAGCGACTGCGCGCTGCCCTTGCCGACGTCGCCGTAGCCGCAGACCATGGCGATCTTGCCGGCGATCATCACGTCGGTGGCGCGCTTGATGCCGTCCACCAGCGACTCACGGCAGCCGTAGAGGTTGTCGAACTTGGACTTGGTGACCGAGTCGTTGACGTTCATGGCGGGGAAGAGGAGGTTCCCGGCCTTGGCCATCTCATAGAGACGATGCACTCCGGTGGTGGTCTCCTCGGTCACGCCCTTGATCGCCTCGGCCAGATGGTGCCAGTGGCGCGGATCGCGCTGGAAGGTGCGGGAGAGCACGCCGAGGATGGCGGTCCATTCCTCGTTGTCGTCCGCGGTGGGGGCGGGGACGCGCCCGGCCTTTTCGAATTCCACGCCTTTATGGACCAGCAGCGTCGCATCGCCGCCGTCGTCCAGGATCATGTTGGGGCCGCCGCCGTCAGGCCAGTTGACCACCTGCTCGGTGCACCACCAGTAGTCTTCCAGACTCTCACCCTTCCAGGCGTAGACCGGCACGCCGGCCGCGGCGATGGCGGCGGCGGCGTGATCCTGGGTGGAGAAAATGTTGCAGGAAGCCCAGCGGACCTGGGCGCCGAGTTGGACCAGGGTCTCGATCAGCACCGCGGTCTGGATGGTCATGTGCAGGCTGCCGGTGATGCGCGCCCCGGTCAGCGGTTTGGACTGACCGTATTTCTTGCGCAGGGCCATCAGGCCCGGCATCTCGGTCTCGGCGATGCGCATTTCCTTGCGGCCCCAATCGGCCAGGGACATGTCCGCCACTTTGTAGTCGGTGAACTCACTCATGGGTTTAAGCTCCAGTGTTAAACGTGAGTGAGCGCCGTTGTCAGAGTCGACCCGGCCGCCGAGCCTGGCCTGGGACCGCCAGGTCCCAGGTCGCAACGCTCCTCGGTGGCGAGGTGTTGGAAAAATGTCAATCCGCAAATGGACGCTAATCAGCGCAATTCAAGTCTGGGCTTGTCATCCGACACCCGCTGGTGGCGACGTCGTGACGGTAAGCGGCTGCTGGGCAATTCCCGGGAGTACATGTCCCGACTGCGCAGGTCCGCAAAATCCGCAGGGTTGTCGGGGCGACTGTAGGGGCGACTTAAGTCGCCCCTACACCTCGGCAGATCCTTTCCCGAAAATCACCCTACCGCCCCGTATCTCTCTATGGGGTTTCGTTGCGACCGCCTTAGATTCCTGCCGCCGCGCGCAGCGCCTCGGCCTTGTCGGTGCGCTCCCAGGAGAAACCCGGCTCGGTGCGTCCGAAGTGACCATAGGCGGCGGTGGTGCGGTACTTGATCAGGTCGCGGTTGCCCAGATCGAGCATGCGGATGATACCGTAGGGCCGCAGATCGAAGTGTTCGCGGATCAGCTCGATGATCCGGTGTTCGCTGACATTGGCGGTGCCGAAGGTGTCGATCGAGACCGAGGTCGGCTCGGCGACGCCGATCGCATAGGAGACTTGGATCTCGCACTTGTCGGCCAGGCCCGCGGCAACGATGTTCTTGGCGACATAACGCCCGGCGTAAGCCGCCGAGCGGTCGACCTTGGATGGGTCCTTGCCGGAGAAGGCGCCGCCGCCATGCCGGGCCATACCGCCGTAGGTGTCGACGATGATTTTGCGTCCGGTCAAGCCGCAGTCGCCGACGGGGCCGCCGATGACGAACTTGCCGGTCGGGTTGATGTGGTACTGCGTCTCGCCCTTGAGCCAGCCGGTCTCACTCAGTACGGGCTTGATAATCTCTTCCATCACCGCTTCGTGGAGCATTTCCTGGCTGACGTCGGGGCTGTGCTGGGTGGAGAGCACGACGGCCTGGACCGCTACCGGCCGGCCATCCTGGTAGCGGAAGGTAACCTGAGACTTGGCGTCCGGGCGTAGCCAGGGCAGGGTGCCGTTCTTGCGTACCTCGGCCTGGCGCTTGCACAGTCGATGGGCGTAGTCGATCGGCGCCGGCATCAACAGGTCGGTCTCGTTGGTTGCGTAGCCGAACATGAGCCCCTGGTCGCCGGCCCCCTGTGCTTCCTCGGTCTCCCGGTCCACGCCCTGATTAATGTCTTTGGATTGCTCGCCGAGGGCGACCAGTACACCGCAGGTGTGACCGTCGAAGCCGACCTCCGAGTTGTCGTAGCCGATCTCGTTGACGACCTGGCGCACGACCCGCTCGTAGTCGATCTTGAGGTCCGCGTCAGTGAGGGTAATCTCTCCGGCCAGCATGACGAAGCCAGTCTTCACCAGGGTCTCGCAGGCCACCCGGGCCTTAGTATGGTTAGGGTCGCGCCGGTAGATCTCGTCGAGCACCGCGTCGGAGATCTGGTCAGCCATCTTGTCAGGGTGGCCTTCGGAAACGGACTCGGAGGTGAAGATGTAGTCTTTGCTCATTGGCTTGAAACTGGTGTGGGGTGCTGTGGTACTGACATTCAGCCGATTATGATAACGGTTAGCCGATGCAGATTCCAGCCCGGCGAACTTGGAAATGTGCCTGCCTGATCGGCAACAACCGCCGAATGATGCATTGAAGGCGCATCGCGGCTGCCATTTTGTCCCTCGGGTGGCTTATGCTTGTCGCCAAATCGGGCCGTCCGGTCTGGGCGTCGTGCGTTTTGCGCTCGGGCGACGGGGAGTTCAAGTGCATTTCACTCAAGAGATCATCGAGGGTCTGACTCAGGGCGTGGCGGTTTACCGACCGACCGCCGATGGTCAGGATTTTTTGCTGACTTACCTCAATCCAGCGGCGGCTCGCCTGGTGCGCCGCGACCCTGCCGAACTGATCGGGCAGACACTGCGCGAGGCCTTCCCCGGTGCGGCAGCCATGGGGTTGCTGAAGTTGTTGCGGCAGGTCCAGTCCACCGGCGAGCCCGGGCTGCTCGAAGCCAGCCGGTATCAGGACGATCACTTGGAGTTGTGGGCCGCCAACCGGGTGTTCCGCCTGGCTTCGGGGGAACTGGCGACAGTATTCGAGGATCAATCCTCGCGGGTGGCGGCGGATCGCGCCCAAGTGTCCATCCGCAACCGCTACCAGTCGGTCTTCGAGAACAGCCTGATCGGCATCTTCACGGTGAATCGCGAGCGGGTGATCGAAGAGATCAATCAGCGCGCCTGTGAGATCTTCGGTTTTAGCGTCGAGGAGGCGGTCGGCAGTTCGGTCGCGCTGCTGCATTGCTCCCCCGAACATTACCGGCGCTTCGGCGTCCAGTTCTTTGCACAGGTCGGCGAGGCGGGCGTCGTCAATATCCGCTTTCCCATGCGGCGCGCGGATGGCTCGGTGTTCCCGGCCGAGTTGTCCGGCAAGCCGCTGAACGGCCACGATCTGGGCAGCGGGGTGGTCTGGGTGATCGCCGACCTGTCCGAGGCGCAGGCGGTCGAGGCGGCGCTGCGCGAGAGCGAGGGGCGTTACGCCCTGGCCGTGGCCGGTGCGAACGACGGTCTGTGGGATTGGAAGGTTCCCGAGGATCAGGTGTACTACTCGCCGCGCTGGAAGGCGATACTGGGCTATGACGATGCGGAGCTTCCCAGCCGCTTCGAGGAATGGCGCACGCGGGTGCACCCCGACGATTTGGCGGGTGCGCTGGCGGCTATCGATGCCCATCTGCGGGGCGCCATCGATCACCTCGACATCGAGTTCCGGATGCGCCACAAGGACGGCACCTGGCGTTGGATCCTGGCGCGTGCCGCCTGCGTGCGCGATGCCGACGGCCGGCCTCTGCGCATGGCCGGGTCCCACACGGATATCACCGAACGCAAGCGCGTTGCCGATCAGCTCCGGGAGAATGAGCGCCGCCTGCATGCGGTCTTCACCGCCGTGCAGACCGGGATCGCCATCATCGATCTGGAGGCGCACCGCGTCGTCGACGCCAACGACAAGGCATCTGAAATTTTGGGGATCGACCGTCAGGCGCTGGTGGGTACGCGCTGCTACGAGCATTTCTGCACCGACCCGCTCGCCTGTCCCTTCCTGTCCGACCTTCACCAGCGCAGGCAGAGCGAGATCAGCCTGCGTGGTCTTGATGGGCGCGCGATCACCGTGCTGAAGAGCGGGGTCGCTCTGGATTTGAACGGGCGGCGCCTGCTGGTGGAGAGTTTCGTTGATATCACGGAACGCAAGCGGGCCGAGCAGGAGCTGCGTGCCGCCAAGGAACAGGCGGAGCAGGCAGCCTTGGTCAAGAGCGAGTTCATGGCCAAGATGAGCCACGAGATCCGCACGCCCATGAACTCGATCATCGGCATGACCAAGCTCACCCTGGATAGCGATCTGGACGCCGAGCAGCGGGAGAACCTGGAGATCGTGGAGGCTTCGGCCGAGGCCCTGCTGTCGCTGATCGACGACGTGCTGGATTTCTCCAAGATCGAAGCCGGCCAGGTCGAACTGGAGGCGGTGGACTTCGAACTGGCCGCGGTGGTCGAGGACGTGATGGACAGCTTCGGCTACCGCGCCGCCCAGAAGGGAGTCGAGCTTGTTCACCTGATCGAGCAGGCGGTGCCGGCCAATTTGTGTGGGGACCCCAGCGGCTTGCGCCAGATTCTGGTCAACCTGATCGGCAATGCACTCAAGTTCACCGAGACGGGCGAAGTCCTGCTCGAAGTGACTCCGGCGGCTCAGGATGGTCCGGGCCTGATGCTGCGCTTCACGGTTACCGACACCGGCGTTGGCGTGCCGGTGGACAGGCGCGCTGCCATTTTCGAGGCCTTCGTCCAGGCCGACAACACGACGCGCCGTCGTTATGAGGGAACCGGGCTGGGCCTCACCATCAGTCGCCAGTTGGTGCGGATGATGGGCGGGGAGATCGGGCTGGAGGATCGTCCGGAGGGGGGGAGTCGGTTCTGGTTCACGGCGCGTTTCGGGTCGGCCGAGGCGCCGGTCGTGCCGACGGAGGGAGCGGCCGCCGTGCTCGCGGGGGCGCACTGTCTGATCGTCGACGACAATCGCGCCAATCGGTTGGTGCTGGAGCGGACCCTGAGTGCCTGGTCCTGCCGCGCCGTCGCGGTGACCGGCGGGCGGGACGCGCTGGCCGAGTTGAAGCGGGCGGCCGCGGCGGGGACGCCCTATGATCTGGTGCTCCTGGACATGATGATGCCGGATCTGGACGGCGAGGAGACCGCCCGCCTGATTCAGGCCGATCCCGCCAGCGGCCGGCCGCGGGTCATCGTGCTGACCTCGGTCGGTCATCGCGGGGAGGCGCAGCGTCTGGCCGGTCAGGGTGTCGTTGGCTGTTTGCTCAAACCCATCCGTCGCGCCCTGCTCTTTGAGACATTGACCCAGGCCATGCAGCGGGTGCCCGCGTTGGGGACGGCCGGGAGCGTGCCGCCGGCGCTCGCCGGGCCCGTGCGTGCGGGCCGCGATACCAGTCTCGCCGGGTTACACGTCCTGCTGGCCGAGGATAAACCTTTCAACCAGCGTCTGGCGGTCCAACTCCTGGCCCGGCGCGGGGTCCTGGTCACCACGGTGGATGACGGTTGGCAGGCGCTGGAGATTCACGCGTCGGTGCCCTTCGATCTGATCCTGATGGACGTGCAGATGCCGGTCATGGACGGTTTTGACGCCACCCGCGCGATCCGGGAGCGGGAGTCCGCCACGGCCGTCGGCCAGCCGGGGCGGCCCCGGCGTCGCACACCGATCATCGCGATGACCGCGCATGCGCTGAAGGGTGATCGCGAGCGCTGTCTGGCCGCCGGCATGGACGACTACCTGACCAAGCCCATTGATGCCGAGCGGCTTTGCGAGAAGGTCCGCCTGTGGTCAGGGCGCTCGGAGGGGGTGCCGTCGCCGGTGTCCGCGGGGATCGAGACGCCATCGCCGGGGGCGGCGGTGGCGCCGATGCATCCGGACAGCGCCGTGGCCATTGAGCGGATCGCGGCGGCCTTCGGCGACGATCCGTCGGGCCTGGCGGGACTGGTCGCACTTTTCATCGAAGATGCCGAGCGGGATCTGGCGGCGCTGGAGGCGGCCGTGACGGTCGGCGATGCCGCCACCATCGTGCGGCTTGCACACTCGCTCAAGGGGCTGATCCGTAACGTCGGATTGAGCGAGTTGGGTGAGCTGTTCAGCCGCCTCGAGGGACTGGGCGCCGGTGGTGTCGACGGGACGGTCGAGGCCCTGGTGACACGGGCCGCCCGGCGTATCGACGCCCTGCTTGCCGGGTTGCGCGCGTATCTGGACGGGGCGCCGTCATGAAGATCCTGGTGGTTGAAGATCAGCGCTTCACCCGGCGTATGCTGGTGCGCTTTCTGACCAACGCGGGCTACGCGGTGGAGGAGGCGCAGGACGGCTGCGAGGCCATGGAGGTGCTGGCCCGCGAACCGATCCGGTTTGTCATCACCGACTGGATGATGCCTTGTATGAGCGGACTGGAACTGATCCGCGCCATCCGCGGGCGCAGCCTCGACCGCTGGGTCTATGTGATCCTGTTGACCGCCCGCGACGAGAAGTCGGGTATTGTCGAAGCGCTGGACGCGGGTGCGGACGACTTCATCCACAAACCCTTCGATAACGAGGAACTGGCGGTGCGCATCCGCGCCGGACAGCGCATTATCGAACTCACCGAGCGGCTGGAACGCCTGGCGATGACCGACCCCCTCACCGGGCTGCTGAATCGGCGCGGGCTGCAAGAAACGCTGGCGCAAAGCGGTTCGGCGGACGCACCGCTCGGATGTGTGGTGGCGGATATCGACCACTTCAAACGAATCAACGATGCCCGCGGGCACGATCGCGGCGATCTGGTGCTCAAGCAGATCGCCGAGCTGCTGCGTGGGCTGTTCGAACCTGACGGGATCGTCGCTCGCGTGGGCGGTGAGGAATTCTGGCTGTTGTTGCGCAACGGCACCCCGGCCGAGTTGTGCGAGCGGGTCGAGCGGGCCCGCTCGATCATCGCCGCGACCGTCCTGACCGATGGGGGCGGTGACCCCTTGAACCTGACTTTGAGCTTCGGCATCACCGCTGTCCCCGCGCTTCAGGGGCGCGATATCACGACGCTGTTCAAGATTGCGGATGGCGCCCTTTATGCATCCAAACAGAATGGGCGCAATCGTGTGACCTGCGCCGCACCTGATGCGTGCCCCTGAGGGTGCCCGGTGCGCTTTCAGGTTCAGTACCGGAAATACTGCTATGCTGATTCACACAGTCGGGGCAACGAATTTCGAGCCGGCGCAGACCCGTCGTGCAGCCGATTCGACGCCGGCCGGACTGCCAACCGCTTCCCGGGGTTTCCGGCAATGGCCGGTCCCAGTCGACCATAGGTGCAAGATATGACTTCCAGACCCTTATTGCTCGCGGCCGTCCTCTCGGCGTGCTGGGTTCCGGCCATCGCCGCGGACGCACCGGTACCTGGCTTGGGTGAGGTGTTCGAGGCCCACGAACAGGCACTCGACGCCCACGACCTGGCCGGCGTGATGAAGCTGTATGCCCCGGGCGAGACGACCGTGGTCATGGGTACTATCCCCGCCGAGCGCTGGGTCGGCACGACGCAGATCGAGGAGGCGTACCGGAATTTCTTCGCGGACTTCGACGCCGGCACCCTGAAGCGCAGTTGCCCCTGGGTGATCAGCGACAGCAGCGGCGATGTCGGCTGGCTCACGGCCACCTGCGATTATCAGGACTCGCTGAAGGGTGCACCCCGCACCTTTGCATTGAATGTCTCGGCGCTCCTCCAGAGACTGGACGGGGCCTGGAAGCTGCGCACCATGCACTACTCCAATCCGACTCCGCCTTAGAAGCCAATCGGGAGTCCAATTGTGAGGCCAACAGAAGTCCGTTGCGGAGAACCGAGATGAGTGATAAGCCTGTAACCGTGCCCGATCCCGACCTGGATCACCTCGACGAACCAGGCCGTCGGGACTTCCTGATCGGCCTGGGTCGCTGGTCGAAGATCGCGATCGGTGTCGCGGTCTTTGGCGGTATGGCCGGGGGCGGGACGGACGCCGAGGCCGGCTGGATCAATCGCCGCGGCGGTGGTGGCGGTTGGGTCAATGGGGGCGGCGGCGGTGGCTGGA
The DNA here is from genome assembly GCF_903933125.1 of uncultured Lamprocystis sp. GTDB lineage: Bacteria > Pseudomonadota > Gammaproteobacteria > Chromatiales > Chromatiaceae > Thiodictyon. The sequence continues at coordinate 29,469 of NZ_CAIZIZ010000144.1, read as the reverse complement.
TCAATGGCGGGGGCGGCGGTTGGATCAACCGCCGGGGTGGTGGCGGCGGCAGTTGGATCAACCGGCGCTGATCGTCGCGGCTCGGACTGACCTGGGTTTTGTCCTGGTCTCCGACTCGATGGTGCCGCCACGGTCATGATCGCCGTTGCGGCCACCGCGATCATCCGGTCGAACGGCGGCACCGGACGCGATCCTGAAGGGGCTGGTCATGATGGTCCACAACATCCCCGCGGCCCTGTTTCGCGCCTTTCCCGATCGCCCCGTCATTGTGCGCGCCGCTGCCGGCGGGCAGTTGCGGGCCGCATTCGGGGCTGAGATCCCCGACGGGGTCGCGTTCGTGCAACTCACCGCCCTCACCGGGGACCTGGCACCGCTTGCGGACTGGGGCGACGGGCTGGCGGTCGATCTGGTCATGGCCGATCCCGAGGCTGAGTTGCCCTTGCTCTACCGCTGCACGCCCTTGTTGGCACGCCATCCCGTGCGCGTGACCATTCCCTGGCTTCCGGGTCTGGCCCGGGCCGTCAAGCTGGCGGTCTCACTGGGCTTTGCGGTCCGTCTGGTCGGTTCTCAGCCGTCTGCGGCAACAGTCGAAGAGGCGCGGCAGGCACTCGACATGTTCCTGCATAACCCCACCGTGGCCCAGCCCGTGGAGCCGTTTCACGGGTTGCTCATCGCGTTCCTCCACCAGACGCCGGTCGATCTCTGGGACTTGCTGGAGCGCGATCCGGCACAGATCCGCGTCCTGGACGAGCGCGGTGAACCGCTGTCCGATCAGGGGCCTGAGTCCCTGTCCGGCTTCCGTGAATCGCTGCGCGCTGCCGCCGCCGAGTGTTGCGCGTGTCCGTGGCTCGCCTCCTGCGGCGGCTATTTCAAGTGGCCACGGATCGATTTTGCCTGCGACGGCGTCAAGCGGTTGTTCGCGGATCTCGATGCCGCCGCCGCCGAACTGCGCCAGAGTCTGGCGGCCTATGCCGCGGAGCGGGACGGGTCCGGCGATGGGGTCTAGGGTCTTCTCGCTGATCCTGCTGCCGACGCTGCGGTGCAATGCCGCTTGCGACTATTGCTTCGAGGACAAGGACGGGAGCTGGATCACCCTGGACCGTCTGCCGGTGCTGATCGGCAAAGTCTTGGATCATCTGGTCGCCAAGGGCATCGCCGAACTCCAGATCCATTGGCAGGGCGGCGAGGTCATGACGTTGCCGCCGTCCTGGTTCTCCCAGGCGCATGATCTGATCGACGCCGCCGCAGCCGCGCGCGGGCGGACGGTAATCCATGCGCTGCAGACCAACATGATCGGCTACAGCCCGGCCTGGGACGGCGTGATCCGTGCGATGTTCGACAACAGCGTCAGCACCTCGCTGGACTATCCCAATCACTACCGACATCGGCGGGGGCGGGACCCGGCCGACTATGACCGGATTTTGCAGCGTAACGTCCGCCTGGCCCGTTCCGCCGGGATCGAGGTCCAGGTCATCGCGGTGGCGAACCCCGCCACCCTGGAGATCGGTGCCGAGCGCTTTTACCGCTATTTCGTCGAAGCACTCGGGGTCGACAGTTTCCAGGTCAACACGCCTTTTCCGGGGGGGCAAGCCAACGCGGTCAAACGGCTGTTACCCCTGGAGACCGAGGCGCTGGTGCGTTTTTTCATCGAACTGGCAAACGTCTGGCTGGAGCGCGGCGAGGCCGATGGCGTCCGGGTCGGCCCGTTCGACGAATTGCTGCGGTATTTCAGCGGCGCTCATGCGGTCCTTCCCTGTATCTGGACCGACGACTGCACCAACCATCTGGTCGCCATCGACCCGCACGGCCATGTGGCCCAATGCGACTGCTGGGTCACGAGTTACCCCGAGCACCGGTTCGGTAACCTGTTCGCCGATGCGGACCTGGGGACGCTGCTGGCCGGAAGCCCCGCCAGGGAGCGTTTCCGTCAACGCCCCGCAGCCTTACTGCAGGGCGACTGCATCGCCTGCGACTACCTGGCGCTCTGCCACGGCGGATGCCCGGTGCGGGCCTTCACCGTCCATGGCACCCTGTTCGAGAAGGACCCTTACTGCGCGCTCTATCGGGCACTGTTCGCGCACATGAACGCCGCCGCGGTGCGCCGCGCCCGGCTTCGGCCGGAACATCCAAAAACGCAGTAGGGCGGCCGTCACACCACACCGCGACCCCGTGGGAGCGGCCTCCGGCCGCGATGGGGCCTCGCGAATGAGCGAGCATCGGGCGCTGACCGCGGCACCTCATCGCGGCCGGAGGCCGCTCCCACGGGAGACTGTTGCAGTGCCGCGCGCACGGGGTTTGGAATCCCGATCAATTTGGTTACCATGGGGAACCTGGGTCGCCCGGCCCCGACCGTCACTTCAAGAGCCCGGAGGACTGCCATGGCTTCACTGCAAACCCCAGTCTGTGACTTTGGCGCTGCCGCGCCTGATTTCTCACTCCCCGGCGTGGACGGCCGGATCTGGACCCGCGACCAGTGCAAAGGTGAGCGTGGGTTGCTGGTGATGTTCATCTGCAACCATTGTCCTTACGTCAAGGCCGTGCGCGAGCGTATCGTGCGGGACGTCCGGGAGCTTCAGGCGCTTGGCATCGGCTGTGTCGGGATCATGTCCAACGATCCCGCCGACTACCCGGAAGACGGGTTTGAGAACATGCGGCAGGTGGCCGAGACCTTCGGTTATCCCTTCCCCTACCTGTTCGACGAGACGCAGGCGGTCGCCCGTGCTTATGGCGCGGTGTGCACCCCGGATTTTTTTGGTTACAACGCGGACCTGGGTCTGCAGTACCGCGGGCGGCTCGACGAGAGCCGCAAGGAAGCCGCGCCCGCCGGGGTGCGGCGGGACCTGTTCGAGGCGATGCGGGAGGTCGCCGCAACCGGGCGCGGACCCGCCGATCAAATCCCGAGTATGGGATGCTCGATCAAGTGGAAGACCTGATGCCGGCGCGGCACGCGCGCCCGCCTGTCGCGCTGATTCCAAAATTCGCCATGATCTTTGTCAATATTGAATATTCTGATATGATGAATCGTCTTGTGCCGGCATCAATTTGTTTTGATGTTCCGGATACGGCCTTTCGGTCACAATACCGGGCCGCTGGAAAGGTCGCCGTTGAGTCCGCTCGGCGATAGGTCATCCCGTTTTGGCCCGTGGGCCGCGAACGGGCAGGCCCGGCGTCGGTCGCGGCCGAGCGCCCGGCCTCAGACTTCCCGCACTGCGCCACCCGCATTCGTGCCGTCGCCCCCGACCTGTCGGGTCGGGGGCGACGGGCCGCATAATTTAATGAGTCAGCTTACAACGATCAGGAGGGGCCATGTCCTCACGCAGAGAACTCGCTAACGCCATCCGCGCGCTCAGCATGGATGCGGTCCAGAAGGCCAATTCCGGCCACCCCGGCGCACCCATGGGCATGGCGGACATCGCCGAGGTTCTGTGGAACGACTTTATGAAGCACAATCCGGGCAACCCGCATTGGGCTGACCGCGACCGCTTCGTGCTCTCCAACGGGCACGGCTCCATGCTGATTTACTCACTGCTGCACCTGACCGGTTACGGGCTCGGCATCGAGGACCTGAAGCAGTTCCGCCAACTGCACTCCAAGACCCCCGGTCATCCGGAGTACGGCTACGCCCCCGGCGTGGAGACCACCACCGGTCCCCTGGGTCAGGGCATCACCAACGCGGTGGGAATGGCCCTGGCGGAGAAAATCCTGGCAGGCCAGTTCAACAAGCCGGGGCATACGATCGTCGATCACCACACCTACTGTTTCCTGGGTGACGGCTGTCTGATGGAAGGCATCTCCCATGAGGCGTGCTCGCTGGCCGGCGCCCTGGGGCTCGGCAAGCTGATCGCGGTCTACGACGACAACAACATCTCCATCGACGGTGAGGTGCGCGGCCACGGCACCACCCCCGCCTGGTTCCTGGACAACACTCCCAAGCGCTTCGAGGCGTACGGCTGGCATGTCATCCCCAAGGTGGACGGGCACGACGCCGAAGCCGTGAAGGCGGCCATCGAAGAGGCGCGGGCGGTCGAGGATCGGCCCTCACTGATCTGTTGTCAGACCATCATCGGTTTCGGCTCGCCCAACAAGCAGGGTAAGGAAGAATGCCACGGCGCGGCCCTGGGCGACGCTGAGATTGCCTTGACCCGCGAGGCCTTAGGGTGGCCCTATGCGCCTTTCGAAATCCCGGCCGACATCTATGCCGGCTGGTCCGCCAAGGAGAGCGGCGCCAAGGCCGAGGCGGAGTGGAACACGCGGCTCGATGCGTATGCCGCCGCCCATCCGGCGGAGGCTGCCGCATTCAAGCGCCGCATGGCCGGTGAACTGCCCGCCGACTGGAATGAGCAGGCCAACGCCTTTATCGCCGCTGTCGTCGAGAAGGCCGAGACCATCGCCTCACGCAAAGCCTCGCAGAACGCCCTGAACGGCTTCGGCCCGCTGCTGCCCGAGTTTCTGGGCGGTTCGGCTGATCTCGCCGGCTCCAACCTGACCCTGTGGAAGGGCTGCAAGGGCGTGAGCAAGACCGATGCCTCGGGCAACTATGTCTATTACGGCGTGCGCGAGTTCGGCATGTCGGCCATCATGAACGGCCTGGTGCTGCACGGCGGTTTCATCCCCTACGGCGCCACCTTCCTGATGTTCTCCGAGTATGCCCGCAATGCGCTGCGCATGGCGGCACTGATGAAGATCCCAACGATCTTCGTCTATACGCATGACTCCATTGGTCTGGGCGAAGACGGCCCCACCCATCAGCCGGTGGAGCAGATCCCGACGCTGCGCATGATCCCCAACATGAGCGTCTGGCGCCCCTGCGACGCTGTGGAGTCTGCGGTCTCCTGGAAGCTTGCCATCGAGCGGCGCAGCGGGCCCTCCTGCCTGATCTTCTCGCGTCAGAACCTGGCCCACATGGCGCGGACCCCGGCCCAAGTGGCCGATATCGCCCGCGGCGGTTATGTGCTGCGCGACTGCGCCGGCACCCCGGACGCCATCCTGATCGCCACCGGCTCCGAGGTGGAGTTGGCGGTGAAGGCAGCCGAGGCCATGACCGACAAGAAAGTCCGGGTCGTTTCCATGCCCAGCACCAACGCCTTCGACGCCCAGGACGCCGCCTACAAGGAATCCGTACTGCCCAAGGCCGTGACCGCGCGGGTGGCCGTGGAGGCCGCGGTGACCGACGGCTGGTGGAAATATGTCGGCTCCAACGGCGCCGTGGTCGGCATCGACCGCTTCGGCGAGTCCGCGCCGGCCGGTGCGCTGTTCAAGGAATTCGGTTTCACCGTAGACAATGTGGTTGCCACGGTCCGGCGCGTCCTCTAACCTCACCCCCTTTGCGGCCGGGCTCTAAGCCGCAGGCCTGGGGCTTATAGCCGTCGGACGTAATAACCGGACGTAGAGGCGGGTTTCAAACCCGCCCCTACACCAAGGGTCTGCCTGGATATCCGGTAAGGCTATAGTCGCACGATTTACTCAGCCCCGTCCGTCGGCGGGGCACGATTTTTACCACTCCACAGGAGAGACTGCATGACAATCAAAGTTGGCATCAACGGCTTCGGTCGTATCGGGCGTATGGTTTTCCGCGCCATTTCCAAGGACTTCCCCGGCATCGAGGTCGTCGGCATCAACGACCTGCTGGACCCCGAGTACCTGGCCTACATGCTCAAGTACGACTCGGTCCATGGTAATTTCCCCGGCGACATCTCGGTCGATGGCCACACCATGATCGTCAACGGCAAGTCCATCCGCCTGACCGCGGAAAAGGATCCGGCCAACCTGAAGTGGAGCGACATCGGAGCGGACCTCGTCATCGAGTCCACCGGCTTCTTCCTCACCGAAGAAAGCTGCCAGAAGCACATCGCCGCCGGCGCCAAGAAGGTGGTGCAGTCCGCCCCCTCCAAGGACAGCACTCCGATGTTCGTCTACGGCGTCAACCACAAGACGTACGCCGGTCAGGCCATCATCTCCGGCGCGTCCTGCACCACCAACTGCCTGGCTCCAGTCGCTAAGGTCCTGCATGACAACTGGGGGATCAAGCGCGGTCTGATGACCACGGTTCATGCCGCCACCGCCACCCAGAAGACCGTCGACGGCCCGTCCTCCAAGGACTGGCGCGGCGGCCGCGGCATCCTGGAGAACATCATCCCGTCCTCCACCGGTGCGGCCAAGGCCGTCGGCGTGGTGCTGCCTGAACTCAACGGCAAACTGACCGGCATGGCGCTGCGCGTTCCGACCTCCGACGTCTCGGTGGTCGACCTTACCGTCGAGCTGAACAAGGGCGCCTCCTACCAGGAAATCTGCGCCGCCATGAAAGCCGCCTCCGAGTCAGGCGATCTCAAGGGCGTGCTCGGCTACACCGAGGAAAAGGTGGTCTCCACCGATTTCCGCGGCTGCGGCACCCCGTCGATCTTCGACGTCGGCGCCGGCATCGCGCTGGACCCCACCTTCGTCAAGGTCGTCTCCTGGTACGACAACGAGTACGGCTACACCTGCAACATGCTGCGCCTGGTCGAGCACGTCGCAAAGTAACGTAGGGTGGGTTAGGCGCGCCGGAACAAGGTTTGGGATCTGCTCCGAGTTCCGCGCGCGCCGTAACCCGCCGATTCGGGTTAGGCGCGCCGGAACCAGGCTTGGGGTTAGCTCCAAGTCCTGTGCGCGCCGTAACCCACCACCGGCACGGACGTCCCGGCCTGATCGCGGAGCACCTCGCGCGCTCTGCGACCAGGCCGGAGAGTCCTCCGGAAAGCCCCGCGGCTTTCCAGATGGCTCGATTCACCACCAAATAAGAGGGTTGCCCCCATGTCCTTCATCAAGCTCACCGACCTGGACCTCGCCGGCAAGCGGGTGCTGATCCGTTCCGACCTGAACGTCCCGGTCAAGAACGGCAAGGTCACCTCGGATGCCCGCATTACCGCCTCCCTGCCCACCTTCGAGCACTGCATCAAGGCCGGCGCCAAGGTCATGGTGATGTCCCATCTGGGCCGGCCGGAGGAGGGCGTCTTCTCCGAGGCGGATTCGCTCAAGCCCGTGGCCGATGACCTGGCGGTGAAGCTCGGCAAGCCGGTGCGCCTGATTCGTGACTATTTCGAGCATGCGCCGGAGGTCGCGAACGGCGAACTGGTCATGCTCGATAACGTCCGCTTCAACAAGGGCGAAGGTAAGGACAACGAGGAACTGGCCAAGAAATACGCCGCCCTGTGCGATGTCTTCGTCATGGACGCCTTCGGCACCGCGCATCGCGCCCAAGCCTCCACCCACGGCGTCGGCAAGTTCGCGCCGACCGCCTGCGCCGGCTTGCTGCTGGCCGAGGAACTGGATGCACTGAAGAAAGCCCTGGCCAATCCGGCCCGGCCCATGGTCGCCATCGTCGGCGGCTCCAAAGTCTCCACCAAGCTCACGGTGCTCGAAGCCCTGTCGGAGAAGGTCGACCAACTCGTGGTCGGCGGCGGCATCGCCAACACTTTCCTGGCGGCGACTGGTCACAACATCGGTCATTCACTGTGCGAGCATGACCTGATCCCCACGGCCAAGGCGCTGATCGAAAAGATGACGGCACGCGGCGCCACCATCCCGATCGCGGTCGACGTGGTCACCGGCAAGAACTTCGCTGAGACCGAGCCGGCCGTCACCAAGGACGCCAACGACGTGGTCGACGATGACATGATCTTCGATATCGGCCCCAAGTCCGCCCAGCAGTTGGCCGACATCATTGCCAAGGCCGGGACCATCGTGTGGAACGGGCCGGTCGGCGTTTTCGAGTTCGACCAGTTCGGCGGCGGCACCAAGACCATCGCCATGGCCATTGCCAATGCCGCGGGCTTCAGCCTGGCGGGCGGCGGCGACACCATCGCGGCCATCCAGAAGTACGACATTTACGACAAGGTGTCCTACATCTCCACCGCGGGCGGCGCCTTCCTGGAGTACCTGGAGGGCAAGACGCTGCCGGCGGTGGCAATGCTCGAAGCGCGGGCCAAGGGCTGAGCGCGGCGCGCCGGGGGGGCATGACCATGCGCATACCCAGACGTACCAAGATCGTCGCGACCCTGGGGCCGGCCACGGATCCGCCGGCCATGATGGACGCAATGATCGCCGCTGGTGTCGATGTGGTGCGGCTCAATTGCTCCCACGACACCCATGAGCGTCACCGCGAGCGGGTGGCCCTGGTGCGCGAGCGGGCCGCGGCGGCCGGCCAGGAGATCGCGATCCTGCTGGATCTGCAGGGACCGAAAATCCGTATCGGCCGCTTCAAAGACGGGCCGATCGACCTGGCGCTGGGCGACGCCTTCGCCATCGATACCGCCTGTCCGCTCACCGAGGGCGACCGCACCCGGGTCGGCACCACCTATGCGACCCTGGCGGATGACGTCTACCCGGACGATACCCTGTTACTGGACGATGGGGCGATCGAACTATGGGTCGAATCGGTCAGCAGCGGACGCATCAACTGCACGGTCGTGGCCGGCGGCAAGCTCTCCAACAACAAAGGCATCAACAAGAAGGGCGGTGGTCTTTCCGCCCCGGCACTGACCGAGAAGGACGAAGCCGACATCCGTCTTGCCGCCGAACTGGGTGCGGACTACCTGGCGGTCTCGTTCGTGCGCAACGCCGCCGATGTGCAGCTTGCACGCGAGCTGTTTCAGGCGTCCGGCGGCCGCGGCGGCATCGTCGCCAAGATCGAGCGGGCGGAGTCGCTCAACGCGGTGGACGAGATCATCCAGGCGGCGGATGTCATCATGGTCGCCCGCGGCGATCTGGGCGTGGAGATCGGCGATGCCAAGCTGCCCGCGGTGCAGAAGCACCTGATCAGCCGCGCCCGCGTACTCAACACCGTGGTGATCACCGCCACCCAGATGATGCAGTCCATGATCGACAACCCCATCCCGACGCGGGCCGAGGTGTTCGACGTGGCGAACGCGGTGCTGGACGGCACCGACGCGGTGATGCTCTCGGCCGAGTCATCCATCGGCAGGGACCCGGCCCGGGTGGTGGAAGCACTGGACCGCATCTGCACCGAGGCCGAGCGGCACGTCACCCGCTCCGGGCATCGCATCGACACGGTGTTCGGCCGGGTCGACGAGGCCATCGCCATGGCCACCATGTACACGGCCAATCACCTGGGCGTCAAGGCGATCGCGGCCTTGACCGAGACCGGCTCCACCGTGAAATGGATGTCCCGCATCAGTTCCGGCATCCCCATCCTGGCGATGGCCCGCAATGCCGAGACCCGCCGTAAGGTGCGGATCTTCCGCGGGGTCTACCCGGTTAGTTTCGAGCTGGCGAGCAAGGACGTGAACGAACTGAACATGGAGGTCGTCGAGGAACTGCTGCGGCGCGGCACCGTGCGCAACGGCGACCTGGTCATCATCACCAAGGGTGACCGTTCCGGTGTCGGAAGCCAGACCAACATCATGAAGATCATGCGGGTCGGCGAACACAAATTGCTGGTACGGGACTAGCTCGGCCCGACGAACCCCCGAATCCAACCCTAACCCACCTTTCCACCAAGAACGAGGAGAACCACCATGGCTTTGATCACAATGCGTCAACTGCTGGACCATGCCGCCGAGCATGGCTACGGCGTCCCGGCGTTCAACGTCAACAATCTGGAACAGATGCGCGCGATCATGGAGGCCGCCGCCGAGACCAACTCTCCGGTCATCGTCCAGGCCTCCGCCGGTGCCCGTAAGTATGCCGGCGCGCCCTTCCTGCGCCACCTGATCCTCTCCGCCATCGAGGAATGGCCGGATATCCCGGTGTGCATGCACCAGGATCACGGCACCTCCATGCCCATCTGCCAGCGCTCCATCCAGCTCGGCTTCTCCTCCGTCATGATGGACGGCTCGCTCGGCGAGGACGGCAAGACGCCCACCTCCTACGAGTACAACGTCGACATCACCAAGGCCGTGGTCGCCATCTCCCACGCCTGCGGCGTCTCGGTCGAAGGCGAACTGGGCTGCCTGGGCTCGCTCGAAACCGGCCAGGCCGGTGAAGAGGACGGCGTCGGCGCCGAGGGCACGCTGGACCACAGCCAGTTGCTCACGGACCCCGAAGAGGCTGCTGACTTCGTCGCCAAGACCAAAGTCGACGCGCTCGCCATCGCCATCGGCACCTCCCACGGCGCCTACAAGTTCACCCGTCCGCCCACCGGCGACATCCTGGCGATCGAGCGCATCAAGGAGATCAACGCCCGCATCCCCAACACCCATCTGGTGATGCACGGATCCTCGTCGGTGCCCCAGGAATGGCTGGCGATCATCAACAAGTTCGGCGGCGACATGGGTGAGACCTACGGCGTGCCCGTCTCCGAAATCGTCGAGGGCATCAAGCACGGCGTGCGCAAAGTCAACATCGACACCGACCTGCGCATGTCCTCCACCGGCGCCATCCGCCAGTTCTTTGCGGAACACCCGAAGGAATTCGACCCCCGCAAGTTCCTCGCGGTCGCCACCAAGGCGATGAAGGGCATCTGTAAGGATCGTTACGAAGCCTTCGGTACCGCCGGCAACGCCGGCAAGATCAAGGTGCTCTCCATGGATGCCATGACCACTCGCTACGCCAAGGGAGAGCTTGATCCCCAGATCAAGTAGTCTTTTTTTGGCTCGCGCCAAAAAAAATGAAGGGCGCCTCAGGGCGCCCTTTGTTTTTGGGCTGGTCAGTGGCGAGTCGGAAATCGGATAACCAACGAATACAATCGTTGTCGTTGTCGTTGTCGTTGTCGTTGTCGTTGTCGTAATCGAAGAGGCGATTCCATTTGGGCATGGAGCAGCCCGATGTCTATTGGGTTTCGATTCGCGACGTAGCTGGGGTGTACCAGGCCAAGCGGGACCAACGAGTCGTTGCGATGCCGTCAACGCGCGGACGCAGGTGCGACTGAAGTCGAACCTACATTGACCGGTAGCTAAATTGTCGGAAATCACCTAAGTGAACGGTCCCTAAAGCCGGTGAGCCAATGACCACCTCGACCTATGACCGAGATTTCCATGCCTGGTCGCAGGAGCAGGCGGACTTGTTGCGCGCACAGCGCTTCGCCGAGATCGATGTGGATCATCTGATCGAGGAGCTCGATGCCATGGGCGCGCGCGAGCGTCGGGAATTGATCAGTCGACTGAAGGTGCTGCTGGCGCATTTACTCAAATGGCAATTCCAACCGCACCTGCGCAGCCGAAGCTGGGAAGCGACGATCAAGGAGCAGCGCCTGTCGCTCCAAGATCTGGTGGATGAAAATCCGAGCTTCGAGGCGCTGCTGGAGCAGCAGGCGATCCCAAAGGCGTACCGCCTGGCCCGTCTGCTTGCGGTCAAGGAGACCAATCTTGAAGAGAGCACCTTTCCGCGGGATTGCCCCTATTCTTTGACAGAGACCCGCGACCTGGATTACTACCCCCAATAACCATCGCGGGCAACACGGGAGACAGCAGTTCCAAAGTGCCAGCGGCGAGGCTGAAGGTGGATGCGCTGCGCTTATCCGCCCTACAAAACCGACACCGCTGTAGGGTGGATAAGGCGCGCCGCTCGGTGTCAGGGATCCGGCACGGCGGTCGCGCGCGCCGCATCCACCAGGGGTCGCGCGATGCCGCCCAAATTTGGAATTGCTGCACGGGAGAACGCCATGACGCTATCTCCAACTCGATCCACTGCTGGAGTCCCGCATCGCCGAGGAGGCGCGCCGTCTCGGTGTCAGCCCATCGGACTTCATCAACGAGGTTCTGGAGCGGGCACTCGGCATGAAGAACCCTGCCGAGATCTATCGTCAGGTGTGCAGTTTCACGCCGATGGGCGATCCAAGCGCCTCGGAGAACATCGCGGACAAGGTCAAAGCGAGGCTCCGTGAAAACCATCCTGGTTGATGCCGGTCCATTGATCGCCTTGTTCGCGGCCGGTCGGCCGCCGCCATCTCGAACATCAACCGCCCATGTCTAAGGTGATTTCCGGGACATGATCTACCGACGTGTAGGGGCGACTTAAGTCGCCCCTACATGATAGAAATCGTCTTAGGGGCGATCCCGAACAGCACGGCGGCCTTGATCGTAATCCCGGCCAGCGGCGTGCGTAGTCAGGGCTTCCAGCCCTGACGGTGTCAGGCCAGGATGGCCTGACCACGCACCCGGCGAGTTCAAGTGGCCGGAATCTTGATCGAGGCCAGCACGGCGAGGCCGAAGCCAATGCATCTAGACAGGATTAACAAGATTTACAAGATGTTATTCATTTTCAATCTTGTAAATCTTGTTAATCCTGTCAAGAGATTTCGGAACTGGTCAGGGTCGTGACCGGTTCCGAAATCGCCGTAACCATGATCAAGGCCGCGCTCTTGTAGTGCCACTTAGCGATGTTATCCGTTGTAAGTGGATGATCTTATAAGTAGAATAAACTAGGATGTTACGCTTAGGTTAGAATGGTGAGCAAAGATGCTCACCGAGACTCCACCATGAGCCAGTACAACATCGCCGAAGCCCAGACCCAACTTTCCGAATTGACCCGCCGCGCCTTGGCCGGGGAAGAGATCGTTATAGCCCGAGACAGCGTTTCCTTGGTCCGGCTTGTGCCGGTTCAGCCACCCAAGCGACCCAGGCAGCCCGGTTCAGGCAAAGGGCAATTGCTCTGGATGGCGACGGATTTCGATGCCATCCCTGAAGAGTTCAAGGATTACACCTGATGCGGCTCTTGCTTGATATCCACAGCCTCCTGTAGTGGGGGGACGAAGACCCGCAACTCTCCCCGGAGGCCCGGCGCCGGATCGGCGATGAACATTAATGCCTACGGGGTTGCGCGCATCTGGTGATCTTTTCCAGACACGGGCCGCGGGTTCGCCATGCTTTCAAGTGACGATCATTAGCACCTCAAAGGGGTAGGGGGATACCAGCTTGAGGCCCAAAGCACTGGCGCAAGGACACTTCCTTATACGCTTGACGCATCTGTTCAACACCCTGCCGCTTCGCTCGTCCCTGTGTGACATCTATCGATAACTTAGGCGATTTCCGGAACACCGGATACCACCAACCATCGGCTCGGATGTCGATGCGACTTCAGTCGCACCTACACTGACCGGTATCCAAATTGTCGGAAATCGCCTTAGTATGTTTTTCTGCGCCACTGTCTTCATCCGCGCGTCCTGCGCCACCCCTTGGCTCGACCCGCGCCGATGCGCCGCCTGCTAGCCCAGTCGTTGCGCCTTCAACTTGAATAACCGCCGCCGACTCGGTCTGCCTAACTACGACGCTTGTCGAAAAGCATCAAATCTCTCTGCCAGGTAGTCCTGATTCGGTCTATCGTAGGGATGGTGCGGAAGAAAGATTCTAGCGCCGTTGAAAGCCTTTATCGCCTTTTCGAGCGTTGGTCCATCCTTTTGCGCTAAGACCGCGGCGGGTATATGGACTACCCCATCGGGATCAATGCCCAGCAGGTTTCGGTCGTAGGCGGCATGGTGTAATGTCGAGAGGCACAGTCCGTTGCTCACTTCCGGGTGCCCGCGTTCATCTCGGTCCGGGACTATGTGCGCGGCTTCCAGCAAACCAGGGATCGGCAATCCGGAAATCGCGCAGCGCCGTCCGTACGCGGTGAGCACCAACTCACGGAACTCCGCCTGGTGCAGTCGCACCTTTGCCTCGATCGTGCTGTATCGCCGGTCGATTCGATATGCCGGCGGATCTGGCTCTCGCTGATTCATTTCATACGGACTGCCTACAGCAACCATGCAGGATAGCAGAGTTGGTTGCCATTCTGTCACATAGCAGGGGAAAAGTATCTGGTATACAGCGGGGCTAATGCCATAGAAATATGCGAGTGGCGTCTGATCATCGAACGCTTCCCGCAAGCAAGTATTATCACGATTGGCGGCGTCGGTTCCTTGGAATGCGTAAACGAAATAGCCATCACCGCTTAGCGCGTCGTCATAGCGGGCGCTGCGACCTTGCCGCGGTTGGTTTGTCTTTATGCTGAGGACGCCGCATGTCATCTGGGTCGGCCTGTGGATGCCACGTGGTCTGCTGCCGAGGTAGACCCGTTCACCCTCGAAGTCGAAACCCTGCGAAATCGCTGCCCAGGGCACAGTTCCACTATATTCCTGCATCAGCCGAGCGCACTGAGTGAATGCCGCCAAACGGATGCTCTGGTCCTTGCTGGCCATCCTAACCTGACCCCCACCATAAACGCAATTGAACGCAGGTTGGTACCACGCCTGTCTGTCCGCACAGACTGAATCACCTGTCACTTTTCGTCACGCAAGCGTCCTCTCCGCCGAGGCATCGGATTCTCTCACGTGACCCAGGGTGGAGTGTAACATGGTATGACCCTCTAACAGTTGGTGCCGGATCGCGAGTCCTTGAAAGATAAGTTGTTGCGCCAAGGCGCCAGGCCCGGCAATATCTCTTGTTGTGCTATAGCCGTTCGGTAACTCATCTTGCGGGTGATCTGAGTACTGTCAATCAACTGTTGTATTCGTAGGATACCGAACCCTAGTCGGCGATCTGTGGCGGCGAGCCTGCTCGTTCAGTTGGGCAGGAAGGCTCCAGCCTTACCCTGCCGATCCAAGGCTGAAGCCAGGGACACCAGCCGGGCGGCGCCTGAGCTGGCCGGAACCATGGCCAAGGCCGCAGACGTTTAACCGGGCGCGCCGGGGATAGCGAACACTGCCTGCTCTTTCAGAAACCGCGCATTTTATGGCACATATCCATCATGGAAACCGCGAATCTCCTCATTCTGTCCATGACATGCCGGCCCTGATGCGCTGCAATCAACGTAGGCAACAGAGCGTTTGAAGTTGTGATCCGCCTACCCACATTCCTGTCCGCCCGCTCGTGCGGGCAAACCATCTCGATCTGCCGGGCGATTCAGGCAGCGGAGGACGATGTGGTCCTTGATGCCTCCGGACTAAAGTTCGTTGATCCTTTTGGTCTGACCCTCCTCGGTGCCGGTTTCCAGGAGTTGATCACATGGGGGCAGAGGGTCGTCGTCCATGGGCTCAGCGCCGACGTGGGCGGCTATCTACGGCGCATGGACCTGTTTGCGGGCGTGGAACTGCGCGACTGCGCTCCTGTCATGACCCGACGCCGCAATCGCCAAGACGCGCTGGTCGAACTGACCTGTATTCTTGACAGAGACACGGCCAGCGATGCGGCGGGGCGCTTGACGAACGCCTTGGTTGGGGCCGTTCCTGGCGTCGATCGCGACGAGGCGCCTGACCAGATGACCGGACTTACCGAAGTGGACCGACTCGGCATGCCGATTCAGTACGTCCTGAGCGAACTGCTCGAAAATGCCCTGACCCACGCGCGCCGCGTGGGGTACCAGGGGGCGCGTGTCTGGGTCGCCGGGCAATACTACCCAACCAATGACCTGGTGCGGTTGGCGGTCACTGATAACGGCTGCGGGTTTCTGGCGACCCTGCGGAATCATCCCGATCTTCGGGGGGAGACCCACCGTGACGCGATCCTGACCGCGATGAAGCCGCGGGTGAGTTGCAACCGGGACTTAGGGCTTCGCGAGGACACGACCAACGAGGGGGTCGGGTTGACAACGGTGTTGCGCAGAGCGCGGGCGGCAAGGCATTGATCGTCAGCGGCGATGCCTATCACAATCCGACGAGCGCGACCGGGTTGCTGACGAACCAGGCGTTCTGGCAAGGGGTTGCCATCGGGCTGGAGTTACGACGCGATAGGCTCAGAGATATCCGCATTGCCACACTTCTGCCGAGCGCGGAGGGGGTGCGCAGACCGCTGCGTTCTTCGTAGGTGCTTTACTTTCCTCTGGCTTCGACCCCATTATCCTGCCATGGACACGCCCACCCACCGTAAACATCTGCTGCTCAGCGCCCAATCGAAGGGTCGTTTTGCGGGCCTGCGCTCTGTTGCCGTGCCCCCTCGACAGCAGGCTGAAGAGGCGTTGCTGCAAGGCCATGAGGTGGTTTTCGACTTCGCCGGTCTGGCGGTGACCCAGTCCTTTGTTGATGAGTTGATCGGCGCACTGATCCTGCGTCATGGTCCCGATATTCTTGACCGCATCGTCTTCATGAACTGCTCGGACGACACGCGTGCCATTATCGAGTTCGTCGCTGCCGATCGCTGCGATCAGTGTTCGAGCGCCCGGCCTCACTGACGCTGTGACAGCGCGACGCCACACGCGTACCGGCGTCATCCGTTGCGATGTGCGACCTGCTCGACCCCAAGAATGACTATGTATTCAAGCGTCTGTTCGCCGACGCTCCGGACCTGCTGGTGGCGCTGATCAATGCCGTGCGCCGCTGCGCGGCGCCGATCACGCACATCGCGGTGAAGAATCCGGCTATCGATGCCGCGGAACTGCACGGCAAATACATCATTCTGGACCTGCGGGCCGAAGACGCCGCGGGCCGCCAATGCAATATCGAGATGCAGGTGCGCCGTTATCGCGCCTGGAGCGCGGTAGGTTGGGGTGAGGAACGAACCCCAACGATCGGCGGCCGGGATGTTGGGGTTCGTTCCTCACCCCAACCTACGGGCTGGCCGAGGCTAGGCAATGGTCCGCTGGACACACGGTCGACCTGCTTGCCGAATGGCGCAAGCTCAACCCTCAGTTATGAGGTATTCGCTGATGCTGACCGTTATTTCCGTCAAGGCCGTTGCGCCCGCGACAATCGAAGCTACCCTTTCCGACGGCAGAACGTTAATTGGAGGTTGCGACGATCATCGGCTCTGCCGGCTATGAGGCGCTGACGGACGCTGATTGCTTCGCGAATATCGTCGTAGCGGATTGGGGCCACGGTATCGAATGGCCAGCCATTGACCAGGGATTGTCGGTCGAGACCATGAATCGCATGGCGCGCGAACAGGCCGGCACCGCCTTCCCCACCGCAGGCTTCAATGCCTGGATGAAGCGCAACGGGCTCACCTTGAGCGCCGCGGCTCAAGCGCTCGGGCTGTCCCGCCGAACCATCGTCTATTACAACACCGGTCAAAAGCCCATCCCGATCTACATTGGCTTGGCGTGCGAGGGCTGGGAGGTTCGCAATCGTAGCCGGGCGGCCTAAGCTAGCCTGTTAGGTTGGGGTGAGGAACGAACCCCAACGATCGGCGGCCGGGATGTTGGGGTTCGTTCCTCACCCCAACCTACGGGCTACGGGCTCGCGTGTGAGTATCCCGAGCCGTCCGGCTCGGCCTCCCGTTCCGCGGGCTTGCCGCCGCCGCGCCCGCACTCCAGCCGCTCACTTTCAACACCTGTCTCTACGGGGAAATGACCATGACGATGAACGTCTTCGGCTATGCCGCCCAATCCGCCACCGATGATCTGACGCCATACCACTTCGAGCGCCGCGATCCGCGTCCCGACGATGTGGTGATCGAGATCCTCTACTGCGGCGTCTGTCACTCGGATCTGCACATGGCCCGCAACGACTGGGGCTGGAGCTTCTATCCGCTGGTTCCCGGTCACGAGATCATCGGGCGGGTGGTCAGCGTTGGCGCCGACGTCACGCGCTTCCAGCCGGGGGATGCCGTCGGCGTCGGCTGCATGGTCGACTCCTGCCGGCACTGCACGCCCTGCGAACAGGGGCTGGAGCAGTATTGCGAGCAGGGACACACCCTGACCTATAGCTCGTACGACCGCCATGATCAGCGCCCCACCTATGGCGGCTACTCGGAGCGGATTGTCGCCTCCGAGAGGTTCGTGCTGAAGGTACCTGCGGGGCTCGATCTGGCCGGTGCCGCGCCGCTGCTTTGCGCGGGAATCACCCTGTGGTCGCCGCTGCGGCATTGGCAGGTCGGTCCGGGGAGCCGGGTGGCCATCATCGGATTGGGCGGTCTGGGACACATGGGGCTCAAGCTGGCCAAAGCCCTCGGGGCCGAGGTGACGCTCTTCACGCGCTCCCCCGGCAAGGAGTCGGATGCCCGTCGACTGGGTGCCGAGCACATCGTGCTGTCTACCGAGGCGGCGCAGATGGAGGCGGCGAAAGGGCGTTTCGATCTGATCGTCGACACTGTCCCTTATGCTCACGACGTTAACCCTTATCTGTCCACGCTGACGCTCGACGGCACCCTGGTGCTGGTCGGGCTCGTGGGCGACCTGGAGCCCGCCCTCAGCACGGTTCCGCTGATCCTGGGTCGCAAGTCAGTGGCCGGGTCGGTGATCGGCGGCATCCCCGAGACCCAGGAGTTGCTCGATTTCTGCGGCGAGCACGGCATCACCTCGGACATCGAAGTCATCAAGATGCAGGAGATCAACACGGCCTACGAGCGGATGCTCAGGAGCGACGTCAAGTACCGATTCGTCATCGATCTGGCGTCGCTGCAGGCCTAGCCGACGCAAGACGGTGTCCGAAGACGCCGGGCGCGTTACGGTGCCGGTACGACAGCGCAACGCCCCAGTTCCGCTACACTGGACGCCTGTTCAACACCAACCCACCAGAGGAACCGCGGTGCCGAAAAAGCCGTCGAAGACCCCGCCGCCCGAGCCGGCTCAGATCAAGGCCGTCGAGCGGCTGCTCCGCGACCGGGACTATCCGCGGGCGATCGAGCGGGCACGGGTCCTGGTCCAGCGCTTCCCCGATCACGGCGGCGCCAACCAATTACTGGTGGATGCCCTGGACCTGGGCCGCGACCGGGGTGCGGCGGCCCTGGCCGCCTATCAGTGGCTGGAACGCCGTCCCAACAGTCCACGTGCGCTTGAGACCTTCTTCCCGTTGGCGATCGAGGCCCGCCATCTCGCATTGGCGTACCGCGTCGCGGAGCGCGCCCGGGCCCTGGGCGCCTTATCGGGGGTCGACCTGACCGACGCCGCGGGTCTGCAGGAGATCCTGCGCCAGCCCGACGGCTCGCAGATCACCCGCGAGCAGGCGGAGCAGTTCGATATCGGTCGATTGCATCTGAATGCCGATGATTTTGAGGGCGTGGTGCGGGTGCTGGACGGCTGCAGCATTCTTTCCGCCCGCAATAACCGCGCGTTCGCGCTCTTTCATCTGAACCGCGTCGAGGAGGCACTGACCGCTTTTCTGGAGGCCTGGGCGCAAGATCCGGAGAACCTGTTTGCCCTGGGCTGGGCACTGCGGCTGCGCCTGTATCTGGGCGATGAGACCGGCGCCAGGGCGCTTGGCGTCCCCTTGGCTCAGGCACCTGCCCGCCGTTCCGAGGATGCTTACGGGCAGCTCACCGCGCTGCTGTTGATCCACGAAGATCAGGCGGCCTGGGACACCTTCGAGCGTATGGAGCGGGCCGCGTGGGCCGCGAGCGAGCGCCGTCACCGGGTCGCTGAACGGCTCCATCTGGCTGCCGGGGCGGCCAGTCGGCTGGGGCGTGCCGATCAGGCACGCACGCTGTGGCGGGAGGCGCTGGAGCAGGATCCGCGGCATGCGACCGCCGCGGAAAACCTCGCCGTCCTGGAACGGGATGCGGCACCCCTGAGCTGTCCGGTGCTCTTCGGTTGGCGCCAGGTGCTGCCGATCGACTGGATGCGTCGACTGTCGGAGGCTGACGAGGCACACCTGGAGTCAGCGCTCGGCGCCTTGACCGCCCGCGATGCCTATCTGGAAACGATCTATCTGGCCGGCGATGCGACCGTGCGTGCCTTGGGCGCACAATTGCTGACCCATCGGCTGACGCGCGAGTCACCGGTTCAGCCCATCCCAGGCGGGCCGCCCGAACGGCGCGCCGCAGCCATTCTTCGGGATCTGGCGCGCCGGCCCGTCGGCACCCCGCAGGAACGCGGCGAATTGCTCCGCACGCTACGCGAGAGCGGTGTGGTCGACAGTGACGAGACAGTGCAGTTTTGGGACGGCAAGGTGTTGCGCTCGGTTCAACTGGTCTCGACCCAGATCGATCGGGCGCCGCGGCCGACCGATCTTCCAGCCGACCTCGAGGCGCTGCTCATCGAGGCCGCGGACTTCACTCGGATGGGTGAGTTCGCGGCCTCTGATGCGCGTCTCAACGCCATTCTGGAACGCGTTCCGGACCATCCGATCGCGCTGGGTAACCTGGCGGTACTCCGGGCCCGGCAGGGTCGGGACACCGAGTGCCGGGAACTCTACGCTCGGGTGGTCACGGCTCACCCCGACTACCTGTTCGCGCGCTGCAATTTGGCGGTGTTGCTGGTCGAGGATGGCGACTTGGCCAGGGCCGGGGCGTTACTGGATGGTCTGCTGCAACGGCCGCGGCTCCACCTGCAGGAGGTCTTTGCCTTGTATGGTGCCTTGGCCATGCTGCACCGTGCCCAAGGCGAGGACGCATCAGCCGACGCGCTCATTGCCAATCTGGAGCAATTGGCCCAAACCGATGATGACAGACACCGGCTCGCGCTGGCCAAGGCGCGGGTGGCGCTGGCCACGCCGCCTATGGGGCGTTTCATTGAGAACCTCACCGCCTTGCTCAGGGTGCCGCCCCAATCGGACGCAGTGCTGCGGGGGAAGTAGAGCCTTCACACCTGATGGCCGGATATCAACCACGATCATTGCGGCAGGCCATGCTCATCCCAGGGCAGAGGATCATAGGCGTCCTCTCGTTCCGGGATCAGGTCGATTTGGGCCAGCAGGGCCGCGAGGCGACCGAATCCCTCAGCGTCCGCTTGCGCCGCATCAATGCTGACCAGGTGCTCGTTTGGCGGGGCAGGGGGGAGTGTCTGAGCGCGGTTGCCAAGCTGCAGGGCGCGGTCCTCGTCTATGGTATGCAACCGCTCAAAGAGGGCGATATCGACGATTGCCGCGACCCGCTTCCCGCTCTTGGTGATGACGATCGAATCGCCACGGTACTGAATCTCGTTGAGTAACTCCCCGAGATTCTGCCGGACCGTCATCGCCGGGGCTTCACGAACCATGTCAATCACCTCAATTGTTGTGAATGGGGTGAGCTTAGGGACAAAAGATCGGCGCGACAAGGCCGACTGATGCGGATGCCGACGGGCGGCCTTTCATCGAGAACCTCACCGCCTTGCTCAGGGTGCCGCACCGAGCGGACGGGGTGCCGCGGGGGTAGTACACTGTTCAACCCCAAGCCGCCGGAGAAACCGCAGTGCCGAAAAAGCCGTCGAAGACCCAGCAAGCCAAGACCCCGCAGCCCGAGCCGGCCCAGTTCAAGGCCATCGAACGGTTGCTCAGGGACGGTGACTACCAGCGGGCGGTCGAGCGGACGCAGATCCTGGTCCAACGGTTTCCCGATCACGGCGGCGCCAATCATCTGTTGCTGCAGGCCCTGGAGCGGGGTCAGAGTCGCGGCGCGGCGACCCTGGCCGCATATCATTGGGCGGAACGTCGGCCGCGGAGTCCGCGGGCGCTGGAAACCTTGTTTCGGTTTGCCCTCGCGGGCCATCATCTGTTCTTGGCCAATCGGGTCGCGGACCAGTTACGGGACCTGGGTGCTCTGGCCGGGAGTGCGCTCCCCGACATCGCAAACCTGGATGCGTTGTTGGAACAGCCCGACGGTTCGCGGGCGACCCGCGCGCAGATGGAACAGTTTGATATCGGCAAGCTGTACCTGGAAGCCAATGATTTCGCGGGTGCCGTCCGGGCATTGGACGGTCTTGCCCTCACCTCGGCCCGCAACAACCGGGCGGTCGCCTTCTTTCACCAGGACCGTATCGCGGAGGCGCTGGCGTGTTTCCTGGATGCCTGGCAGCACGACCAGGGCAACCTTTTCGCCCTGGGTTGGGCGTTGCGGCTGCGGCTGTATCAGGGCGATGAAACCGGCGTCCGCGCGCTCGTTGCCCCCTTGGCTCAAGTCCAGGCGCGCCGTGTCGAGGATGCCTATGGTCAGCTCTCCGGCCTGTTGCTGATCCGGGAGGACCAAGCCGCCTGGGAGGCGTTCGCGGGTGCCGATCAGGCGGCTTGGATCAACAGCGAGACCGATCCCCTGGTTACCGAACGGCTCAACCTGGGAGCGGGTGCCGCCAGTCGGCTGGGACAGGCCGAGCAGGCAGCGGCGTTGTGGCGGCAGACTCTGGAGCGTGCCCCGCATCATGCGGCGGCGGAAGAGAATCTGGCCATCCTGGAACGGGACGGGGGGCCCCCGGCTCACCCGGCACTGTTCAACTGGACCCATGTGCTGCCTATCGATTGGGTGAACCGACTGCGCGCGGCGGACCCAGCGTCCGTGGATACCTGCTTCGACGAGCTGAGCGCGACCGACACCTATCTGGAGGCGAGCTATCTGGCCGGCGACTCATTGGTGCGTTTCTTCGCCACGCAACTGCTGAAGCATCGGCTGACGCGCGAGTCGCAGACCGAGCCTCCGGCGGACGGTCAACCCGAACGGCGCGCGGCAACCATCCTGCGCGACCTGGCACGGTTGCCGGTCGGTACCGAGCAAGAGCGCCTCGGGTTGCTGCGCGCGCTCCGCGAGTGCGGTCTGGTCGGGGACCATGAGACCGTTCAATACTGGGGCAGTACGGCGATGCGTGAGGCCAGACTGCTGGAGACCGAAATCTATCGCCAGCCTGATCCGCCCGATCTGCCGGAGGATCTTCAGGCCCTGCTCGATGAATCGGTGGGTTTGATTCACGATCGCGAGCTGGTGGCCGCCGAGGCCTGTGTCCATGCGGTCCTGGGGCGCGTCCCGGACCATCAGGCTGCCATGGGTAACCTGGCGGCTATCCGCTCCATGCAGGGACGGGATGCGGAGTGCCGGGACCAGTTGCGACGGACGATCACGGCGCATCCCGACTATTTGTTCGCCCGTGTGAATCTGGCCGGCTTATTGATCGAGGACGGGGATCTGGAGGAGGCCAAGACCTTGCTGAGCGGTCTTGGGAGCCGCCCGCGGCTCCACATTCAGGAGGCGTTTGCCCTCTACGGTGTCCTGGCGATGCTCAACCGCGCCACGGGCGAGTACGCGTCCGCCGATGCCCTGATCGCCAGTCTGGAAGGCATGGTTCAAACCGACGAGGATCGGCGCCTGCTGGCCACGGCCAAGGCGCGGGTGGCGCGTGCCAGTCGGGGGGGATTATCGCGGCGGCGGATTGCGGGTCCAGGTGCGGCTTGAGGCCGCCTGCACGCACCGACGGGGTCGGCGAATTTGGCGACCTGGACGATCTGGATCCCACCTGCTGCGGCATGAAGGTTTCGGGATCTCGTCAGATCCGGCTGACCGACGTCCTCAGGCGGCAAAACCAAGCGTGCTTGGTGCTGCGTCGCGGCGGGCGCGCCACCGCGCCCAAACCTTTTCATGAAAATCGCCTTACGCGATTCCTGGGAGGCAATATCACGACAGCGCATTTCTGTACGATTGGTAGGGCATTAGGGGCGACTGAAGTCGCCCCTACATTAGCCCTCGTACCTGATATCCGGACAGACACTCGTGTAGGGGCGGGCTAAAAACCCGCCGCTAAGTCCGGCTATCACGTCCGACAGCTAATCTCGCCCCTACCGATCGGTAGACCCTTTGCCGGAAGTCGCCTTAGGGCGTCACTTGCGTTTCTTCAGCCGGCGGCGACGCCCCTGGTAGGCGGCGATCTGTTTGATGATGTCCTGAAAGGGTAGGGCGTCCAGTCCACCGAAGCGGACCAGCGCGGTGCGGACGGTATCGTGGATATCGGCGATACGCACGGGGATGGGTTGGTCCGGCGTCAGCGCCGCCTGGAGTCCGCGCAGTCCGCCGACCTGGATGCGCATGGCCTTGGTGTGGGGCAGGGCGGCGGCGTCGGGGGTCCCGACACCCGCGGGGGTCTTGAGGGCGAAGCGCGCCTGACGCCGCAGGGTGCTCAGCAGTTCGGTGCAGTCGGCCAGTGCTTGGTCTGCTGCGCAACGGACGCCCTCGCGTTCGGCGATACAGAACTTTTGGGCCAGGGAACAGGCACCATTGCTGGTCAGAATGGTTTTCTCAAACACACAAGCGCGGGTGTTGACCGCTCGGTAGGTGTCACGGAAGGCGTCATTGTCCATGGCGGGGCGTTCGCTAGTCCGCGCTCGTGAAGCGCTGGATCTGGCGCCGATCGCGTTTGGTGGGCCGCTCGCCCGTGGTATCGACAGGCCCGGCCTCACGCCGTTGGCGTAGCAGATCCTGGCGCCGCAGCACGCTGGATTCATCCTCGCGGTACAGCAGCACGGCCTCGCTGGCGGGGCGGCGTTGGTTGCTGACCGCCAGCACGTCGAGCTCCCAGGCAAAGGTGTCTTTGTGGATGGAGAGCCGGGTGCCGGCACGGATGCCGTGTCCGGGCTTGGCGCGCTGGCCGTTGACCTGGATCTTGCCGCCATTGATGGCCTCCACCGCCAGCCGGCGCGTCTTGAAGAAGCGCGCTGCCCAGAGCCACTTGTCCAGGCGAACCTCGTCGGGTGGCGCGGCACTGTTCATCGTCCGAGCAGCGTATCGAGTTCGCCCCGCGCATCCAGTCGGGCCAGATCGTCATAGCCCCCCACGTGCCGGTCATTGATGAAGACCTGGGGCACGGTGCGGCGGCGGCTGCGCTCGATCATGATCCGCAACTGGTCGCGGTCGCCGTCGACGCGTATTTCCGCGAACTCGACCCCTTTGGCATGCAGCAGTTTCCGGGCGCGGGTGCAGTAGCTGCAGAACGCCTTGGCGTACATCACGATCTGGGGCATCGAAGCGCTCCCTGTCGTTGCTTCTTGGTTGATGGTTCGTGGTTGCAAGTTGAAGGGTCCGAGCCGGCATTTTGTACGGAATCTTGAAATCTGGTTGCCGCGCCCGGAATACAATTGTCCCAAGGCAGACTGTCTCTGCCAAGGACCATACGAGTGCAGCATGTATCGAGACGCCCCCCATCCGACCCGCCTGGAAGATTATCGCCCGCCGGAGTTTCTGATCGACCAGGTGGATCTGCACTTCGACCTGGACCTGGCTTTCACGCGGGTCGCGGCGGAGTTGACAATCCGCCGCAATCCGGCGGCAACCCGCGGCGACGGCAGCCTGACCCTGCACGGTGAGCAGTTGGCGCTGGATCAGGTCGCCATCGACGGGCATCGCCTGACCCCGGCGGAATATCGGGTGGACGCCGAGTCCCTGACGCTGCTGCGCGTGCCGGATCGCTTCCGCCTGCAGACCCGGGTGCATATCCATCCCGCTCAGAATACCGCGCTGGAGGGACTTTACCAGTCCGGTGAGATGTTGTGCACCCAGTGCGAGGCGGAGGGCTTCCGGCGCATCACCTATTTTCTCGATCGGCCGGACGTGATGGCGCGTTATACCGTGACCCTGGCGGCGGACCGGACGCGGTTCCCGGTGCTCCTGTCGAACGGGAATCTGCTTGAGGCACGTGATCTCGAGGGCGGCCGGCATCAGGTCCGTTGGGAGGATCCGTTCCCGAAACCGAGTTATCTCTTCGCGCTCATTGCCGGGGAACTGGGCGTGGTCGAGGACACTTTCACCACCGCTTCCGGTCGGCCGGTCGGTTTGCGCATCTATGTCGAGCCCCAGAATCTGGACAAGTGCGATCACGCCATGCGCTCGCTCAAGAAGGCGATGCGCTGGGACGAGGAGCACTACGGCCGTGAGTATGACCTGGATCTCTTCATGATCGTGGCGGTCAGTCATTTCAACATGGGGGCCATGGAGAATAAAGGGCTCAATGTCTTCAATGACAAGTTTGTCCTGGCGCGCCCGGAGACCGCGACCGACCAGGACTTTCTGGGTGTCGAGGGGGTCATCGCCCACGAGTATTTCCATAACTGGACGGGTAATCGGATCACCTGCCGCGATTGGTTTCAATTGAGTCTCAAAGAGGGCTTCACCGTCTTTCGCGACCAGGAGTTTTCGGCCGATATGGGCTCGCGGGGGGTCACGCGCATCAGTGATGTTCGCGCGCTGCGTGCGGCGCAGTTTGCCGAGGACGGGGGGCCGATGGCTCACCCGGTGCGACCGACGTCATACATTGAGATCAATAATTTCTACACCTCGACGGTCTATGAGAAAGGCGCCGAGGTCGTGCGCATGCAAGCGAATCTGCTTGGCCCCGAGATCTTTCGGCGGGCGACTGATCTCTACTTTGAGCGGCATGACGGTCAGGCGGTGACCACGGATGATTTCGTGACCTGCATGGAAGACGCGAGCGGTCGCGATCTCACGCAATTCCGTCGGTGGTACGCGCAGGCGGGAACGCCCGAACTGCGGGTAAAAGGCGATTATGTCGCGGCGGACGGCAGCTATACGCTGACCGTGCGTCAACACACCCCGGCCACACCGGGTCAACCGCAAAAGGGGCCGCTGCACCTGCCGTTCGCGGTCGGGCTGCTGGGTCGCGACGGTGAGGCCTTGCCATTGCGTCTTGATGGCGAGGACGAAGCCGCCGCCACGCACGGTACCCGGATGCTGGAGGTCCGCGCCGTACTGGAGCGGTTCCGTTTCGTCGGACTCAAAGAGCGGCCAGTCCCCTCCTTGTTGCGTGGTTTCTCCGCCCCGGTCAAGCTGCAGTGTGACTTCAGTGACGACGACTTGCAGTTCCTCATGGCACAGGACACCGATGGCTTCGCCCGTTGGGATGCCGCTCAGACGCTGATGCAGCGCATTCTGCTCGGCTTGGTCGCAAGTCCGCACAAGTCGGTGCCGACATCCTTCTTTGCGGCATTTCGTGACACCTTGCTCGACGCCCGGGGCGAGCCGGCCCTGCGCGCCGAAGTGTTGACTCTGCCTGGGGAGTCTTACCTGGCGGATCAGATGGCGGTCGTGGACGTCGACGGTATCCACCGTGCCGGCGAGTCGCTGCGCCGTCGCATCGGGGAAGAACTCGGTACGGACCTGCTGTCTGTTTACAGGGCCCAGACGGAGTCCGGACCCTACGCCTTCACTCCGGAGGCCATCGGTCGGCGTGCTCTGAACAATCTGACACTGTCCTATCTGATGGCGGCCGACACGCCGGACGCCCTGACATTGTGCAATGACCAATTCGCCGCCGCCCATAACATGACCGATGTGATGGCCGCGCTGCGGCTGCTGGTCGACCACGGCGGTTCCGCGGGTGAGGAGGCGTTGGCCGCTTTCTACGATCGCTGGTCCGCGCAGCCACTGGTGATCGACAAGTGGTTCAGTATTCAGGCGACCAGCAGTCGCGCGGATGTGCTGGAGCGCGTGGTGGGACTGATGACGCATGCTGATTTCTCGATGCGGAATCCCAATCGGGTGCGCAGTCTCATCGGCGCCTTCTGTACCGCCAACCCGGTGCGCTTCCATGCCGCTGATGGGGCAGGCTACCGTTTTCTCGCTGACCGTATTCTCGAATTGGATCCGCTGAATCCGCAGATCGCCTCGCGACTGCTCAAATCGATGAGTCGTTGGCGGCGCTATGACCCGGCGCGTCAGGCCCTGATGCGTGCCGAGATCGCGCGCATCCTGGCGGTCGATGCGCTGTCGAAGGATGTCTATGAGGTGGCGGCAAAGACCTTGGAAGATTAGCAACGAGTCAAGAACAACTTAAACACAATCGTTGTCGTTGTCGTAATCGGATAAGCGATTCAAGTTTGGCATAGAGGTAGTCATGATAGAGACGGCACGCTATGACACCGACTTCCACGCGTGGGCGTTACAGAGCGCTCGGTTGCTGCGTGAAGGCAAGCTGACACAACTGGATACCGAGCATATTGCCGAGGAATTGGAAGGCATGAGTGCGAGCGAACGTCGTGAGTTGCTGAGCCGCTTGCAAGTGTTGCTTCTGCATCTGCTGAAACACCAGTATCAGCCGGAGCGCCGCAGCAAGAGTTGGCGATTGACCATCAATCATCAACGCACGGCCATCGAGCGTTTGTTGGAACAGTCGCCAAGTTTGAACAACTTACTCAACGCCGATGTGCTCGTCAAGGTCTACGGTAAAGCGGTGCGCGATACGGTGATTGAAACGGATCTGGAGCAGCATCTGTTTCCGGTGGTATGCCCCTATCGCCTCGAGCAAATCCTGGATGAGGACTGGTTGCCGGAGTCTTGATCGCAGGGCCTGGATCATATAGCCATCGGACGTGATAACCTGACGTAGGGGCGGGTTTTAAACCCGCCCCTAGATCAAGGCTATGTCCGCCCTCAACGCGATTGCTCAAGCACCGAAAAAGGTGCGTGCCAGCAGCGTGATCAGTTGGCTGAAGGAACGCACCGTTTCAAGCGGAACGCCCTGTCCGCTGAGGCTGCCGCTGATCTTGGTGTGCATGGGCAGGCGCTCGGTCTTGCCGTCCACCAGCGTCTCGACGTACATGCCCTGGTCCATCATGATCGCGCCGCCGAGACCGTCGGCCGCCGCGAACATGTCGCCGTCCCCGGTCGGCGCGGCAAACATGGCATCGTCGCTCGCCGTTTCGGCACTGGGGAGCGTGAGGACCAGATTGTATTGAGTGCGGTCCTTGACGCCCGGCACGTCGACCCACGGCATGTTCCCTTTCAAGGCATAGGATTTGTCGCCACAGGTGGCGGTCAAATCCATGAACCAACTCTTCGATTGGTACGCGAAGGCCATACTCCCGCGCCAGGTGCAGCCCTTGTCGCTGGCAAAACCGGCGGAGGGGATGAAGAGATCGGGTATCTCGACCGTGTCGACGCGGGTATCGACCATGGTTCCGGCATCACCGACCGTATCGCGCAGGTGTTTGAGGACCGAGTCTTTGAGCATCCCGGCAGTGGCCGACGGATTCTCGGGCTTGAGTTTGATCATCCCGGCCACGCTGCTGGAGGACGCCGGAACCTTGCCGACCGGGAGATAGGTCACCAGGATCTTCGACATATCCGTCGTCCCATCGGTCTCGACGACGAATCCGCCGGTGTATTGGGCGCGTGGGAAGCGCTGGCTGGCGTCGCGCGGGTTGATGATGGCCCCGTTGCCGGAAATTGCGCATTCCTCATTGCCCTTGACCAGTCCGCCGAGCGCGCTGGTGCCGGCTCTGCACTCGAGGTTGAAGGTGCTGATCACCTGACTATCGGTGAGTCCGATGGTGAACTTGTCGCGCTGTTTCGCGTCTTTAAGCGACGGCATGTTCGCCTCGCCGGTGAAGGTCACCATGGCGGGCGCCGTCTCTGCCGCCAAGACCGGCAGGACGGACAGACTCAGCAGCGCTGCGGCCAAGGCCGCGGGCAGGGACCTGATTGACATGAGATCGACTCCTGTTGTGCTGTATGGTGTTGCCGGTCCGGGGCGGCACCGGCAGGTTGCGCAACGACCCGTTGCCGGTACCTTTACTCCGGTTGATCGGTGCGGCTGAGCACGAGCGCAGCGGTTTCGGCTCCGACCTTCCTTCCGGGCGTCAGAATGCTTACACTTTTTGAAATCATCAAGACGTGAGTGTTGACTCAAGCGATCGTTCGGGCCGTTGCTCTAAGGTCGCACTCGTCAACCACAGGATAGCATCGGTCCACGCGTACTGCCGTCGGTCGTCGTTCCCCCCCTTTGGATCAGGTCGCTTCGGGACCGGGAAAGTCACCTGGAGGATGGGCAGAGCGCAGCGAAATCCATCCCGTGCATCCGATTGCACGACGCGTCCCCCGCACCTCTGCGCAGGCCTTGGTACCCATGAAACATCGGCCTTGATCATTAATCCGGCCAGACCCAAGCCGGCACTCGTCGCGGCCGGGGCCGCTCCTACCGTAGGAGCGGCCCGCGGCCGCGACG
>NZ_CAIZIZ010000143.1 GCF_903933125.1 uncultured Lamprocystis sp. | reverse complement strand
GATTTTTTCTTAATCGCTACGCGGATGCCGTCTTAACGACCGCTCCGCCGTGGCTGGGGCAGCGCCAAACCGCTGCGATGAACGTGGGCACGATAGCTTAAATTCGGGGGAAAACTGTCCTGGACATCGGGTCCACTACACGTGCGCATGAGCCCAAGGTCGCACTGCTTGATGAGTTCGAGGTGTCCACCGATGCGAACGGGGGGAAGACGCGACGGTTGACCAGGAAGCCGGTCTTGGTCGAGCCCGGACCGCAATTCAAGGCAGAGCTTGAGGCAAGCATAAAGAAGGGCAACGACTTGGTTGTGCGCTTCAAGCTCGAGGATTGAAGCGACCATCACTACGCCGGGACTCCGACCAGCCGTGCCGCGCAAAGCCCTCCTCCTCGGGCGTAACGACGACCACTCGCTACGCTGGTGTTGCAACTATGACGACACTGGCGCGGACCGGCACGGCCTGAGCCCTTGCGATGTACGCAAGATCCGCAACGCTTTGGAGCATCGCGGCTACAAGGTCAACGTCGTCGGTCCGGACTGCCGTACCGAGGGGCAGATCATTGATGCCGTCAAGGACGCCGTGCGCGACTGCGCCGAGGAGGATCACTTCCGATAAATTACTGCGCTGGCTCAAGTGGCGCATTGCGCAGGTTGCCCAACAGTATTGTCCCGGCGAGGCCGCTCCGGAGCCCACTGGCGATGGGGGCCAAGACGAGCCTTTCCTGGTTGCGCAGGTTGCAATCCCAGCCCGCTACGCGGCCGTTACCGGCTATCCGCCCGAGGTGTTACAGTCGTTGAACGCGGCGCTTGGTGCACTCGGCGTTGGCCGTGAGATCGAGCGGGGGGCGATCGCCGCGACCCATGTGAAGGAGGCCGCGGCAGTCGTGGAACGACCAGCCACAGCGCCGCCGCAGAGTTTCCTGATGGTTCAGGTCGCGCCGGACCTGGCTGCCCCGCCAGGCAGCTACAGTGTGGCCTGGGACTACATCGACGAGTATGGCGAACCGAGAGACGCCTGCGATCCTCGCCCGGGTCTGCTTACCCATGAGGATATCGTCGCCCAGATCCTCGCTGCTGTTCGCGCCTTGCCGAGCCGGACTCAATGCAAACCTCAGATCGAGGTGCTGCTGCCGTTCCCACTATTAGCCGACGAAGCCTTTGTCGATACGCTGGAGCGGGCGTTGTTCCGCCCCGGCGAGCGCCCACCGACCGATCGACTCACACCCGGCGACCTCGCCGTCGAGTTCCCTTTGGTCCTGCGCTGTTGGGAACGCTGGTTCGAACCGCTCTTGGTCAACAGTCGCGGCGGTACGGACGCACGGACGTTCTGGCATGACAATGCCGGCTGCCTGACTCACGACTCCAAACCCCCTGGCCTGAGTTGGCTCAAGGTACAGGCCAGGCATGAGATGCAGTGCGCCGCATTGCTGCATCTGCGTGACCCGGACCCCGGTCGGCGCGCGCTCGCGCTCGGGTGCTCGGGGCCGATTCAATGCCCCGAACTGGCTGCACTGCTGGACATCGGTGTGCCGATTCTCCTGTGGCCGCGCCGCCAGGCGCCGACCGTGGCCGGGCTCAAGGCACTGAAAAAGAATCTGGTTTGCAGGCAAGCCGATCGGGTGCTGCATGCCTTACCGCGGGCGCTGTACCAGTACCGCTGCCACGCAGCCGCGCACGCGGGCGCGTACCCAGGTGGTTTCTCCCTGCTCTGGGAGGATCCGAACCGCCCGATCTTCGACCAACCCGACTACGATAACGCCCTGATGGGCTAGGCGCTGCCATGGTCACGAACGAACAAGCCTCCTGGTACATCTTCGACGGCACCGATGCCGACCGGGTCGACCCCGCCTTGAACCTCGAACGCCTCCAACATCTTCCGGAACCGCCGCCGTGGCGCCGCTTCGACGACTTGGATCGCGAGCGGGCAAGCAGTTTCCTGCCGGATCGCACTGACGTTGAGCGGATCAATGCCACACTCTATCTGCGTCGCCCGTTGCTCGTTACCGGCAAACCCGGCACCGGCAAGACCACACTCGTTTACGCCGTCGCGCGCGAGCTCGGTCTCGGTCCGGTGCTGCGTTGGTCCATCACCAGCCGCAGTACCCTGCAGGATGGCCTTTACCAATACGACGCCGTCGCGCGGCTCCAGGATGCGCACTTGGCGCCGCAGCCGAGGGTCCCGCGTGCTGCTGCGGAGTCGACGCCCCCCGGTGCGGTTGCCGCCGAGGTCAAGGACATTGGCCAATACCTGACCCTGGGCCCACTCGGTACCGCCTTCTTCGCCAACCCTGCCGGTGAGCGCGGCGGCCCGGCCCGCTACTTTCCGCGCGTGCTGCTGATCGATGAGATCGACAAGAGTGACATCGACCTGCCCAACGACCTGCTGCATGTCTTCGAAGAGGGGCGCTTCGAGATCCCCGAACTCGTGCGCCTGAAGCAGCGCCAGCCCCAGGTCGAGGTCCGTGCTTGGGGTAAGGAGGCTGGCACCTTGACAGTCAAAGACGGCGAGGTGCCCTGCCTGGAGTTTCCGCTGGTGGTCATGACCAGCAACGGCGAGCGCGAGTTTCCGCCGGCATTTCTGCGTCGCTGCCTGCAACTGCGCGTGGAACCTCCGGATGAAGATAAGCTGCGCAAGATTGTACGCGCCCACCTGTTCCCGGTGCGCCGCGGTGCGGATACCGCCGATGCCGCGTCAGTCGAGCGTGCCTGGGCCGCCATCAAACCAGATGTCGACACGCTGATCGGGGCATTTCTGCACCGTCGCGATACCGAGCACCGGGAGTTGGCAACGGATCAACTGCTCAACGCCATCTCGCTCACCATGAGTGGTGTGGACCTGATCCAACTGATCGGGGCCGACGACGAGGGCATCCTCGCAACCGTTTTTGCGCCCCTGTCCGGGGACTGAGATGAGCCGTCTCGGCGCCCTGATCGACGCGATCTACGCGCAGGGCGTCTACTCGACGCAGCCCGCCGCCGGGGCATCGCAAGGGGCGGGGTCGAAGACCATCCGTGTGGCGCGTCCGCGTCTGCTTGCCGACCCGCTGGGCATTGGCCGGGCGCTGCGTCCGTTACGCCAGCGCGTCCCATCACGCACCCGCCGCTTCATCGACGAGGCCGCTACGGTCCACAATTTTGCCGAGCTGGGCCTACCGATACCGGTGCTGCGCGGTATCCCGGAACGGCGCCTCGAGCTGGCGTTGATCGTCGACGCCCTCCCGGTCTTTATCCTCTGGGAGCCGTTGCTGCATGAGTTGGCGCGCCTCTTCGCCCGTCACGGGGCTTTTCGAGATCTGCGCATCTGGCGTATCGGTGCTGACGCGGACCATACGACCCGGCTCTGGCCCGGTCTGCACGGTGGCAGCCCCCGTCCGCCGGGCATCCTGCACGACCCCCAGGGCCGCCGCGCCGTGCTGGTGCTCAGTGACTTCAGCGATCCTGCCTGGCGGCGGGGCTTCAGTCCTCATGCCGACCGCGCGCCCTGGCACCTTGACGCCCTGGCGGAGTGGGAGCGGCGGCAACCGGTTGCGCTGCTGCAACTGCTGCCGCAGATCCAATGGCGGCGCACCGCCCTGGGCGAGGCCTTGCTGACCCGACTGCGCGGCGACCCGCGCGGCTCACCGGATGAAAAGGTGCGCCTCATTCCCGAAATGATCCCAGGCCAAGGCAAGGCCGCTCCCGACAGCTTGACCCTGCCCGTGATCACGTCGGACGCGGTGAGCTTGGCCGCCTGGTCGCGTCTGCTCTCGGGGCGAGCCGGGGCCTGGGTGCCCGGTGCCCAATTCCCCCGCACGCCGCTGCTGCGCCGGCGTCCCATCCGGCAACCCGAGCCGCCGGGACCCCGCGAGCGGCTGCAGCGCTTCAAGGCCGGCGCCTCGGCGCCGGCGCGTGAACTGGCGCGGACCTACGCCGCGATGCCATTGACGCTGCCGGTCGTGCGCCTGGTGCAGCAGACTTGCTGTGCCGATCAGAATCCAGCCTATCTGGCCGAACTGTTCCTGGGCGGGCTCTTGCAGCGTACCGAGGAACAACCAAGTGCATCTCCGCAGCCACTGGAGACCGTCTACGATTATCCTGCTGGCGTGCGGCAACTGCTCATCGACACCCTGCACCCCGACGAGATCCAGACCAACCTCCGGCGCGTCAGCGACGCCGTGCGCAGCCAACTGGGTGCGCCTTACGACTTCCTCGCGCGCTATCTGGACCCGGCCCTGCCCGCCACCGCCGATGACGGTGCCGGGCCGCGTTTCAAGCCCTTCGCCCGCATTCGACTACAGGTTCTCCGTCGGCTGGGTGGGTGCTTCGGCCCTGAGGCGAAGCGGCTCTCCGACTGGATCGATTCACCACCGCGGGCTGCCGCGTGCGATCTGCTCCTGATCGCTGAATCGGACCTGGTTTGCGATGCCTTGCTGCATCTGTACGCCGCACGGTACGGGCGGGTCGCGGATGCGTTTGATGCGGCGGGGCAGATCTGCCATGACCTCGGCAGCTTCCTGGTTTCTCAGGTCGTTCTTTACCGCTCGTCGCAAGGCCAGGGCCGCGACGGTGCCAACGCGTTACGCGGTTTGCTGCATGAGGTGCGGCCTGGTGCCGTCGTCTCGGTTGGCCTTGCCATGTTTCGCAATGAACCCGCTGTCGGACCCCGCGAGGTGCTGCTCGTGTCGGCCTTTCGCACGCGGACCGGGCTTGGCATCACCGCGGAGCAACCGAACGCATTCACGTTTAGCTCCTTGAGTCTAGCACCGCGCCTGGCGCGCTGGCTTGCGTTGAGCAGCGAGATGATCACCGGCGCCGTTGCGCGGACTGGCGTCTTGTTGGATCGCACCTTCGCATCGTCCGTGCAGAGCGAGTCCGCGGCGGCTCGACCAGGTTTTTCGGCTCATGGGGCGAATCGTGTGGTGCCCGCATCTGCCGAAATAGCTTTCTCCAAGCTTGATCAACGACCTGTGCCAGCCAACCGTAGGCCAATCACACACTTGGCCCCATGAGCCGCCTTTTTATTGCTGCAAGTATCTGATGAGTGGCGATCACTGGCAGATCGTCAAACACGAGTCCGACGGCCGCCACACCGAGGGCGGCTTTGAGACCCTGAGCATCGCCGAGGCCCGCCGGCCGTGGTGCGCATGGCGCTCAAGGCCGCCGACCTGATCGGCGACGGGCTCTATGGCGTGGATCTGAAGGAGACCCCCGACGGCCCGGTGGTCATCGAGGTCAACGACAACCCCAGCATGGACGCCGGGGTGGAGGACCTGGTCTTGGGCGAGGAACTCTACCGGCGCCTGATCGGCGAGTTCGTCGAACGGCTGGACCGGCGGCGGGCGGGGAAGAAGTAGGGCGAAGAAAACCATCAATCATGTTTGGCTCAGTTGGACGCCGGCTCCGATTCCATACTTTTCCAGCGCAGTGGAGCGGACTCTGAATCAGCGCGGGGTCCGAGGGGCCTCGTAAAACTCATATTGAGCGCGAGGCCAACAGTGATGTCGTTATACTGCGCATTGGCGATCGTGCTCGCGTTCAGCGTGTAGAAGCCGGTCAGATCGAGGCTGATCCGTGGGGTCAGGTTACGGCGTAACGTCGCGCTCAGGTACTGCGTCAGATCGGTCTCTTCCGCCCCTTCGGCATAGCGGCTGACCCACAGGCTTGAATAGGAATCGATTTCCCATTGATCATTTAAGGGGATGTTGCCGCCAACGGTTAGCCCGGCGCTGACATAAGAGCGATCCCGAAAGCGATGGGGCATGGCCTGCAGAATCATGATTTCTGGATTAAAATAGACCGACGCGCCGCTGACCAGTGTCCACTCAAGATTCGCCCCGCCGGAGAGGCTGGCCTCGATGTCATCGAAGTGATGGTCAGCGTCCAGATCATAATAAAGCGAGAGATGGGAATAGAGGCTAGACGAGCGTGTCGGCGTGTCGGCGAGCGTCCATGTCAGCTCCGCGCCGAGATCTGCGTAAGAATAGTCGAGATCGGCAAAGTGCTGGTAACGATACTCAGTGTAGCTCAGGGAGATATCCGCGACCAGGCGCGGACGCAGGGGATGCTGCCAATTCAGTTGCAGCCAGGGTCCCAGATAGCTGTCGTTCTGCGGTGCTGATGGTGTGCAATAGGCGTTGGAGGTCACCCACAGCGGCACGGCACCGGAAAGCGTCCAATTGTCACCTGTTGATGTGGCCTCAGATACCGCCTCCCGCAACTCGGCCTCCCGCTTGAGATCGCGTTGATCTTTCAGTGCTTGCAGGCGGCGGACTGCTTCTTCCGCGCGAGCGTTGGGTATCGCGGCAGTGCATAATACGATCATCACGACCGCGACGCGTTGGTACCAGTGCAACGGCGCGTTATCCGTTTGGTGGTTGCCCGTCACCGTTAGATCCAGCGTCGCGGAATGGTCCCGGTCAGGGTCTTTGACTCAAAGGGCTTTTCTTCGGGTCCTCGGCCGACATAGGTCCGAACGGTTGCCTCGAACCGGAAGGCGAAATCACCATTGGACGTCGGCTCGCTCCAGATGCGGGTGATCGTCTCAGCGCGTGCAGTCCAATCGGGGTCGGGCCGCTCAAAGCGCTGAGAGACGCGCGTGATACAGGTCATCGTGGCCGGGTCATCCTCAGCAATCTGATAATTCTCCTCCCCAATAAGATCGACCCAGAGCCCGGCCAGCGGGCCTCCGTACTGGTAACGTCCGCTGTCGAAGACCTTGTGTATCAGCACGCCAGGTTTGCCATCAATAATCACTGCACTGGCGGTCCGCTCGTTGCGCGCGGGACGTGCCTCCGCGAGGATGGGCAGATAGTCGCGGTCATCGACATAGGCCCCCTGCGAGTGGATCGGGAGCCGGGTGCGCAGCGACGCGTCAGCGAGACGCGGCAGCCGTTCCGGCAGCATCAGGGCGCTGGCCGCGAACCCGACGAGCGGACCGGTATCGAGAGTCAGATTCGCGGTGCGCGGGCTGGACCAAAGGGTTGGGAAGCACGCGGGCGAGATGGCGAGCCGGATTCGCCAGCCCGCCTTGAAGGTATGTCCGGTCAGGCCAAGCGGCACCCTGATCTGGAAAGGTACTCCGTGGTCCAGACGCCGGGGGTTGGATCGATCGTCATCGCCATGACACAGGTTCCGATAGCTGTAGCTGACCAGCCGTGAGGCACCGGTGCTCGGGCTCACTTCACACAGACGCACCGCGATCACCGCCAGCGGTTGGTCGCTGCGCAGCACCAGGGTCGCGACCGGATGGCCGAACACGTCGAGATCGGCCGTCAGTGGGACGCTGTCGAATGTCAGCGCCTGACGGTCGGCCGGGGCCTGGTCGCCCGGCAGGTCGTCGTTGCCGCATTCGCCCCAAGAGCTGTTTTCCAACATCACCGTGACGCCGGGCGCCGGGGTCGGGACGCTCAGGGCCAAGCGGTTGACCGGGGGCTCGTCAATCAGTCCATGATCGGCGCCGAGGTACCAGGTCCGCTCCCGGGCGCGGGTGCGCCAGTGTGCGTCCTCGGCCACCCAGCGGCCGGGCTCGTCGCCGCAAGCGGAAGGGCTTGGTTCCCGCGACTCGCCGAGCCAGACCGTGAGGGTCGGCCATCGGGTCTCCGGCGACGATTCCCGACCCCTGAGCCAGCGGTCCCACCAGTGCGTGACAGTAGAGCGCAGCCAGTCGATGCGCGGCCCCGGATGTCCGTCGAAGGGATATTTGTGACCCCATGGACCGATCAATCCGGCCACTGGTGTGCCGGTAGTGCTTAACGCGGCCACCGCGCGTTCGATCGGATTCTTATAGACAACGTCCTGCCAGCCGCCGATGAAAAAGACCGGGATCTTCATCTGGTCGTAATGGTCCCGCACGCTGGTCGCACGCCAATAGTCATCGCGCGTCTGATGTTCAGCCCAGGGTACGAACCAAAAGCTCGCCTGCTTGATCCGCTCGCGCCAGATAACCTCCCAGCGCCCACCCACAGTCATCGGGTCGGGCGGCGCGGCAAGCCAGCCCCACATGGACGACGCCCAACCGGCATTGTCCGCCAGCATGGCCCCGCCCTGATAGTGAACGTCGTCGTTGTATCGATCGTCGGTTCCGCAGCAGACCACGACGGCCTTCAGTGCCGACGGACGATCGGCTCGCGCGGCGACCATGAGGGAATTGATTGCGCTCCAAGACTTTCCCATCATGCCGACTTGACCATCGCAGGCAGGGTGTCGGGCAATCTGTTCGATGACCTGGGCACAGTAGGCCAACTCCTCGTCGGAATACTCGTCCGTCAATACACCCTCGGAGTCACCAGAACCCTGCAAATCAACTCGGAAACAGAGATAATCGTTCGCGGCGAACCAGGGGTACATCCAACTGTCGGAGAGCAGCATCCCGTCGCGACGGCGATAGGGGTTGAACTCGACGATTGCCGGACAGCGCTGCCCGGACGCAACGGTTGCCGCGTTAAACCAATAGTGCCCGACAAGACGAATCGGGTCGCGGCCGGGATAGTGGACGGTGAAACCGATATCGCGCGGGTCAGGTACCCGATCGCGGGTGCGCAAATGCTGGCCATCCGCTGCTGGTTCGGCGAGCGTTTCCTCTGGGCTGGAATCCGCAAAGCAGGGCGAGACAAAGAGCCCGAGGGATGACCACCCCAGCCGTTGGATCAGTGCGCGGCGGGTGAGGGGGGCGAACGGGGCGGCATCGTGACCGGCACCGCCGGATGCGCTTGGCGACGAGTCGCCTTGGACTGAATCCGGTATGTGCATCTTTATCTTCCTACAATGAGTGCATCGATCAGGCAACCGTGCCGGCAGTCGATGCTCGATCCGCGCTTCGGCCCGTGGGATCGTTGAATACCTTGAGCGTTCTCTAGGGCGCGTGCTCAGGGGTGGTGACGAGTCGAATGGGAAAGCTCAACTCGCGGTAATGGTGTTGCGTATCGGCGGCGTCCTGATCGCCATTGACAACAATGCTCAGGCCATGGTGACGCGGGGCGTAATCCGTGCTGCGTTTCTTGATATCTTGCCAGTAGCCGACCACGACCCGATCAAACAGGGCCTGAAATTCGTCCAAGGCCGCTGGTTGGTCGGAGAGCAGCCGTCGAACGACCTCGGTGAGGTCCTGTGCCTGCCACCACGGCGGCTCGGTGGTCTGATCGACTGCGTTGGTTACACTGAAATACGACGCATCGAGCGGTCCCTGCGGAAGATGCGTCTGTAGGAATGCGGTGAGCGGCTTGACCGCGGACAGATCAAGGATACTGATGTCCGCCGGATCGTCGGCCGCAGCCTGGTCATTACGCGCGATGAACGAAGCGCTGAGTCCGCGCAAGATGGCGAGTGGATCAGGTCCGGCAGAAAAGGTTGCCAGCAGTTCCGGTCCGATCACTCCCTCCCACGGGCCATAGTCTTCGCTGGCGAGCACGTAGCGAGCGCGGTCGCGTAGCTCATAGGCCGTCTCGATCGTTGCCATCAGGCACATGTCGAATCCCAGGATCTCGATCGGTACTCCAGCGTCACCGATGGACGCAGCGATCTGACCGACCGCAACCGTCTTTTCGGGGGCCATCGTCTGAAACCAACCGGACCCGTGAGATTGCAGGATGAGCGCGTAATGCTTCGCGGGAAACCTTGCCGCGGAGTCGCGGATGAAGGCCGCGAGGGTGGCACGGTCGGCCATGGCCGGCGGCGCGATCCGGGTCATCACGACACCGTCTTTCGCGCGCGAGTCGCCTTCGACAGCAATCGACCAGTCCCCGTAATGCTCGGTAGCGATGAGCATGGTCGCGGCGACCGGGCGCTGGGCCGGGGCTGATGCGGTGAGCTTGGCGAGGTCACGGAAGGCGTAGGACTCGAGATTGTTCGCGGTTGCGGTATAGACCATGACGGTCCAGGCGCGCGGCGGCACGGCGGTACTCGGATGCGATACCAGTGCCAAGGTAAAAACCAAGGCGACGTAAAACCAGCGTGTCAGCGAATGCGGATGCATGGATAACTCCCAAAATCTATCTGGCGCTGATTCAACTGCGACAATTCACATCATCAATCTGAGAAATCCCAAGCGTTGTTCAGGCTTCAGTAACAGGATAGTTGACGTTTCCCGGTTCCGGAAGCTGCGAGGGCGCACGGCGGGGCGTTGGCCGTCGTTCCGACCAACAAAATCGCCATTAGGCGATTTCCGACACTGAAAGGATTTGCCGCGAAAGTCGCACAGCGACCCTGTGGGAGCGGCGTCCCGCCGCGACGAGGCCCGGCGCGCAGCCGCGGTGTTCGAGCTCACCGCGGCACCGCATCGCGGCGGGACGCCGCTCCCACGGGGGACTTTCATCTTCCGGGG
>NZ_CAIZIZ010000142.1 GCF_903933125.1 uncultured Lamprocystis sp. | reverse complement strand
GATTTTTTCTTAATCGCTACGCGGATGCCGTCTTAACGACCGCTCCGCCGTGGCTGGGGCAGCGCCAAACCGCTGCGATGAACGTGGGCACGATAGCTTAAATTCGGGGGAAAACTGTCCTGGACATCGGGTCCACTACACTATCGCGCCGGCTTGGACTCAGCCGATGAGTTTACGCTACGCACGGATGCCGACCTCTCGGCGGCGTTGGAGTCGGCGGCCAGCGAGATCGACCGCTGGCGCCCGGCTGGGCTGCTCAGTGCTGCCGCAACGGCGGTGCTGCGCGACGTGTCGATGACCCTGGCACGGATGCTCATCCACCAGGACCAGGCGCTGGACGTGGCTCATCCCATCGTGCGCGAGGCCCTGGAGGCCCGCGCCTGGCTGCGCGCCCTGGCCGCTGGGACGGTGCGACTGCCCGACGACGCAACCACGGATGCGGCCACGGCCACCACCACCACCCGGACCGGGAGCCCGACCCGAGTCTATGGGGACTGCTTCGTTGCACAGTACGACCTGACCCGCGGGGGGTGCTGATGTCCGGCTTTTCAATCGATATTGATGATGCCCAACTGACCGCCGCCCTACGCGGCCTGACCACGCGGCTGCGCGATCTGCGCCCGGTGATGGCCGGCATCGGGCAGGAGTTGGTCACGCTGGCGGACCTGAGCTTTCGCGGCGAGCAGGATCCCTGGGGCAAGCCGTGGGATGCTCTCTCAGAGGTTACCCTGCTGCGCCGTGGCCAGCGTAAGACGGGCGGCAAGTCGCTGCGCACCAAGCGCGGCAACACCCGCGCCAGTGCCCTGCGCGCCATGCTCAGCGCCAAGATACTGCGCGACACCGGGCGCCTGGCCGGCTCGGTCAACTACCGCGCCAGCCGTGACCAGGTGGTGGTCGGCAGCAATGTCATCTATGCCGCGACCCAGCAATTCGGCCGCGCTGACAATCGGATGTTCGGCCGCGCCCTGGCCCCAATCCCCGCGCGCCCCTTCCTGCCGATTCGCAACGGCCGGCTGGACCTGCCGGCCGCCACCCGCGCCGCGCTCCTGGACCTCCTGCATGACGCCCTCGCGCAGGCCGCCCAATGAGCGCGCTGCTGCCTGACCTGGCGGCCGGCCTGGATCACATCGCCACCACCTTGGCCACGGCCCTCCCGCCCGGCACCACCGTGTTGCGCGCCGGTGGCGCCTTCGACGCCGGGGAGATTCGCCGCCACGTCACCGCCACCCCGGCGGCTATCGTCGCGCTGCTGAGCTTGGGCGACTACACCCGCCGCGGCAGCGGCGGCTGGAGTGTGCAGGTGCAGTTGGCGGCCTACCTGCTGACCCGCGATCAGCCCGCCCTGCCGCCGCGCGACCTGGCCGCGCTGACGCTCGCCACCCACACCATCCGCGCCATCAGCCGCGCGAACTGGGGCCGCCCCGACGCCTTCGGGGTGGTCGAGCAAGCCAGCCTGGATGCTACCAACCTCTATTCCGGCTCCCTGGACGCCGCCGCCGTCGCGCTGTGGGTGGTGACCTGGGAGCAAACCTTCATCCTCGACCTGACCTCGGAGACGCCCTCATGGCCCTCGATCTAACCACGCGGCGATTCATGTTCCTGGATGTCGCCATGAAATACGGCGTGTGGAGCAGGGACACCCGCCCGACCAGCTTCTACGACGCGGTCAACTTCACCAAACTGGAGTTCGAACCGCCCAAGCAGAAAATTGCCCGCGTCTCCTCGCGGATGGACGGCAGCGTCGGCCAGGCCCTGGCGGTGGTCAACCGCCCGACCGGCGAGCCGGCCACGGTGGCGGCCGAGTTCGATGCCGCGCCGGTGAACTTCATCGCCCTGGCGCTGGGCGCCACCGTCAGCGAGTTGGCTGTCGACGCCAAGACGGTGACGGACACCGCCGTGACCACGGTGTTGGGGCTGTGGGTGCCGCTGCCCGACCAGTGGATCACCGCCGCGAGCTTCACGCTGGAGACCGATGGCGGGGTGGGCGACGACGT
>NZ_CAIZIZ010000141.1 GCF_903933125.1 uncultured Lamprocystis sp. | reverse complement strand
GGGGGGCGCCCCGTACAGCGACCGGGGCGCCAAAGGCGTTCTCTAACGGACAGTCTTAAATATAATCAACGAGATAAAAGCAACAGGTCGCGCCATGCCAAAATTACAGACGGTTGCGACGACCGCGGTCCCGAGTTATCGGGACTACGATCAGGACCTGGTGGCCTGGGCGCTCGATAATGCCGGCCTGCTGCGGGCGGGTCGGTGGTCGGAGATCGATGCGGAGCATCTGGCCGAGGAGTTGGAAGACTTGGGAAAGAGCGAACGGCGCGCTTTGGGCAGCTACCTCCGCAACCTGGTGACCCACCTGCTTAAATGGCAGTATCAGCCAGGGCTGCGCGGAGCGTCCTGGCGTCTCACCGTCCTCAATGCGCGCACCGCCATTCGCGGGATTCTGGCGGACAGTCCGAGTCTTGTACCGGAGGCCGCGCGCTTGCTGACCAAGACCTATGCCTTGGCGCGCGCGAACGCGATCGGCGAGACCGGGCTGCCCGATCCGGTCTTCCCCGCATCCTGCCCCTTCACGATCGACCAGGTCCTGGCTGACGACTACTGGCCGGAGTGATCGTAAGCGGCGACTTTCCGTCTTTGATAGCCCTGGAAAAATCGCCCCCAAGGGCGATTTTTCCAGGGTCTTGTGGCACACTGCCGCGTCTGTTCAAAATGACGAGGAAATTACCCCCATGCGCGTGATCCTACTTGGCGGCCCCGGCGTCGGAAAAGGTACCCAGGCCGGCTTCATCAAGGAGCACTTCGGTATCCCCCAAATCTCCACCGGCGACATGCTGCGGGCCCATGTCAAGCAGGGCAGCGAACTGGGCAAGGCGGCCAAGCAGGTGATGAATGCGGGCGGTCTGGTGTCCGACGACATCATCATGGGCATGGTGAAAGTCCGCATCACAGACGGTGACTGCGCGAGCGGCTACCTGTTCGACGGCTTCCCGCGCACCTTGGCTCAGGCCGATGCACTGAAGGATGCGGGGGTGGAGGTCGACGCGGTGGTCGAGATCGATGTTCCCGACGAGGAAATCATCCGCCGCATGTCCGGTCGGCGGGTGCATCCGGCCTCCGGCCGCACCTACCATGTCGTCTTCAATCCACCCAAGACCGCGGGGCTGGACGACGTGACCGGCGAGCCGCTGATCCAGCGCGACGATGACCAGGAAGAGACCGTCAAGGCCCGGCTCAAGGTCTATCATGACCAGACCGAACCGCTGATTCATTACTACTCGGCTTGGGCACAGGCGGGCGGTCAAGGCGCGCCCAAGTACATCAAGGTCCACGGCATCGGGTCCGTGGACGAGATTCGCGGTCAGATCATCAGCGCCCTCGAAGCGGTCTGATCCGGTCGTGCGGTTGACGCTCGAAAACCGGGCGAATGCCCGGTTTTTTCGTGCGCAAAAAATGTTTCAAGGTACTGAGTTAGCTCACAAAAACCAGGCAAACCGCGGTCTGCGCGGGATTCTGGTAGTATCTCCTGATATTTCACTACGCAGGTGGTTCCGATGGCGGTTGTAGAACTGGACAAGCAGAGTTTCGAAGAGGCGATCAGCACCAACGACTTCGTGATCGTCGATTTCTGGGCGCCCTGG
The DNA here is from genome assembly GCF_903933125.1 of uncultured Lamprocystis sp. GTDB lineage: Bacteria > Pseudomonadota > Gammaproteobacteria > Chromatiales > Chromatiaceae > Thiodictyon. The sequence goes on along the minus strand of NZ_CAIZIZ010000141.1, from coordinate 8,868 downwards.
TGCGGTCCGTGCCGCTCCTTCGCGCCGATCTACGACAAGGTGTCCGCCGACTTCGGCGACATCGTTTTCGCCAAGGTCAACACCGAGGATGAGCAGGAGATCGCGGGTCACTTTCAGATCCGCTCGATCCCAACCCTAATGATTTTCCGCGAGCAGGTGATCATCTTTTCTCAGGCCGGCGCGCTTCCGGAAAGCCAGTTTCGTGACCTGATCGGCAAGGCCAAGGCGCTGGACATAGCGGAGGTGAAACAGCAGATCGCCGCGGAGCAGGCCGCGCGCGGGGCTGGCGATCCGTCCGGCGGCCAGGCTTGAGCGGCGTCTCGTCCATGGTTCCCAAGCGGCTGGCACAGGCCGTGTCGGCGTGGATCGGGCGGACCCCGCGCGGCGCTGCAGGCGTGCGGCGGTCCTAGCCCCATGCAAACTGTCTTTTGTTCTCTGGACGAGTTGATTCAGTTGTCAGGGCGTCCGACCGTGGGCGGCCTGATGACGCTCTGCGAGGACAATTACCGGCTGCTCGCGCGTCTTGCGCCTGATCTGAAAGACCAGCGGGGGCTGAGTGTCTCCCGGCGCAAGGGCAGTGTGGACCTCTATCTGACGATCGAGGAGCAGTCCCGCTATACCAGTCTCGCGCGGCTGACCCATTGGTTTCCCAGCGCTGATCGGGGGGGTTGGAGCGCCGGTTCGAGGCAAGCACCGGCCAGCGATCTTGCCGGGTTCGGCGCCGACCCGGACGCGCGCTTGCGCGTTTACCACGATGCCCGGCAGGTCGAGGTTCTGGATCTGCGGCAGACCGTTTTGCCGTTGCGTGCTCAGTATCAACCGCCGGCGCTCGATGCCAAGTGGAAGGCGAATCTGTTCCTCGGGAAATGGCTCGCCTTCTGTCTCCACCAGGGGCATTGCTTCGGTCCCGATTTCGACGACCTGCCTCTGCCCGAGGATGGCGGCCGGCTTTACACGCTGACCTGAGCCGGTCGTAATCGACCTTGATCGTCGTCCCGGCCGCAAGAAAACCGGAGGTTGAGGCTTTGTCATGAAAGTCGCGCAGCGAGCCTGTGGGAGCGGCGTCCCGCCGCGACGGGGCGGGCGTGTTGCTGCGGTGTGAGCAGTTACCACGGCACCGCATCGCGGCGGGACGCCGCTCCCACAAGGTTCCGGGCTGACTTTGACGTTAAAGCTTACCGAGGTTTGGGGGCGACTGAAGTCGCCCCTACATTTAACCAACATACGCGCTTCAGGATGAATCACTAGGATGAATCACCCGAACCCCACCCGTCCGGCCCGCGGCACCATCCTCCTGCTGTCCCGCGACACGGCCTTGATCGCGGCCCTGGGTCCGCACCTGAGCACTCTCGGTTTTCTCATTGATGTTCACGGGGAGCCCGACCTGCTGCGTCGGCGGCTTGCGGCTGCGGTCGATCCGGATCTGCCCGAGCCCCCTCTGGTACTGCTGCTGGTCGACTTGCGGGCCTTGGCCGATTCCGCGGAATTGGCGAGCCTGGTCGGAGATCACGACGGCGACGAGGGTCCGTGCCTGCCGTTGGTCTGTCTGGGTCAGGAGGACGATCTTCAGCAGCGGCTGGCCGCCATGCGCGCGGGGGCGGCGGTCTGCCTGTCGGCGATCTTGGAACCGGCAGCGCTCGCCGCGCGGGTGGCGTCCCTGGTCGCGCTGCCGGACGGGGGGCCGGAGCGGGTGCTGGTGGTGGATGATCAGCCGGTGGCGGCCCTCTTTGCGGCGCGGGTGCTGGAGCACGCCGGCCTGATCGTCGAGCGGGTCCACGACCCACTGGAGGTCCTCGCCGCGTTGGAACGTTTTGCGCCGAACCTGGTCCTGATGGACCTGCATATGCCGGGCGTCAACGGCATCGAGTTAACCGGCGTCATCCGCGGTCAGGAGCGCTATGCCGATCTGCCGATTCTGTTCCTCTCCGGGGAACTCGACCCCGGTCGACAGTTGGATGCCCTGCGCATCGGTGGGGATGATTTTCTGGCGAAGCCGGTCTCACCGCAGCGGCTGGTGGCGAGCGTGCGCGAACGGCTGGTGCGCTCGCGCCACCGGTTGGTGCGCGGGTTCGCGAGTGAGCACGCAGTCACGGGGCTGGCTGGGCGGGAGCATCTCTTCACCCGGCTCGACCGCCTGCTGCGCGCCGGATCGCCGGCGCACTGGGCCTTGCTCTATTTCGAGCAGCCGGGGAATGAGGCGGTCATGACGCGGCTTGGCGCGGCGGTCTCCGCACGGCTGGGGGAGGATGGTCTGGCGGCCCGCGTCGGGGAGCACGGCGTCGCTGCCCTCCTGTCGGGCGGCGATGAGCGCGCCGTTGCGATTCGGGTCGAGGCGCTGGCGCAGGGTGTTCACCAGGACTTGGCGGCGGATGCCGCGGTCGTTGACCGCGGGGTCGGCTGGTGCCCGGTTGCCCTGAGCGGCGGGGAGGCCATCACCCTGCTCTCGCGGGCGCGTAAGGTCGCGCGCCTGAGTCTGCACCGTGGTCAGGGCCGGGTCGAGTGCTATGCGTCGGCGCCCATTGCTCAGGTCGCCGCCGCGCAGCGCAATCCGTTGCTGGACGCGGTCGCGGCCGGTCGCTTCCAGCTCCTGTTCCAACCCATGGTGCCGCTGCGTTCCGCGCCGACCGAGCGCTACGAGGCGACCCTCCGGCTGAACGCGCCCGATGGCGAACTCCTGGGGCCGAGCGTGTTTGCGCCCCTGGCGCTGCGGGCCGGGCAGGCCGCCACGCTCGACCGCTGGCTGCTGTGCTCGGGTCTGGACGCGCTCTACGTCCGTCGTGAGGCGGGTCGGCCGGTGGAGTTGTTTCTGCACCAATCCCTGGCCGGCGCGGCCGATCCAACCTGGGTCGACGGCCTGCGGGACGCGATCAGCGCTCGGGATCTGATCGCGTTCCGGCCGATCATCCAGTTTCAAGTCGCGGATGCGGATCGCCACCTGGACTTGGCGGTCAGTCGGGCCGGCCAATTGGATCGCCTCGGTATCCGCCTGTGCCTCAATGGATTGACGGGAGGCGAACGCGGAGAGCGGGTGCTCGAACGGTTACCCGCAGCCTTCGTCCGTCTGGCGCGAGAGACGGCACACGGACTGCCGGGAGCGCAACTCGAGGCCCTGGTCGGCCGTATCCATGAACGCCAGGCGCTGGTGATCGCCACCGGGGTGGAGGGGCCGGACACCATCGCCCGGCTGTTTCGCGCCGGGGTTGATCTGATCCAGGGGACCTATGTCCAACCGCCCGCCGAGTCCATGGAATTCGACTTCGCGGCGCTGGAGGCCGGGTAGGGCGCGGTGCCCCGGTCATTCCGGCCTCAGCGGTTCGCCGGCCGTGCGCTTGGCGTCCGTTTCGGTCGGGGGTTTCGGTGCCGACTCGCCAGGCTGGTCTGACGGCTCCAGAGGCTCGATCACCAGTTCGACCCGCCGGTTGCGTTCGCGCTCCTGGCGTGTCGGTGTGCGTTTGCCGGTGGCGGCCAGCGGGGCCTCCTCGCCGCGGCCGACCGGGGTCAGGCGTTCGGCGGCAACGCCGCGGCCGACCAGATACTGCTTGACCGCTTCGGCCGCCCGCTGGGACAGTCGCAGATTGTAGCCCGCGTCGCCCTGGTCATCGGTGTGTACGATGATCTTTACCCGTGTCCGCGGGTTGTCCGCGAATAGCCCGGCGAGCGCATCCAGCGTGCGCTTGGCCTTGGGACCGACCTGATCTCCTTTGCCCTCGAAGGGGATCCGGTTGGTCAGATTGACCTCCACGTGGGTGCGCTTGTTGACCGGAGCGAAGCGCAAGTCTTCCAGTCCCAGGGCGACCAGTCCGACGGGCTCGCTCACGTAGTCCTTGAGTTGTGCCTGCCGCTGGGTGCGCAAGCTGATGCCCAGGACGCCGGGGCCCTGTTCGAAGGTGCCGATGGGGCCCGGCGCGGACCCTGGCCGCTCCGCCGGCTGGGCGAGACCGCTTGTCACGCTACGTGTGGGCTGTGGGTCCGGGGCCGGTCCGGCCTGGGCGTAGAGTAGCGATGGGATCGTCGCACCCAGCGTGAGGATCAGGGTGCAGCGCCGGACCAGCGCAGCGATGGAGCGGGGCCGGCCTTTCGTCAAGTCAGGCAGCCACCAGAGGGTGTATGACACCATGGGTGCATTCACGTGTCGGGTTCTCGTGTCAGTGACGTCCAGGTTCGCCAGGTGCCGCGTGCCGCGGTCTTGAGTCATCGCGCTACCGTCCGTTCTTCTTCATATTGTCTGTCTTGATTGGGTCCGCTGTCGGCCGGGTCACCGGATGCGTCCGGGCGGTCGCTGCCGCGCAACGGGCAGGAATTCTCACCAGGCGAAAGTATCTGAGCCGACCTGGCGCGGTAACATACCCCCTTTCCCAGCCGGATGCTGACATCTATCGGCCGACAGACTGTTCGCTATCTGTCGCTGTAGTGGTTGGCGTTGTGGGTTTCACCACCGGTCTGGCCTGTTTGCTCGAGCGATCTCCCGCACACCTTGAATACTGTTCCACCTCCAGTTCATCCGTTCCCGACCGACCAGGACCTGGCGACCTGTCTGATCGCCGATCGACACGCCCTGGGTCAGCGGTTGCAGGGTCTGCGCCGTCGTGCCCGGACCGGACAGCCGGTGGAGCAGGGACTGCTGAAGATCTGGCAGGCATTGCGTGCCTCCCAGGCACTCGGCGAGCGGCGTCGTGCCCTGGTCCCGACTATTGCTTACCCGCCGGAACTGCCGGTGAGTGAGCGCCGCGCCGATGTCGCGGCGCTGATCCAGGCCCATCAAGTGGTGGTGCTGTGCGGCGAGACCGGCTCCGGGAAGTCCACCCAGTTACCCAAGCTCTGTCTGGAACTCGGCCGCGGCATCCTCGGGCGCATCGGTCATACGCAGCCGCGCCGCATCGCCGCCCGCAGCCTGGCGAGTCGGGTCTCCCAGGAGTTGGGCAGCGAACTCGGCGGCCTGGTCGGCTACAAGATCCGCTTCCATGACCGGGTGCGCCCGGAAACCTGCATCAAGCTGATGACCGACGGCATGCTGCTGGCGGAGGTCCAGCATGACCGCGCCCTGCTGGAATACGACACCCTGATCATCGATGAGGCGCACGAGCGCAGCCTCAACATCGACTTCCTGCTGGGGTATCTGCGGGGCTTGCTGCCGCGCCGGCCGGATCTGAAGCTCATCGTCACTTCGGCGACCATCGACCCGCAGCGCTTCGCCCACCACTTCGCCGATGCCCAGGGCCGTCCGGCCCCCATCATCGAGATTTCGGGGCGGACCTACCCGGTCGAGGTCCGCTACCGCCCGCCGGTGGAGGACGAGAATGCCGGTGAGCGCGACGATGCCATGCAGCAGGCGATCTCCGACGCGGTGGCTGAACTGGCGCGCGCGGGCCGGGGGGATGTGCTGGTCTTCCTCTCCGGTGAGCGCGAGATCCGCGAGACGGCCGAGACGCTGCGCAAACAGCATCCGCCATCGACCGAGGTGTTGCCGCTGTTCGCCCGCCAGGGCGCCGAGGAACAGGCCAGGATCTTCCAGCAGCACAGTACCCGGCGGGTGATTCTGGCCACCAACGTGGCGGAGACCTCGCTGACCGTCCCCGGCATCCATTACGTGGTCGACCCCGGCTTCGCCCGCATCAGCCGTTACAGTCACCGCAGCAAGGTGCAGCGTCTGCCGGTGGAGCGCATCTCTCAGGCCTCGGCCAACCAGCGCCAGGGCCGTTGCGGACGGGTGGCCTCAGGCATTTGCATCCGCCTCTATACCGAGGACAACTTTCAGGCGCGGGCCGCCTTCACCGAGCCCGAGATCAACCGCACCAACCTGGCCGCCGTCATCCTGCAGATGAAGGTGTTGGGTTTCGGGGCGATCGATCAGTTCCCCTTCGTCGACCCGCCCGACCCGCGGCTGGTGGCGGACGGCTACCGCACCCTGGAAGAACTGGCGGCGATCGATGGCAAGGGTGAGCCGACCGCACTCGGCCGCCACCTCGCCCGGCTGCCGGTCGATCCGCGCATCGGGCGCATGTTGCTCGCCGCGGCCGATCACCATTGCCTGGCCGAGGTGCTGGTGATCGCCGCCGCCCTGAGCATTCAGGACCCGCGCGAGCGGCCGCTCGATCGGCAGCAGGCGGCTGATCAGATTCACGCCACTTTCAACCATCCGGACTCGGACTTTCTGACCCTGTTGAATCTCTGGCGCTTCCTGGAACAGGAACGCAAACACCTGTCAAAGAACCAGTTCCGTAAGCTGTGCCAGCAGCATTTCCTCAATTGGAACCGGGTGCTGGAGTGGCACGATATCCATGCGCAATTGCGTGAGCAGTTGCACGAGATGGGGATTGCGAATCAGTCCCGCGGGGAGCAGGCGACACCCGTTACCCAAGCGTCGGGCGCGCGCGGGTCCCGCCCGCCCGTGCGGCGCCGAGGGAGACCGGCCCCGGCGCCCGGCCGCGCGCGGGAGCCCGAACCCACGCCGGACTCGGGCGACGGCGCGGCGGCCGGCACGCCGGAGGAAATCCACCGTGCCCTGCTGCAAGGGCTGCTCTGTCACATCGGTTTCAAGGACGAGAACCGCGAATATCAGGGCGCCCGTAACAGCCGCTTCGTCATCCACCCCAGCAGTGCGCTGTTCAAGGAAGGCCCCAAGTGGATCGTCGCCGCCGAGCGGGTCGAGACCACCCGTCATTACGGCCGCATCTGTGCCCGTGTCCAACCCGGCTGGATCGAGGCGGCCGGCGCCCATCTGTTGCAGCGCACCTACGCCGAACCCCATTGGCAGGCGGATGCCGGACAGGTCGCCGCCTACGAGCGGGTCACCCTCTTCGGTGTTACCCTGGTGCCGCATCGGCGGATCAATTACGGGCCCATCAACCCGGCCGAGGCGCGCGAGATCTTCATCCGGCACGGCCTCGCCGCGGGTGACTTCGAGACCCGCGCGCCTTTTTGGCGCCACAATCGCGAGCTGATCGAGTACGTCCAGCACTTGGAGGCCAAGTCGCGCCGCCGCGATATCCTGGTGGACGAGGAAGCCATCGTCGCCTTCTACGATGCGCGGCTGCCTCCGGGGATCTATTCGACCGCTCAGTTCGAGCGCTGGCTGCGCGAGGCGACCCGCGAGGACCCGAAGATTCTGCATCTGCGCATAGCGGACCTGATGCGCCATGAGGCGGCGGCGGTCACCGCGGAGACCTTTCCGGATAGTCTACAGATCGGCGCCACCGCCCTGCCGCTCGAATATCACTTCGATCCCGGCAGTGAGGCCGACGGTCTGACCCTGGTCGTTCCCCTGCCGCTGATCAACCAGGTTTCCGGAGAGCGCCTGGAGTGGCTGGTGCCTGGGCTGCTCACCGAGCGCATCACCGAACTCTTGCGCGGCCTGCCCAAATCGATCCGCAAGGGTCTGGTGCCGATCCCGGACACCGCCGCACGACTGGCGGCCCAGCTCAAGCCGTCCGAGCGTCCGCTGATCCAGGCGCTGGGTGAGGCCATCCGGGAACTGACCGGGATTCAGGTGCCGGAAGGCGCCTGGGACCCGGCGGCCATCCCTGAACACCTGCGCATGAAGGTTCGGCTGGTGGACGACAGGGGCCAGGTCATCGCCACCGGCGCCGATCCGGTCGAACTCAAGCGCGCTCACGGTGGCCAGGGTCAGCACAGCTTCGCGCAGATCCCGGCCAGCGGTCTGGAGCAGGAAGGGCTCAGGCGCTGGACCTTCGGAGGTCTGCCCGAACAGGTCGACCTGACCCGCGCCGGGATCCGGCTGCGTGGCTTCCCGGCCCTGGTGGACCAGGGCGACAGTGTCGCCATCCGCGTTCTGGACTCCGCCGAGAGCGCGGCGCAGGCGACGCGCGGCGGTCTGCGCCGACTCGTCATGCTGCACCTGGGTGCCGACTTGCGGGCACTCAAGAAGGGACTCGGCGGACTGGATCGGATGCGTCTGCAATATGCCAAGGCGCCACGCGTCGCGGAGACGCCGGCCGGACGCGCGGCCGACGGCCAGGGGCAGGGCCGGGAACCTGACCTGGCGGATGAGCTCATCGCCCTGATCCTGGACCTCACCTTTGTGGAGGGCTTGGAGCCCATCCGCACTCAGGCTGCCTTCGAGCAGCGGTTGCGCGAGCGCAAGGGCCGGCTCACGATCACCGCGCAGGAGGTCTGCACGCTGGCCGCCGCGATCCTGGACGCCTACCATGGCCTGCGCGCCCGTCTCGCCGCGATCACCCAGGTCAACTGGGAGGGCGCGGTTGCGGACCTGCGTGCCCAGGTCGACCGCCTGGTATTCCGCGGGTTCCTGCTCGTCGTGCCCTACGTCAACCTCAAGGAGTACCCGCGCTATCTCAAGGCGGCCGAGCAGCGCACCGAGCGGCTGCGCTTCGCCGCCGCCCGTGACCAACAGCGCATGAGCGAGTTCGCCGACCTTGAACGCCGCTGGCGTGAGCGCAGCGCCGCCGCGGCGCGCACCGGCCGCGCCGACCCGCGTCTGGACGAAATCCGCTGGCTGCTCGAAGAACTGCGGGTCTCGCTCTTCGCTCAGCAGTTGGGGACCACGGCCCCGGTCTCCGTCAAACGCATTGAGGCCCGCTGGCGGGAACTGGGGTTATAGCGAGCCCGCGTGGGAGCGGCCTCCGGCCGCGATGCGGTGAGCCCCGATGCATCAGACGTAGCGAGATCCTGAGACTGGTGGCGAATGCTCCCGTCCGCGGAGTCTGGAAAGAACCTATCTCACGCCAAGTCGCCAAGCACGCCAAGAAGAGCGCAATGCTGCGGTGCCCCTCGGTCACTCCGCGAGCGTCTCCGGTTTCGCTATTGCTTTGAGACCCTTGGCGTCTTGGCGTCTTGGCGTCTTGGCGCCTTGGCGTGAGCCATTCCGGGTCTGAGCCAAGCCGGTTCGGC
>NZ_CAIZIZ010000140.1 GCF_903933125.1 uncultured Lamprocystis sp. | reverse complement strand
TCCGCTGTGCGGACCGTTCGCGGCTTTAGGTGATTTCCGAAACACCGGATACCACCCACCATCGGCTCGGATGTAGGTGCGACTTCAGTCGCACCGATTCGGACGCAGGTGCGACTGAAGTCGCACCTACATTGACCGGACAGCCTGCGCTTGATCCTTCCCCATCAGCGAATGCACCAGCACCCGCTCGCCACCCGGGTCCAGCGCCCTGGCCTGATCGACGACCTGCCGATGATGGGTGAACAAAATCACCTGGGTCCTGACTGAGAAGTCCGCCAAGGCGGCGAGCGTGGCCTGGGCGCGCGCGTCATCGAACTGGATGAGAATGTCGTCGACGATGAACGGCAGGGGCTCGGCGCTGTCCAGGTAATGGTCCAGATTGGCCAGGCGCAAGGCCAGGTAGAGCTGATCGCGGGTGCCGGTGCTCATGCCCTCCACCCGCACTTGCTCGCCGGTGGCGCGCCGGCCGGTCAGCACGGGCTGATCTGCGGTGTCGAAGTCGGTTTCGACCGCACTGAAGGCATTGCAGGTCAGCCGGGCGAAATAGCCGCTGGCGCGGCTGAGGATGGGGTCGCGGTGCTGACGCCGGAAGCGCTCGATTTCATCGCGCAGGATCCGCGCCGCGAGTTTGACCCGCACATAGCGCTCACCCTGGGTACGCAGGCTCGACAGGCTCTGCTGCGCCTCCTCGGCCAGGGCGGCGGCAGCATCGTCACCGGCCATGGCGGCGAACTGGCGCTCGACCTCCACTTTCTGTTCGAACAGCGCGGCCTGCTGCGGACGCAACTCACCCTCAATCCGGGCCTCCAATGCCGTCAGTTCGGCCAGGACGGCATCGCGGTCGACCTGGCCGGCTTCCTCCGACAGCGCCTCGATTCCCAGACCATCGCCGGCGGTCACCAATTCGGTTTCGACCTCGCTCAGTTGCCGGCCCAACTCGCGATGCTCCTGGACTCGTTGCTCGACAGCCGCCAGTTGGTCCGGATCGGTGCAGCCGGCCTCGCGGCAGAGTTCGGCGAGCATTGCATCGGCCGCCTGGATGGCGGCATCGGCCTGTTGGATCTCCTGCTGCGCGCGACGCGACTGGGCGGTGAGTGCGTCGCGTCGGCTCTGATCCTCGCGCTGCCTGACCAGCCGGGCGTGCAACTGCAGGACCGTCTCCTCGACCGGACGGCCGCGCAGTTCCGGCGCCAGTCTCGCCAGGAGCGCGTCGACCTGATCGCGGAACTGCACCCCGTCGGCGTCGATGCCCTGGATGCGCGCGTCCAGCCGCTCGGCCTCACCGAGTTGTTTGAGACAACTGTCGAGGTCGGTCAGATAGTCGGTCAGCTCGCCCGGACTGGCATCCGCGGCCAGACCGAGTTCAGCCGTCAGTGCGCCCCAGGCGGCCAGCCAGTCGGCCCGCTCGTCCTGCCTGGTCTTGACCTCGAGCATCAGCCGCCGCTGGGACACTTCAAGCGCAGCGATCTCCTGTGCCAGCAGGTCGCGGCGGCGTTCGGTCTCCTGCAGGGCGCGCAGTTGCGTCTCGGCCTGATCGAGCAGTGGGTTGAGCGCTGCTGCTCCCGACGCGGGCGGCGTCGGCGGCACGGCCAGCCCCAAGGCGTCGAGCGCGGCCTGAACGGCGCGCAGATGACCCTGCCGGGTCGCCTCCAGGGCCCCCAACTCGGCCGCCAGCGCATCGCCCTGCCCCGCCCGCTCGCGCAGCCGCAGCGCCGCCGCGTGCCACTGCCGCATCTCGCGGGGCGGCAGCGGCACCACGCCACAGGGCGACCAGAGTGCGCACCAAGCCTGCTGAAATTGCTCACCCTGCTGCGCCAGGCGCACCGCGGCCTGCCCGGCCGCGTCCAGCCGCTGCTCACAGGCTTCCAACCGCGCCCGCGCGGCGGCCTGCTCATGGACCCGCTGAGCCTCGCGCCGCAGACGGTCGGCGACCTCATCGGCCTGTGCCACCGCGCCCTCGAACGCCAGGGGCAGCGCTGTCCCCGCCGCATAGGCGTGGGCCGCGGCAGCGATGTCCTCGCCCTCCAGCCATTGCCGTTTGATAAGTTGCCAGCCGTGCTCGCGCGCGGCACGCGACTGGTCGAGATCGGCCTCCGACGGCGCCGCGCCGGCCAACTGGATGACCCGCAGTGACTCCGCGCTCTGCCGCCGTTCGGCTTCAACCTCGGCGCGCAGCGTCTCCAGAGAGCGACGCGCCTCGTCCAGCCCCTGAGCGTCAGCGATGCAGCGCTCGATGGACTCGCCACTCGGCAAGGGCGCGGCACGCAGCGCGTCCAGATCGGCGTCCCAGAGCCCCAGTGCGGCCAACTCGCGGCGGCAGGCATCCGTGTCCCGCTGAATGCGTGCCTGCGTCTCGCCGATGGCGCGCTCCAGATCGCCGGCCCGACGCGCCTCATCGGTCGCCCGGCGCAGAACGTCCAGCGGCGGACTGACCGGCAGCGCGGCCTGCGCGGCGCGCCGGTCCGCACCTTGCTCAACCACCTCGGCCAAGGCGCAGCGCGCCTGTTCGACCGCGGCGGCAACCGCTTCCTGACGCCCGCCGAGCTCGGTCGCCCGCCGCCGCCGATTCAGCAATGGGCGCAATGTCGGCGCCGCGTCCAGGGTCAGATCGGGACGCAGTTGCCCCAGCAGGGTCGCGGCCTGACCCGCCAAGGCCGCCCGCTCGGCCACCAGCCCCGGCCGATCCACATCGGCCTTGCGGTGACTGCCGAGTCGCTCCCGCAGGGTGTCGATCAGCTCGGCTTCCGCCAGGAGATCGGCGGACACCTGCAAGGCCGCGGCCTGCTCCTTGAGATCCGCATCCCGCGTCCGGGCATTCGACCGGCTGGCCAGCGCCAGCGTGCGCTGGGCCACGGCGGTCTCACGCCGCTGACCAAAGCCCGCGGACAACCCCGGTACCTCGCCCAGCCCCGCGCGCAGTTCAAGCAGTTGGGCGCGCCGCGCCAGGTTCGGCAGGGTGCGGCGGATGCGCTCCAGCCGGTGGCGTTGTCCGGCCGCGAGCGCCAGCGCGCCATCTAGTTCGGCCAGCCGCCGCCGCGCCTGGTTCACGGCCTTGCGCGCCTCGTCCCACTGCCGCGCGGACAGCGAGACGTCGCGCTGGCGGTGTTCGATCTCCGCGAATCGGTGCAACTCGGTGTTGATGGTCGGCTTGGTCCCGCGCGGGAGAAACAGCGCATTCGCTTCCTCATCGAGCCGCCGCAGCACCGCGTTGAGATCGACCCCGCCCAGGCCGCTGCCGAACAGCGCCTCGGCCTCCCGACCCCGTTCGGCCAGCAGCGCCTGACCGCCGCTCACCAGCCCTTCGTGATCGATGCCGAACAGGCGCTCGAACAGGCGGTCATCGACACCGGCGAGCAGCGGCGCCAGGACATCATCAGGAAGCGTCTTGCCATCGCGGTCCAACAGGGTATTCTTCCGGCCCTTGCGCCGAACGCAGTGGACCTCGGCACCGTCCGAACCGCGCAGCCGGCCACCAACCCGCAGATCCTGCCGGTCGTGCAGAAAATCGTCTCCGGTGCGTTCGGGAATCCCGTACAGCAGGGCCCGCAATGCGCGCAACGCCGAACTCTTCCCCGCCTCGTTGGGTCCGAAGATCAGGTGCAGACCCTGCTGTCCCCCGCTCAGGTCCAGATCGCAGTCGGTGAAGGGACCGAAGGCGCGCAGGTGCAGGTCCAGAATCTTCACTTGCGCTGCCTCCGATCGCCGTCCGCATCCCGGTGCTGACCCAGCAGCCGGTCGAGCAACAGGGCCTTGACATCTTCCAGACAGTCCTGGAGATAGGGCGTCGCGGCGGGGTCGAAACCATCCGCGCCGGAGCGCAGATGCAGCGGCAGTTTGATGCCCAGGTCGGCCACCTCGGCGGCCAGATCCGCCAGCCGCAGCGGGTCCAGATCCAGCCCCTCGATCGCCCGCAACAGACTGCCGAGTGCATCGTCACCGGCCGGAACGGATGCCGTGCCGCGCGTGTCGATCAGCACCTGTTCGACCCACAGGTCACCCGCACCGACGCTGCCGGCGAGCGCGCGACAGTCGTTGACCACCTGCTCGCGCTCGGCATGCAGTCGGCCATGCACCCCGCAAGCGCCGGTGAGTCGGATACGCACCGCCGACAAGCGGCCCTCGGCAGCGGGCAGCACGGCACGCAAGGCCGGCTCGACCCGGTCATAGACAGCGTCCAGCGTCGCGACCGCGGTCAGATCGACCGTGCAGACCGACCAGCGCACCACATCCAGGGCGCGGTGTTCGAGATCAGTCACCTGTCCGTCCTCGACCCGGACCAGGGTGCAGCCCTTGGGTCCGGTCTCACGGGCGTGCCGTCCCTGAAGATTCCCCGGAAAGACCACCCATGGCGCCTGCGCGACCACCTCGCGCTGATGCACATGGCCGAGCGCCCAGTAGTCGTAGCCGCGGGCGCGCAACCCGGCCAGGCTGCTGGGGGCATAGGATTCATGTCCCGGCCGGCCGTCGAGCGAGGTATGCAGCAGACCGATGTTGAATAGATCCGGGTCCGCCGCGGGATAGGTGAGCGCCAAATCCTCGGTGACCGCGCGGGTCGGAAAGCCCTGGCCATGAACGGCCACCCCGAGCGGCTCCAGAATGCGGGTCTCGGGCGCACGGGTCGAGAACACCAGGACATTCTCCGGCGGACGCAGCACTTTGGTGAGCTGACTCGCCGCGTCGTGGTTACCGGCGATCATCAGGACCGGGATCGCCGCCTCCCGCAGTCGGGCCATCTGATGGGTGAAAAAGAGCCCGGTGTTGTAGTCCCGCCAGTCGCCATCATAAAGATCGCCCGCCAGCAGCACGAAGTCCACCGCCTCGGCGAGCGCCAGATCCACCAACTGCGCGCAGGCCCGCCGGGTCGCCCCCCGCAACTCGCCCACTGGCGCCCCTTCATAGCGTTCGAGGCCGCGCAACGGGCTGTCGAGATGCACATCGGCGGCGTGAATGAATTTCAATATTTCTGACTCATTATTTCACCTTCACCGGAATGGCCTCCTTCCCATGCTTTTGGAGCGTAGCGCGGGTCTGTTCCATGGCTTTCTTTCCCTCCAGCGGGCCGGTCATGACGCGATACCAGATGTCGCCGTTCTTCATGGTGACCGACTGGACCCGGGTGGAGACACCGAGCATGGCCAGTTGCGCTTTCATGCGGTCAGCATCCTTGGCGGTCTTGAATGAGCCAACCTGAAGCACATAGGTGCCGGACCCGGCCGGAGCGGCGGTGGTTTTCTTGGGTGCATCGGCCGGCGGAGTGCCCGGCTTGACCGGCTCGTCAGGTTCGTCCGGCGGGAGCGGGGGCGGTTCCGGACGGGGAGCGGGGGGCGGCAGCGGTTTGTCGTTGGTTTTGATGTCGACGACGGTGTCGCGCAGGATGTTCTCGAACTGGAAGTTCGGCTCCTGCGGCGCCGGCCGCTCGGGTTTGGGGGCGACGGCGACCGGGGGCGTCACCGGTCCGCGGGTTTGCGTCATCCAATAGAGACCAATCCCGAAGCTGCCGGTCAGGGTGCCGAGCAGGAACCACCAGACACAGGAGCGCGGACGGGTGCGCCGGGGGGTCACCTTGGCGGCACCGCGACGGTAATCCCGGACCATCTACATGGCCTCCGGGGCGGAGACGCCCACCAAGGCGAGCCCGTTGCGCACGACCTGCCGCACGGCCAGGATGAGCTTGATGCGCGCGTCCCGCAGGTTGGCGTCCGGCACCAGGAACTGGTGGGCGTTGTAGTAGGTGTGCAGATCGTTGGCCAGTTCGCGCAGATAGGTGGTGAGCAGGTGCGGCTCGTGGCCGATGGCGGCGAGCTCGATCACCTCCGGGTAGCGGGCGAGTGTGCGCAGCAGGGCCTGCTCGTGGTCTTGCGTGAGCAGTTCCAGGTTGGTGATGCCGGGGGTCGGATCGATCACGATGCCCTTGTCCGCGGCCTGGCGCAGCACACTGCACACGCGCGCATGGGCGTACTGGACATAGTAAACCGGATTGTCGGCGGACTGGCTTTTGGCCAGGTCCAGGTCGAAGTCCATGTGCTGCTCGCACCGGCGCATGACGTAGAAGAAGCGGGCGGCATCGCGCCCGACCTCTTTGCGCAGTTCGCGCAGGGTCACGAATTCGCCGGAGCGGGTGGACATCTGGGCACGTTCACCGCCCCGGTAGAGGATGGCGAACTGCACCAAGAGCACGTCCAGACGCGAGGCGTCGTCGCCCAGCGCGGTCAGGGCGGCTTTGACCCGCGGGATGTAGCCGTGGTGGTCCGCCCCCCAGATGTCGATGACGCGTTCGAAGCCGCGCTCCAGCTTGTCCATGTGGTAGGCGATGTCGGAGGCGAAGTAGGTACCCTGGCCGTTCTCGCGCACCACGACGCGGTCTTTCTCGTCGCCGAAGGCGGTTGAGCGGAACCAGAGTGCCCCGCCCTGCTCGTAGACGTGACCGGACTCGCGCAGGCGCTCAATGGCGCGGTTGACGGCGCCGCGCTCGGCCAGCGAGCGCTCCGAGTACCATTCCTGATACTCGACACCGAATTCGGCGAGGTCGGCGCGAATGTCGTCGAGGATGGTGTTGAGCCCGAGTTCGAAGCAATAGCGGTAACGGTTGTCGCCGAGCAGGTGTTTGGCGGCGGCGATGAGGGCATCGATGTGGTCTTCCTTGTCGCCGCCATCCAAACCGGGCAACTCATCGGGCGGGACCCCGGCGAAGACCTGCGCGGCCGCCACCCGGTAAGCATCCGCGTGTTCGCGGTGCAGGGTGGCGGCGATGTCCCACACATAGTCGCCCTTGTAGCCGTTGCTCGGGAAGTTGATCGCCTCGCCGCACAGTTCCAGATAGCGCAGCCACACGGACGTGGCGAGGATGTCCATCTGGCGGCCGGCGTCGTTGACGTAATATTCCCGGTGGACCTCGTAGCCCACCGCGGCCAGCAGATCGGCCACCGCCGCGCCGTAGGCCGCGCCGCGCCCATGGCCGACATGCAGCGGGCCGGTGGGGTTCGCCGAGACGAACTCCACTTGCACCCGCCGTCCGGCCCCGAGTTGGGAGCGGCCGTAGTGATGGCCGGCGGTCAGGATGGCCGGGATCAGGGCGCGATAGGCGTCCGCCGCGAGGAAGAAGTTGATGAAGCCGGGGCCGGCGATCTCGACCCGCTCGATCAGAGACGAGTCCGGCAACACGTCGACGAGCCGTTGCGCCAGGTCGCGCGGCCGGGTGCGCGCCGGCTTGGCCAGGACCAGGGCAAGGTTGGTGGCGAAGTCGCCATGGGTCTGGTCCTTGGTGCGCTCGACCGCAGGCACCGGCAGTTCGTCCAGGCCCCAGTCGCCATCGGCGGTGAGGCGCGCCAAGCCGGCGCACAAAAGGTCCGTGATCTGTTGCTTCATGGGTGCTACGCGTGGAGAAAAGAGAGGGGGCCGCAGGGCACTGCGCGCCTGGCGTAAAGGCGTGAAGGATAACCTAAATGGGACCTTACAGCATGTCCCATGCGTCAGGTCAGGTCTTGCGGGTCCACGTCCAGCGACCAGCGCAGGCCGCCGTTGCGCGGGAGAGTGCGCAATTGCGCGACCCAGGCGGCGAGCAGGGTTTGCAGGCCGGGACGGCCGGGGCACTCCAGCAGGAGTTGGGTACGATAGCGGCCGGCGCGGCGCTCCATGGGGGCCGGAACGGGGCTCGAGACCTGCACGCGCAACCCGGGCTGATCCACCAACAGGGCCATGGCGAGCCCGCGCGCCTGTTGTAGGAAGTCCATGGGGACCTGGAGGTCCGGGGCGTCGGCCCGCAGCAAAGCGAGGTGGGCGTACGGCGGCAGGCCGGCGGCCTCGCGCTCGGCCAGGGCGAGCTCGGCAAAGCCCGGGTAGCCGCTGGTGATCAGTGATTTCAGGAGCGGATGCTCGGGATGGCGCGTCTGCAAGACAACGCGTCCCGGCCGCTGCGCCCGCCCGGCGCGGCCGGCGACCTGGACGATGAGTTGCGCGGTACGCTCCGGTGCACGAAAGTCCGCGGCATAGAGCGACTGGTCCAGGTCGAGGATGCCGACCAGGGTCACGCCGGGGAAGTCGTGCCCCTTGGCGAGCATTTGGGTACCGAGCAGGAGCTGGACCTCACGCTGCCGGATGAGCGCGAGGAGACGGTCCAGTTCGCCTTTGCGGCGGGTGCTATCCCGATCGATCCGCGCCAGGCTCAGGTGCGGGAAGATCTCCCGCAATTCCTCTTCCAGCCGCTCGGTCCCCAGGCCCAGGCGGCGCAGGTCGCTGCTCTGACAGCCCGGACAAGTCGACGGCAGGAGCTGGAACCAGCCGCAGTGATGGCACCAAAGACGATGCAGCCGCAGGTGCAGGGTGAGGCGCGCATCGCAATGCGGGCAGGCACCCACCCAGCCGCAGTCGTGACAGGTGAGCACCGGGGCATAGCCGCGGCGATTGAGGAACAGCAGGACCTGGTTGCCGGCGGCGGTGTGCAGCTCGACCTGTTCGCGCAGCCGCGGCGACAAACCGGCACTCATGGCTTGGCCGCGGATGTCGAGCAGCGCGATGGCCGGGGCCGCGGCGCCTCCGGCACGCACGCTCAGACGCAGCCGACGGTAGCGCCCGGCCCGCGCATTGTGCAGGGTCTCCAGGGATGGCGTGGCGGAGCCGAGGATCACCGGGCATCCGACCTGCTGCGCCCGGCGCACCGCCAGGTCGCGGGCGGAATAGCGGAAGCCGTCCTGTTGCTTGAGCGAGGCGTCGTGCTCCTCGTCCACGATGATCAGCCCCAGCCGCGGCAGCGGGACGAAACAGGCCGACCGGGTACCGAGCACCAGGGTCGCGCGTCCGCCGGCGGCACTGTGCCAGGCGCGCTCGCGCTCGGCCTCGGGCAGGGCGGAGTGCAGAACCGCGTGGGGTCCGGGCAGGCGCTGCTCCAGCCGCGTACGCAGTTGGGGGGTGAGACCGATCTCGGGCACCAGCACCAGGGCTTGCCGGCCGGCCGCGATGACTTCCTGGATCAGTCGAATGTAAACCTCGGTCTTGCCGCTGCCGGTAACCCCGTCGAGCAGAAAGGCGGTAAAGCCCGCGCCCGCGCTCCGCACCGCCGCCACCGCCTGCGCCTGCTCGGGGCTGAGATCGGGACCGGTCGGGTCCGGGATCACAGGCGTGTCGCATTCCGCGGGCAGCACCCGACACGGCTCGATCAGGCCGCGCTCCCGCAAGACCTTGAGCGGCGCCGTCGCGGACCCGACCTGCGCTTTCAAGACGCCGGTCGCGAGCCCGGCCGGCGCGGCGCGCAGAACCTCCAGGATGCGGCGTTGACTGGCCGCCCGCCCGAGTTCGGCCAAATCCAGTGTACACCCGGCAGCGGTCGCGCGCAGGCCGGGGCCCCCCTCCTCCAGCGGCGCGTCCGGACGACGCAAACGCACCGGCAGGGCGCTGAACAGGGCCTCGCCCAGGGGTTGCCGGTAATAGTCCGCGGCCCAGCGGATCAGGCTCAGATCGACGGCGGCGAGCACCGGCACCGGGTCGAGCTGGGCGATCACGGACTTGAGACGCGCCGCGTCCTGATCCGAATCGACGGCGGTTTCCACCAGTATCCCCACCCGGCGGCCGCGGCCGAAGGGCACCAGCAGGCGCACCCCGGGGATCAGCCCGTCAGGCGCGGTCTGCGCGGGCGGCAGGTAATCGAAGAGCCCGGCCAGGGGCGCGGCGATGGCGACGCGCAGGATCAGCGGGACCGGCGGGGCGGCGGCAAGGCTCGGCAGCGGCCCGGTCGGCGCGTCAGCGGCAAGTGGCGAGATCGTCGTTCTCCTGCGCGGTCGGCCCCAGTGTGGCACAACACGCCAGGATACCGCGACGCTTGCGCACCCGGATACTGTGTGTATCATGGCTGCAAACTCCGAGCCGTATCCCGCTATGGTGCCATTGAATCAACAGGTACTGCGCACGGATCTGGCGGGTATGCCACTGGAGTGGGTGGACTACCGCACCGCCGCGCGTCTATATTTACTCGAACAGGTCGCCTACGCCTGTGGGGACACTTTGTTTCATCTGCGCGGCGGCATCAATGCGGTCACGCGGCGTCGCAGCCGGCTGCTGATTCACTCGATCATCGCCACCCATGGCGTGCACCACGCCCTGAACAAGCTGCAGGGTGATTATGCACCGCCGTTGTGCAATCGGACGCTGTTTCAGCGCGACGATCATCTGTGCATGTACTGCGGCTGTCGGTTTCCGAGTCGTCAACTCTCCCGCGACCATGTGCGGCCGTCCAGTCAGGGGGGGCGCGACCACTGGAACAACGTGGTGAGCGCCTGTGTGCGCTGCAACAATTTCAAGGCCGGGCGGACCCCGGAGTCAGCCGGCATGGAACTGCTGGCGGTCCCCTTCACGCCGACCCATGCCGAGTACATCTATCTGATGGGCCGCGGCGTCCTGGCCGATCAGATGGAGTTTCTGCGCGCCCATTTTCCGCGCAGCAGCCCACTGCATGGACGCCTCGGCAAGGATCCTTGCGCTTGAACGGGCGCGTGGGCCGGGGTGGACCGCATGACTGACTGGACGGTAATCGCCGCGCGGATCGGGACGGCCACCGGCCGTCCATTCGCCCCGCGCACCACGCGCGCGGTCGGCGGCGGCTGCATCAACACCGCGATGACGATGAGCGACGGTGCCCGCGCCTTCTTCGTCAAGACCAACGCACCGGCCCGCCTCGCGATGTTCGAGGCCGAGGCCGCCGGGCTCGCCGCCCTCGCCGCCACGGGCGCCATCCGGATCCCCCAGCCCATCTGCTGGGGCCAGACCGATACTCTCAGCTATCTGGTGCTGGAGCACCTGGATCTCAGCGGACCGGCGCGGGGTGCCGCAGCCGGACGGCAGTTGGCCGCGTTGCATCGCACGCACTCCCCCACCTTCGGCTGGCAACGCGATAACCATATCGGCTCAACCCCGCAGCGCAACACACCGAGCACGGATTGGGTGAGCTTCTGGCGCGACCAGCGGCTCGGCTACCAACTCGAACTGGCCGCGGCCAACGGCTACGATGGCGCGCTCCAAACCCGCGGTGAACGCCTGCGCGCCGAACTGGATACGCTCTTGGGGCACCAACCCAGGCCGTCGCTTCTGCACGGCGACCTGTGGGGCGGCAATCTGGGCTATCTGCCCGACGGTCAGCCGGTGATCTACGACCCCGCGGTCTACTTCGGGGATCGCGAGGCCGAGCTGGCCATGACCGAGTTGTTCGGCGGCTTTGGCGCCGAGTTCTATGTCGGCTATCGGGAGGCCTGGCCGCTGGACCCAGGCTACGGGGTCCGCAAGATCTTGTACAACCTCTACCACATCCTCAATCACCTGAACCTGTTCGGGCCGGGATACCTGGGTCAGGCGCGCGGCATGATCGACCGGCTCCTGGCTGAGCTGCATTGATCGGACGCTGCCGGGCGGGTGCCCGGCGCTCCCAGGAGCTCCGTGGTCCCCGACCAGCAATTCCAAATTTGAGGGTCCGCTGCGGCCCATGGTGGATGCGGCGCGCACAACCGACGTGCTGAATCCCGAACATCGCGCGGCGCGCCTTAATCCACCCTACAAAATTGCAGGTTTTGTAGGGTGGATAAGCGCAGCGCATCCACCATCAGCCCCGCCGACGGCTTCACGCTGGATGCTGCCGCCCAAATTTGGAATTGCGGGTCCCCGACGGCCAAGGTAGTTGGAAAATGACCGTTGTGTTAAAAAGGCGGCGCACCCTGTATCAGGGCCACTGAACGCTTTTCCTTACTCTGCCGCTTTGAGCCTTGCCCACATGCCACGGGAACTCCTGATCCTCCGCCACGCCAAATCCGACTGGGATTCCCGGGCGAAGTCCGACTTCGACCGCCCGCTGGCCAAACGCGGCAAACAAGATGCCCCAAAGGTCGGCGCCTGGCTTTACCGGGAGGGCCTGGTGCCTGATCATGTGGTCAGTTCGCCCGCCCAGCGGGCGCGCCAGACCGCCCTCAAGGTCTGCAAGGTTCTCGAAATCGGCCGGGAACGGATCGCTTGGGACACGGATATCTACGATGCGACGCTGGCCGCATTGCTCGATGTGCTCGGACGCTGCCCGGCCACGGCTCACACGGTCTTGCTGGTCGGGCACAATCCGGGGCTCGATGATCTGGTATTGCACCTGAGCGGCGACGACCTGGACCCACCGCAAGACGGGAAACTGCTCCCCACCGGGACCCTGGCGCGACTGGAAATGCCGGAAGACTGGGATCAACTGCCGCGCGGCTGCGCGCAGTTGATCTCCATCACACGCCCCCGCGCCCTGTAAGAACCGTTCACTAACTAATTAAGGAAGATAAGTTCCTTAGGGAACAGCTTTGGCGTTCCGATTGGCGGCAAACTAAACCGCGCCAACGCCAGCAATCGTCGAGTCTGCCGGAGCCGATTCCATCCAAAAACATCGCATACCGCGCCGGGCGCGGTTTAAGGCGTAGCCCCGCAATAATTCACACAATCCTCCAGGGTCTCAAACGGCACCCGGCCGCCGCAGCCGCTATGCGCGAAGGACTTGCAGCGGTTGTCACGATAATCGAAATAATACTTGGTCTGGCGGCCCCGGCAATTCCCCTTGGCCGGCTTAGCCACGCAGCTCACCGGTAAGTCCTCCGGGTTACCCCGCCCCACCCCGCCCCCGCCGCAACCGACGAACGCCAACACCGCGACCAGCATCGCATACACCCAGACCAAACGCATACCACCCCCCACACAACATCCGACACGACACGCGAGGGTGCCGATTCTAAACGCTTCGGCACAGTCTCTCACCTGGATCAGGTGGATCGGCTGAAAAGCCCATGTTGCGGATGCTAATGAGAACTTTTAGCATTAAAGAAACGCGGCCGCACGGCGCGTCGGCACAGATGCTGCTGCTGACCACCGGTGACTGTCGGCAGTCACGGCAACCCGTTGTCCACGCGTCATGCCTCAATCGGCAAGCGCGACAGACGGCCGTCGTGCAATTTGACGCGATCAGAGCCACGGATTCATACTAATAGAAAAATCGTAATATCCGTGATTCCCGGCTGGTCGGCGCGACCGGCCGTCACCATCAGGCAACACCAGCCTTTTTCGATTGATTTTTTTAGGAAATCACCTCATGCACAGCAACGTCCACCCTCTCGGCTCCGCGCTCGCCATCGCCCTGACCAGCCTCTGCGCCGGGGCCGCCCGTGCCTACGACGTGAACGAGCAACTCGCGATCAACCTGCTGCTCGCCGGGGCCGGCCAGTGTCAGGAGATTGCCGGCGATGGGGACGAACAAAATCGCTGTCGCGGCGCCGCTCCCGTCCAACCCGAAATCATCTTCAACCCCACTCAGCAGGACCAGTTTTTCGTCAAGTTCGGGTTCGCTGCCGGGAACGGACTCAACCCGGTCTCCCCGTTCGCGCTGTCCTCTTGGGCCGCGGACCTGGAAGCGGACGTCAAGGACATCAACGGCCGCGACCGCAGCTATCTGCTGGAGGCCTGGTACGCCCATACCTTCCGTTTTTCCGACACCAATGCAGTTCAGGTCACCGGCGGCATCATCGATCCGGCGTTCTACGTCAACGAGAATGCCTACGCCAACAACGAGTACACCCAGTTCATGAACGAGGCCTTCGTGAACTCACGCACCGCCTTTATCCCCGCCTACGACGTGGGCGGCGCACTGGTCTGGAAAATCGACCGCCTGACCCTCAGCGGCCTGGGAATGAACGTCGGCGAGAACGAGGATGGGAACAACTACAACTGGTTCGGCGTCGAGGCGGACTACAACCTTCGGACTCCCTGGGGCGAAGGCAACTATCGGGTGATGTATGCCGGCACCTCCCGCGCCTTCCTGGCCCCCGCCGCGGGGCTGGATCCGGCACCCAATCCGGACCTGGACCCGGCACTCGACCTGAACGCGGCCGATGAACCGGACCCGACCGACCAGGAACATCTGTCCGGCCTGCTGCTGTCCTTTGACCAAGCATTCGGCAAGATCGTCGGCGCCTTCCTGCGCCTGGGCTGGCAGCAAAAGGATGCGCTGGTCGACTATCAGGCCGATTACGCCGGCGGGTTCGATTTCAAAGGGGCTGGCTGGGGACGAGAGAACGACAATATTGGTATCGGTTACGCCTACCTGGACGGCGGCAACGGTGAACTGGCGCGCACCAATGCCGTCGAGGGCTACTATCGGCTCGCTTTCAACGACATGCTGGCACTGACCGCCGATGTCCAGTATATGAAGGACAAGTACCGCACCGGGGAGGATGTCGACGGCTGGGTGTTCAGCCTGCGCGCGGTCGCCGAGTTCTGACCCCGCTCAGAGCATCCGGCGCGCGATGTGCTCCAGCAACCCGCGGGCTGCGGCTTCCACCATGTCGAACACCTGATCGAACCCACGCTGCCCGCCATAGTAGGGGTCCGGCACCTCCCGCCGCTTCAAATCCGGGGCGAAATCCAGGAACAGGCCGAGTTTGGGCTCCATCCCCCGCGGGCAGATCCGCGACAAGCTATGGTAGTTATCCTGATCCATGGCGAGGATCAGATCGTACTCGATAAAGTCCTCCGGCTCGGCCCGGCGCGCCCGCAGGTCGCTGATGTCGACTCCGCGCGCCCAGGCGGTCGCGGTCGCCCGCTCGTCCGGCGGCTCGTCCATGTGGTAGCCATGGGTGCCGGCCGAGTCGATCGCGATCACGGACGCCAGGCCAGCCTCCTGCACCAGATGGCGAAAGACACCATGGGCGGTGGGCGAGCGGCAGATATTGCCCATGCAGACGAACAGGACTTTAATTTTCGTGCTCTCAGTCATCTTGCTTGCTTCTGCTAGTCATCGATCAGGGCGGGCTAGCCGACCCGTTGGATGCCTGCTAACGGCAGGGTCAACACGACCTGACGGTGCAGTAGTTCGATCAATAAACGCACACGCTGCGGCCCCTGATGTGTTTGGAAGATCGCCTCCAGACCCTGGAACGGACCGGCGATGATCCGCACCGACTCGCCGGGATGCAGCACCAATTCGGGCGATTGCTCGCCGACGCGACGGCGGATTGTTTCGATCAAAGCATCGTCGATCGGCAAGGGTTCGTTGCCGAACGCCACCAGTCGCGCAACGCCGCGCGTGGAGCGCAGCGGGTACCAGTTGTCGACCCAACGCTGCAACCGAATAAACAGGTAGTTCGGAAACAGGGACTCATCGACGGTAATCCGTCGCCCGCGACGAATCCGCTCGATCTGGAACCGCGGATGAAACACGCGGTAGCCCTGCTGCTCCAGATTCAGTTCAGCGCGCTCCGCCTGACGCGGCTTGGCCTGCACCAGGTACCAGCGTGGTTGCGCGGCGAGTTCCGATTCGCCCAAGTCCTCAGTGGTCATAAGTCATTAGCGGTCATGTTTCAGCAGTCACCACATCGTGACCCACCCTTGGTACAGCGTCGGACGTGGCTGTTCGCCGACGGAAACCCACTGTTCGTTGGCGCGCCAGCGACCGGTACAGCCGCGGCGCATACCGCAGGACGATCAGATAGAGAGCAAAAAACGCCAGCGCAGCCCAAATCAAAGCCGCCGGCGCGACCCGCTGGACCTGCCCAAACAGGCCGATACCGGCCAGCACGGCTGCCGTCGGCAGGATCAGGCTCAGCGCTTTACGTGGACTGTTGAAGCAACGCGCCAAGACGTGATGCAGATGCGCCCGATCGGCGCAGAACGGGGATCGGCCCTTGAGCATTCGCCGTCCCATGACGCAAAATGTGTCCATCAACGGGATCGCAACGATCCAGACAGCTGCCGCGGGCGTCAACGTTGCCGGAGACTGCACGGCGGTGATGAGCATCCAGACGACGAGATAACCGAGCAACAAACTCCCGGCATCGCCTAAAAAGACTTTGACCCCAGTGCAGCCGAAAAGTTGCAGATTGCAGATCAGGTAAGGGACGATTGCAGCAATCGTCACCAGCATCAGGATTCGCGGCGCACCATCCCCGGGCGAGAGCAAAACCAGGACACCGAGCGCAATCAGCGTCAACCCGCCGGCTAACCCGTCGATGCCATCGATCATATTGAAAGCATTGCAGATGCCAACGATAGCAAACACCGTGAAGGGGACCGCAAACAGCCCCAGATCGATCGAGCCGAAACCGAACAGGTCGTCCAGCGAGGTCAGCGTGACGCCGCCGCCCACCGTGAGCAACAGCGCGGCGGCGATCTGGGCGACAATCCGCAGCTTAGGGCCAAGGCCGAGGATGTCGTCAAGCATACCGACCACGACCAGCAAGGCCGCGCCGCTGAGCCCGTAGGCAAGTGGCCGATCCAGGGGAATCGACATCGAGACACTGAGCAGGATCCCGCCGAAGATCGCAATGCCCCCGATCAGCGGCACGGGCTGCGCGTGGGTCTTGCGCCGTTCGTTTGGATGATCGAGCAGACGCAAACGCGGTGCAAGCGGGCTGAGCAGACCCAGGATCGTCGCACTGGCGACTAATGAGCATAGCATGAAACGCTCCCGGTGCAACGCCCTCGTGTGCTGACGAACGTGCACCTCCAGACCGACTACCTAACCGACAGTTGACGATCTGTCGACAGTTATCGTTATAGCCGTTGTAGCCGTCGAACGTGCTAGCCGGACGTAGGCGCGGGTTATAAACCCGCCGTCGAGTGTCTGCCCGGATATCAGGTACTGAGGCTATATATTGAAAGTCCCCTTACATTATCGCGTCATCGGCTCGCTCAGACAACCTCAATCGGCGAATGGAGCGTGAAGAATTGTAAGAAAAATCTCGAAAGAGCCCGCACACTATTCGCGTTCATTTTACATCACCGATCGAACGCGTGAACCCTGTTTCCGGGTGCAGCACACCCTTCAGGCGGGCCGCGAAGCCGCGCGACAACGACAGGGCTGGATCGGATGCCCAAGGATTGGACGCATCTCCATGATTCTTGCGCACTGCCGGCGCCGGACTCGCCTATCATCTCCCGCCATGCGGCCCGCGCCGCAATGGGCTGGAACTTGCTTGACGCGCGCGTATCTCAACGAATCATGAAACAAAGCATCGGACGATTCCGAGTGGGACAAACCGCTGTCACCCTGACGGTTGCCGCCGCGCTGATCTTGGGTCCGCTGGCGCCGGGGCGCAGCCGGGCCGCGCAGTTCGATCTGCCGGAGATCGGCAACTCGTCGGACGCGGTCATGGGCAGCGGAGCGCAGTTGCGTCTCAGCAAGGCATTTATGCGCCAGGTGCGCGCAGCGCTGCCGGTGCTGGATGATCCGCTGTTGACCGCCTACCTGGAGTCACTGGGCAATGAACTGGTGGCCGCGGACAAGAGCGCGGGCGGCAGCTTCAATTTTTTCCTGATCGATCAGCCCGTGGTCAACGCCTTTGCCGGACCCGGCGGGAATGTCGGCATCTACTCGGGGCTGATCCTGGCGGCCCAGAGCGAGGACGAGTTGGCGGCCGTGGTCGCCCACGAAATCGCCCACGTCACCCAGAACCATCTGCTGCGCGGCCTTGAGGACCAGGGCAAGCTGAACATGCCCACCATGGCGCTGATGGTGGCGGCCGCGATCCTGGGCGCGCAGGTGTCCCCCGACGCGGGGATGGCAGCGCTGGCGGGGATTCAGGCGGCGGCCATGCAGCACCGGATCAACTTCACCCGCGAGAACGAAAAAGAGGCGGATCGCATCGGGATCGCCACCCTGGCGGCGGCCGGACGCGATCCCTACGCCATGCCGGGCTTTTTCGAGAAATTATCGAAAGCCAGCAGGGTTTATGAGAACAACGCACCCGAGTTTCTGCGCACCCACCCGGTCAACAGCAACCGCATCGGCGACGCGCTTGGCCGCGCCGACGAGTATGGCGCCCGCCAACGCGCGGACAGCCTGCGCTTTCTGCTGGCGCGCGCCCGACTGCGCGAGCGCGCTTACGACCGGCCCGAGAAATCGTTGGAGAGCTTCAAGGCGTCGCTGCGGGAGGGCCGCTACCTCAACGAAACCGCCGAGCGCTATGGCTACGCGCTGGCCCTGCTGCGCTCGGGTCGACTTGATGAGGCCAAGGCGGAGTCGACCAAGCTGCTGAGCGCGCAACCCAGTCTGGCCGAGTTCATCGCGCTGGATGCGCAGGTCGACCTGAAGCAAGGCCGCCCGGCGCAGGCCCTGGATCACCTCAAGCAAGCGGTGACCCTGTCGTCCGGCAACTGGGCTTTGCGCAGCGCCTACGCGGAGGCGCTGATGGCGGCCGGACAGCCGCGCCAGGCCATGGCTGAAATCAAGACAGTGGTGCGAACACGTCCAGGCAATGCCGCTCTCTATGACCTCCTGACGCAGGCGGCGATCCAATCAGGCGACAAGGCCGCGACCCACCGGTACCGTGCCGAACGGCTGTATACCGAGGGCGACCTGGAACCGGCGATCAAGCAACTGGAGTTCGCCCTGCGTCAACCCGGTCTCGGCTATCAGGATTCGGCGCAGATCCAGGTCCTGGTCGATGCCTGGAAAGAAGAACGGCGGGATCAGAAAAAGCGCGGGCCTGACCCATTCGATTTCAGCAGCGATAGGGCCAGCGCCGCCGCCGCGCCCTGAGCGACCACCCCGCACCACACCAGTTGAAACAGCGATGCCGGTTTCAAGACCACCTTGAGTGCTGTAAGCTTCCCTAACAGTCGGTAGACGCATCGTCGGCGGCGGTGTTCAAACCGCGTTTCGCACGGTCTGGCAGGCACCAAGCCCCGCCTACCGATCAACCGGCGGAGGCCGGATGCTGATTAGGCGTCGGTCTCAAGAACCTGAGGGGTTCGCCGGACGCCACCCCAACCCAACCACTGATGCTCGATGAGGAGACAGTTGATGATCGACGCAACACGCAGAATCCTGCTCAAGGGCTCGTTAGCCGCCGGGTCCGTCGGCGTCGCGGTCGCCGCTGGCCTGCTGACCCCGCGCCTGGTCCTGGCCGAGTGGAATGCCGCCGCCTTCGAATCCAAGGATGTCAGCGCCGCCCTGAAGGGTCTGCTGGGCAGCGATGCCATGGAGACGAATGACGCCGTGGTCGTCAAGGCCCCGGACATTGCCGAGAACGGCGCCGTCGTCCCCGTCACCGTCGAGACCACCCTGTCGGACATCTCGTACATCGCCATTATCGCCTCCGGCAACGCCACGCCCCTGGTCGCTTCCTTCGCGCTCGGCGCGGCCGCCATGCCGTTCGTCTCCACCCGCATCAAGATGGGCAAGACGGCGGACGTGGTTGCGGTGGTGAAGCAGGGCGACAAGCTCTTCAGCAACGCGAAGAACGTCAAGGTCACCATCGGCGGCTGCGGCGGCTGAGCACGCCGGCATCCACTGTTGATCCCCTTAGCCAAAGGTCACCGACTATGTCCGATATCAAGGTACGCGCGAAGCTCGAAGGCAACGAGACGGTTGTCAAGTGTCTGATGAACCATCCCATGGAGACCGGCCTGCGCAAAGACAGCAAGACCAACGAACTGGTTCCGGCGCACTTTATCCAGGAGGTCATCTGTAAATGGAAGGATCAGGTGGTGCTGACCGCCGCCTGGAGCGGCGGCGTCTCCAAGAACCCCTACCTGTCTTTCAAGTTCATCGGCGGGGCCGTGGGTGATCCGGTCGAGGTCTCCTGGAAAGACAACAAGGGCGAGAGCCAGACCGAGACCTCTCAGATCGCTTAGGCGCAACGGATCGCGCGCCGACGAGGCCCGGCGGTGGGGTGTGATAAGCAACGATGTGGTTTGTCAGGCCCAGGCTGTGAGGTAGGATGGGCAGAGCGAGAGCGATGCCCATCCTCAAGCGTTGCGATGGTCGGATGGGCATCGCCCGACTCGACCAATCCTACGCGCGTTTTGGACAGTACCCGCCGCAGGCGCTCCTGCAACCGGTCAACCACTCGCTTATGAAAGGCTATTCCTGCTTGAGTCAACGTTGCATCATGCCCCTTCGCCGACACTGGACACCCGCGGTCTGGTGGTCGACGCTCCTGCTCGGCGTTGGTGCCCCGACCGCGGCGCAAACCGGAGTCGGGGAATTCACGCCCGCCGCATCCACCGCGCCGATCGATCCCAACGGGCTCTTCAACGAGGCGTTTTTTCTCAAAGTCGGCTTCTCATTCATGGTCGGCCTGGCGGTCGGCTACGCGCTCAAGGTGGCCTTCAAGGTCGCGCTGGTGATTTTCGGGTTGATCCTGCTCGGCCTCTTCGGGCTGCAGTATGCCGGAATCGCCCAAGTCGACTGGTCAGGAATGGAGGTCCGTTACGACACCTGGGCCACCTGGCTGTCCGTCAACGGCGGGGCCTTCCTGGACTTCGTCGGCAACAATCTCTCCAGCACGGCCTCCTTCATCGCCGGATTGGCTTTGGGCCTCAAGATTTAGGGGATTTCCGAAAAGCGCCTCACCGGCACACCCAGCACTGGTGATTCGGCTAAGCGTACCCAGATTGTGGGTTCACCGTTCAAAGAAGCTTCACTATGTCCACCGCCCCGTCGTCCGCGTCGCTCCGCGACTCCCTCCGCCTTGTGAACTGGATTTACAACCCCTTCCAGTCACTGGACGTCGCCGGGGTCTACAACCTGTTGTCCACCCATGCGCCGACCGAGCGCGGGCTCTGGCTCAACCTCGGGTACTGGCGCGCGGCACAGACGCTCGACGACGCCTGTGAGGCCATGGCCGCCCTGGTTGCGGATGCGGGCGGGATGACCAAGGAGGATGAGGTGCTGGACGTGGGTTTCGGCTTCGCCGATCAGGATCTCTACTGGGCCAAACGGTATCAGCCACGCCGGATTACGGGCATCAATATCACCGCCTCCCAGGTTGCGGTGGCGCGCGCGCGGGTGGCGGAAGCGGGCCTGAGCGACCGGATCGACTTGCGTGAGGGCTCCGCGACCGCGCTGCCGCTGCCGGACGCCTCCTGCGATCTGGTGATCGCGCTCGAGAGCGCATTCCATTTCGACACGCGCGTGGCCTTCTTCCGCGAGGCTTATCGGGTGCTGCGTCCCGGCGGTCGGCTGGTGCTGGCGGACATCCTGCCCCTGCCGGAACATCCCGGTTTGATCGCGCGCCTGAAACAGCGCTTGTCCTGGCGCCTGGTATCGGGCAAGTTTCCGATACCGAAGCTCAATGTCTACAATCGCGACGCCTATCGCGATCGGCTGCGCGTTGCCAAGTTCGCGTCGGTCCGGGTCGAGTCCATCCGCAACGACGTCTACGGCCCCCTGCATCAGTATCTTACCGGGCAGCCGGACGCCATCCGCAGGCTGCACCCCCTGATGCGGCCCATGGTGCGGTTCATGCTCTCACGCAATCCGACAAGCACCTTCCAGGGACTCGACTACGTGCTGGCCGTGGCGCAGAAGCCTGGTTGAACGGCAACAGGGCCGCCCCCGCTCCACTGTAGGGGCGACTTTAGTCGCCCCAAATGTCGATGGATCCTTACCGTGAAAGTCGCGCAGCGACCCCGTGGGAGCGGCGTCCCGCCGCGATGGGGCCGGGTGTGGAGCCGCAGCGTTCGCGGTCACCGCGGCACCGCATCGCGGCG
>NZ_CAIZIZ010000139.1 GCF_903933125.1 uncultured Lamprocystis sp. | reverse complement strand
CGACTTCGCAGACCGACTACTCTGCCATTAATCCTGCCAGAAGCCCGCAGCGGTGTCTACCCCCTTGTGCGAACGTTAACTTTTGTTAACCCCCGCCAGCCTGCGCCGTGACTGAGGTCGCGCGGTCATGCTTCAGGGCTGTCCGCCGACGTGGGTCCAAAGGCGCCGACGGCGGCCGGCGCCGCGCTGTGGATCGGCATCACGCGGCCGAGGCGCGCGGTCAGCCAGAAGGTACTGCCGACACCAGGGGTGCTCGTGACGCCCACCTGGCCGCCCATCAGGGCCGCCAGGCGCTGCACGATGACGAGTCCCAGGCCGGTGCCGCCGTACTCGCGGGTTGTTGAACTGTCGGCCTGCACGAACGGCTGGAACAACCGTGCTTGCTGTTCCGGGGTCAGACCGATGCCCTGATCCGCAACCTCGATACGCAGCACACAATCGCGGGGACCCTGCTCCGTCACCCAGGCCCGCACCTGGACCTCGCCGTGCAGCGAGAACTTCACCGCGTTGCTGATGTAGTTCGCCACCATTTGACCCAGGCGCAGCGGGTCGCCGTGCAGGGTATCCGGGCACGCGGGGTCGACCCTGGTGGTCAGCCGCAGCCCCTTCGCCGCGGCCTGCGCGCGCACCAGATCGGCCGCGCGCTCCAGGACGGGGGTCAAAGAGAAGTCGGATTCGTCGAGCGACAAGCGGTCGGCCTCGACTTTGGCAAGGTCCAGGATGTCGTTGAGAATGCCGAGCAGGTGCTGTGCGGCCTCGCCGACTTTGACCAGCCGTTCGCGGGCTCGCGGGGCGGTGATCTCCCGCGCCAGCAGATGGGTCAGACCGATGATGGCGTTCATCGGCGTGCGTAACTCGTGGCTCATGTTGGCCAGGAAGGCGCTCTTGGCGCGGTTGGCCGCCTGCGCCGCGTCACGTGCTTCCATCAGGTCCAGGGTCCGCGACGCCACGAGGGATTCCAGATGATGGCGGTGGTGCTCCAGCTCGAGCGCGGCCTGCTTGCGCTCGGTGATATCCTGGATCACACCGGCAATGGTCAGGGTCTTGCCGTGCTCGGTGATGGCCCGGCCGATCGCATGGACCCAGCGGCGCTGGGCCGTTGCGGTGATGATCTCCAGTTCCAGGTCGAACGGCTGAGCCTGCTCGATGGCCCGCTGCAGCGTCGCCATAATCACCGGGCGGGACTCCGGCGTATAGAACGCGAGCGCGTGGTCGAGGGTCGGGATCGTGCGCGCTTCAACCCCGTGGATGCGATAGACGGCCTCGGTCCAGGTCAGCTCGCGTCGCTCCATGTTGAGTTCCCAGCCGCCGATTCCGGCCATCCGGCCCACCTCGTTCAGCAAGGCCTCGCTCTTGCGCAGCGCTGCCAGCGCCCGTTGGCGTTCGGTGATATCGAAGAAGGTCACAAAGATCTGCAGGAGTTGGCCCTGCTCATCGCGGATCGGATGGGCCTCGCATTGGACCCAGGTCGGAGCGTCGCGATCGGGCCTGATGATCCCCAGGTGGAGATTCTGCAAGGCG
This sequence comes from uncultured Lamprocystis sp., assembly GCF_903933125.1. Lineage (GTDB taxonomy): Bacteria > Pseudomonadota > Gammaproteobacteria > Chromatiales > Chromatiaceae > Thiodictyon. The sequence continues at coordinate 44,172 of NZ_CAIZIZ010000139.1, read as the reverse complement.
GTTCCGGAGGCCGCGACGCGTGTGACCGGAAACTCGTTTACCGGCATGCAGGTGCCGTCTTCCCGCAGGAAACACCAGCGCGGGTCGATGGCCGCAATGCCGCACAGTTGCTCCGGCGTCAGTCCCAGCAGGTGCGAGGCCATCGGATTGGAGAAGAGAATGCTTGTATCCGGTCTGTGAACGACCACGCCGGCGTGCAGATTCTCGATCAGGCCGCGGTAGTTGCGTTCGCTCTCACGCAGTGCGGACTGCGCCTCCAAACGCGCGGTGGCGTCGGCCAGGGTATCGGCGATGGTCTGGAGTGTCGCCAGCATCTGCGGCGCGTCCGGACGGTGGCGCGTATCCGCCAGCGACAGGGTGCCCAGGGTCTGCCCTCCGAGCGTCATGGGCGCGCACAGAAAGGTCACCACGCCGATCGTCTTCAGCGCCTGGTCCGCGTATTCCGGTCTGGTATCGGCGGCGAGTTCCACCAGGGGCCTGCCGGTCAGGGCGACCTGACCGGACAGGGTCGCGTCGATCTGCACACGCAACGGCGCATCGGCCGCCGCGGGTATCCCGACCGAGCCGGCGAAGACCATCTCCGCGCGCTCCGCGTCATAGGTCTCGATGGCGACGATCGGGAATCCGAGCCTGGTCGCCAACAGGGGCGGAAGGGCGCTGCGGAAGCTCTCCGCCGAGTCGGACGAGACTGCCAGCCGGGCCACGGCGCTGACCGCCTCGCGCGCGGTCTCGCTGCGTTTCCGTGCGGTGATATCGCGGGTCACGCCGAGCAGGGTCAGCTCACCCTGATCGTTCCAGAGATAGCGGGTGTTGACCTCGGTCCAGACGGTTGACCCGTCGCGATGCGTCTGCTCGATCTCGTCGCGGTAGGCATGGGTGCCGGGGGCGCCACTGCGAAAACGCGTGATACGCTCACTGATCCGCGCTTGTGCGTAGGCATAGGACTCGGCCGTCATCACCTCTTCGACCGACTGCGCCATGACTTCCGCGACGGTATAACCCCGCAGCCGCTCGACTGACGGGCTCATGTAGGTCCAGTTGCCGTTTTCCAGATTCAACAGCCACAGCACGTCGGTCGTGTTCTCCGCCAGCAGGCGGTACTGCGCCTCGCTCGTCCGCAGGGCCTGCTCCAGCCGCTCGCGCGCCAGCAGCTCCGACGCCAGCCGCACGGCCTGCGAACGGCTGCTGGTGAGCGCCAGGACCAGTGCGGTCAGCAGGAGGCTGATGGCCGTACCGCTGGTTGCGATCAGCAAGACCCGCGCGTCGGCCATTGCGGGTATGAGTGGTTGTGCGTGCGAGAAGCGCAGCGTCCAGACATGGCCGTTGAAGTCGATCGGGACGCGCACGGACTCCTCCGCGCCGACTGCCGCGCCCGGCGGTTCGGTCGGCTGGCTGTCGTATAGCAGGGTCGCGGGGGAGATCAGGTCACCGTCATTGATGCGTAAGCGAATGCGCTTGGTCTCCTGCAGATCCCAACCGCCGAGCACACCGTGCATCAAGTCGCTCATACGATAGGGACTGTAGACCCAGCCGAGCAGTGCGGCACGGCGTTCATCGACGGTCAGTGTCGGCTGCTCGGGTTGATAGACCGGAACATACATCAGGGTGCCGGCCTGCACGTCCTGATCCGTCTCCTGCACCAGCAGCACCTTGCCGGAGAGCGCCGCGACGTCCTGGTCCCGTGCCTGTTCCATTGCCGCGCGCCGCACCGGCTCCGTGAACATGTCATAGCCGAAGGCGCGGAGATTACGGTCGGAGAACGGCTCCAGGAAGACGACGGATGTATAGAGGTTGCGCTCGCCCTCCGGCCAGATCCGATAGTCCGGGAACCCCTGTGCACGCAGTTGCGCCAGGTGCCCGGTGAGTTGGTCGGTCGGGATCAGCAGCGCGAAGCCGATACCCTGAATGCCGGGGAGATTCAAATAAATCTTGCTGCGTTCGATGAATTGCCGCCACTCGTCCCGGGTGACTTCGGCCGATCCGGCGAAGAAGGCTGCCCCGCTGCGCAGAATCTGGGCCTGGGTGTGGAGGCGGGCCTGAATTTTGGCCGCGATCTCCTCGCCGATCAGCGCGAGTTCTCGGCGGTTCAGCGCCGCGACGTCGGTCTTGGTGTAGAGCGTCGCCAGCGCGGTCAGCAGCAGACCGACCGTGAGGCTCAACCAGGCGAGCCGGAGCTGTCGGCGCTGCGGCGTCGGGGTGTCAGGCATGATCCGCTGGATGTTCCGGCAAGCGCCTTACTCTTCGCGGAATGCGGGCAGGGCAACAATCCGGCGCAGGGTTTCGAGTGCCCGATCGAACTCGAAGGCCTCGATCTCTTGGCCCAGGCCGGCCGCGGCGGTTCCCAGCACCGGCTGGATCAGCGCTTCCGCGGAACGCCACAGGTTTCTGGCTTGGGTGTCGTCATCGGCCAGCAAGGCTTCGAGCTGGATCAGGATCTCGTCGGTCTTGACCCGATCCCATGTGGGCGGCGGCGGGACGGCGGGCTTTGATTCGATTGCTTCGATCGCTGCCAGGAGCGGACCCAACGCCTGATCAACCAGGCCGATGCAGGCCGCCACGTCCAAATCAGGCGCAGCGTCGTGCAGGGCCTGCTCCAGGGCCAGCGTGTGCTGGTGCAACTCCCGAGCACCGAGGGTGAGCGCCAGGCCTTTGAGGGTGTGCGCGAGATGGCGGACTTGCGCCGTGTCGCCGGCGGTCAGATAGCCGCGCAACAGGAGCGCGTCATCGCCGTGGCCCTGCGCGAACATCTTCAGCAGACGGACGTAACTGCCCAGCCTACCGCGCACGCATTGCAAGCCGGCATCCAGGTCGAGACCCGGAATGGCGGACAGGGTCTGTTGCAGGTCGCTCGTCGCCGGTACTGCCGCGGGCCGCGGCGGCGGGGTCTCGCCCGGCCCGGGCGGTGCCGGCAGCCAGCGCAGCAGGGCCGCGTAGAGCCGTTCAGGCTCGACCGGCTTGCCGATGTGATCGTCCATACCGGCCGCCAGACAGCGGCGGCGGTCATCATCGAAGGCGTTGGCGGTCATCGCCAGAATCGGCAGACGGGCCGCCGTGGCCGCGCGGATGCGCCGGGTCGCTTCCAGTCCATCCATGACAGGCATCTGCACGTCCATCAATACCAGGTCGTAGCCGCCGGTCAGTGCGCGCCCCACCGCCTGCTGCCCGGTGGCGACCCCATCGACGATGAGACCCAGGCCGCCGAGTAACTCAGCGGTGACCTCCTGATTGACCGGATCATCCTCCGCGAGGAGGATGCGCGCGCCCCGGTAGCGGCGCGCGAGGACCTCTTCTGCCGTCTGACCAGGGCGATGTCCGGGCTGAACCGCGAGCAGTGGTGCCGTGCTCCGGGTCAGTTCAGCGCCGGCGGCAACCGGTTCGGTGTGAACCGTCAGCCAGAAGGTACTGCCCTGGCCCAGGGTGCTATCGACCCCGACCTGGCCGCCCATGAGGTCTGCCAGACGCCGACAGATGATCAGTCCCAGGCCGGTCCCGCCGTAACGGCGTGTGGTCGAATCATCGGCCTGGGCGAATGCCTGGAAGATGCGCTCCTGCTGTGATTGGGCCAGCCCGATGCCCTGATCCTCGACGCGCAGCCGCAGCAGGACGCGCTGGTCCTGGTCATTCGCCGGATCGGCACGCAGGTCGGCACGCACCCGGATCAGGCCCTGCTCGGAGAACTTGATTGCATTGCTGATGAAGTTGAGCAGAATTTGCCCGAGCCGCAGGGGGTCGCCGCGCAGTGCGGCGGGCACCGCCGGATCGACCTCGACGGTCAGTCTCAGACCCTTGGCCGCCGCGCGTTCCGCCAGTATGCCAATCGCGTGTTCCATTAATTCAAGCGGGTTGAATTGGCCGTCCTCCAGAATCAACTGGCCGGCCTCGATCTTCGACAGATCGAGAATGTCGTTGATGATCCCCAACAGATGCGCGGCCGCTTCGCCGATCTGGTCCAGCCGCGCCTGGGACCTGGGCACCGTGATCTCGGAGCGCAGCAGATGGGTCAACCCGATGATGGCGTTCATCGGGGTGCGAATCTCGTGGCTCATGTTGGCCAGGAAGGTGCTCTTGGCGCGGTTCGCCGCCTCGGCCGCTTGCTTGGCCTGGGCCAGGGCGGCCGCGGTGCGCTGCCGGGCGATGATCCGCCACAGATCCTCGGCGATCAGTTGCAGTTCCTGGGCATCGCTCGCACCGTAGTCGCTGGACTTGTTGCCCACCCCGATGAGCATCCGCACTTGCCCCCCCTCGCGGACCGGCACGCCCAGGTGCCGGACCAGGTGGGTGTGGCCCTCCGGATAGCCCGCGCGTTGCGTCAGCTGCTGGTAGTCGTTATGAATCACCGGCTGTCCGGTGCGCAGCGTATCGGCCCAAATGCCGGCTTTGTCGATCGGATAATGCCCGGCGGTGGTCGCGGTGCACTGTTCTTTGGCCTGGCTCGACCAGGCACAGAGCCGGATCGTCTGCTGATCCCGGTTCAGGAAATGCAGATAACCGATCGGACTGTCGGTCAAGCGGGCCACCAGATCGATGCCGCGTTGCAGCAATTCCTGCTCATTCAGGTCGAGCGCCGATTGACTCAGTTCGAACAATGCCTTCAGACGAAGGTCGCTCTTGTGCAGTCGTTGATTGGCGACATCCAGTTCGGCGGTGCGCGCCTGCACCAGCGCTTGCAGGTGATGGCGGTGCAAATCCAACTCCAGGGCGGCCGATTTGGACTCGGTGATATCGGTGATGATCGCCGACAGGTAGTGTTTGCCTTTGAACTCGATGGCGCGGTTGCGCACCCGTACATGCCGCAGCGTGCCGTCTTTGTGGCGATGCAGGGTTTCGAAGTCCCCGCTGCCCGTTGCCAGGATGTTGCGAATCTCGGCGGCCACCCGCGCCGGGTCGTGCTCCGCCGCGATATCCGAGATGCCCAGCTGGGCGAACTCCTCCCGCGTATAGCCCAGGGCCGCGCAGGCGGCATCGTTGAACTCGACGAAGCGGGCCGTCTGCGCATCAATCAGCATGATGCTGTCGGTCGCCTGGGTGACGATGGCGCGAAAAACCTCATCACGTTCGCGCAAGGCGTCCTGGGCTTCGCGCAGTTTGGTGATGTCGCGGGCGATCCCAAGCACGCCGATCGGCTCGCCCGCGGCGTCCCGCAGGGGCGTCTTGATGGTCTCGAACAGGCCGTGGTAACCATCCGCGGCGAAGGTCAACTGTTCGGTGTTGACGGTCGGCCCGCCGGCGGCCAAGGCCTCAACGTCGTGAGCGCGGAAGAAGTCGGCAAGTTCCCGGTCGACGAAATCGTAGTCGGTGTGGCCAATGATCCGGGCCTCCGCCGCACCGAATAACCGTTCGAAGGTCGGGTTGCAGGCGAGGTAAACGCCATTGAGATCCTTGAGCCAGATCAGGTCAGGGATGGCCCGCAGGATGGTCTGCAACAGGTTCGAGTCCGCCGGTGTCGACTGGTGCTCGACGCAAGCCCCGGCCGCGTCGCTCAACGTGTGGTCTTCGGAAATCCCGATGGTCAGCGTCGACCGTCCACCTTGCGCATCGAGCAGGCGGCCGGTTTCGGAATGGACACTGGTCGGGTGAACTGCCATAGACATGGACGTCCTCGATCGCGCGGCCAGCGAGCCGCAGCCGGTTTCTGGGTCGGTCCGGGCGAGGCTTTGGTGCGTCGCCGGTCGCACGGCAACCAGGCACGCGCCACTGCACCGTCACATAAGCACAGTATGCACCGCAATCCAGCGGAAATCTTTGCTTTGTCATCAAATCTGTGAGCGCCGGCCCACCAGGCATCAAACTCAAGTCTTGATGCAGGCGGTGCCCGGTGGTACTGCGCCGTGTTCCGCGCGCCGGGCTGGCCGTCGCGCTGCGGGTAGGGGGCCGTCGGCAGCGGGAGGATTCAGTGCTCGGGTTCTCTGGGCTGACCACCGATCTCAACGTAACCAATGAGTTCTGCCGAGTAGCTGCCATCCCCATTCGCCGCGCCTTTGTGCCTGAGTTCCCGTTGCAACGTCGGCTCGACGGTGTGTCTGAAGAGATCGATCCGCTCATCCGGTTGGAGTGCCGCTGAGGTGGCGGTGGCGTGCAGCCATGCGTCGCACTGGCGCTCGACCGCCGGGACGCGCGTGCCGTCCGGCTTGACGGCGATGGGTTGGATCACGACCCGGCGCTCTCCTTTGCCGACAGACGCCTCGACCATCCACAGCGACAGCAACACCGTTGAGTCCAGGTCGCCCGCGACGGCGATACCGATCTCCTCAGGTGGCCGGCTCCGCCAGCGGCCAAGCTCCTCCTGCACCAATGGGTGATCCAGACCCATCAACTCCAAGTCGTCCCGGTCGGTGGCAAGGTCACGATTCAGCGTGAACCTGACGCGGTGCGCACCCCCGGTCTTCACCAGGTCGTAGGTCTCGTCGTCGATCTTGACCAGCCGGTGCCCCCGATCCACGACCGCCGCGGACAGGAACCGAACCAGCCGTTGCAGGCTCGACGAGACGTCGGAGAAGGGTTGGTAGTCGTCCAGACTGAAGCCTTCAAGATCCTGGAACAGATCGAACACCACCGCTCGCGCCTCGCGCGAGTTCGACAGGGCGGCCTCAAGCTCCACCTGGGTGCGCCGGAGTTCAGGATCGGACAGGGCCTCCTGATACAGGCGGTCGTAGTTGAGCCGCTCGGAGAGCTGACCCAGGATCTGCGCTCGCAAGTCCTCGGCGATGTTGCCCTGATCGTCCACCTTCCCAACCGTGCGCGCAATCTCCGTCAGCTTTTCGTCCAACAGCAGGAAGATGCGGCCCTCAATGGTGTCCGACAGCACCAGGTTGTAGACCTGTGCGGTGGAGTTCTGGCCATAGCGATGGATGCGGCCGATCCGCTGCTCCATGTCCATGGGGTTCCAGGGTAAGTCGAAATTGAACAGGATACGGGCGAATTGCAGGTTGATCCCCTCACGCCCCGCCGCGGTGCAGACCAGGACGCGCGGGCCGTCTTTTTGGCGGAAGCGGCGTTCGGCTGCCACCTTGGCCCCGTGATCGCCGCCGCGCAGCACCGCCACGCCCTGGCCTGGGAAGGTCAGGTCGATCTCGCGGGCGATCAGGTCCACGGTGCCCAGATAGGTTGCGAACACGACGATCCTCTCGTCCGGGTTCTGCCGCCACAGGGTGCCCAGGCCGTCGAGCAGCTTTTGTGCCTTGGTCTCACGCTGCTGCGGGAAAATCCGCAGCAGGTCGCCGATCCGCATCCGCTCTTCGGGCAGATGCAAGTCCACTACCGCGGAGGCCGCCTCCTCGGCATGAGTCGACGAATACTCGCTGCCATAGGGGTCGGCGGCCATCTCCAGCGCCTCCTCGTCCAGCTTCTTGATCAGCCGGTACTTCAGATCGGCCAGCACAAGCTCCACCTCGCTGCGGCCGATGGCATCGCGAGCGATCTCAAACTCCTCATGGATGAGCTCACGGGCCTCATTGAGCAGGCGCTCGCGGCCCTCGATGTCGAGGTCTTTGTCGCGCAGAAAGGCTTCGTGGAGCGTGAGCATCAGCAGACGGCGCTTCAGGGTCCGTCGCACGGCGGCGAAACTGGAGGCCGCAATCTTCTGGAAGATGGCCATCAAGAAACCCAGGGCACGACCCTTGTTGCCCTGGCGGCGCGCGAGATCGAAGCCGTCTTGCAGATACTCGCGCAGCCGCTCGTAAAAAAGGCGTTCCTCCGCGCCCATCAGGAAGGATTCGGTATGGACCCAGCGGCGTGCGAACAGCGGTGAACCATCCGGCTGACAGGCGTCGGCCTTGGTCCGCCGAAACATGACGGTGTTCAGGCGATGCCGGTTTTCGAGCATCTCCTCCGGGCTGCCGAACAGCGTCGGGTTCAGGAGTTGGACCAGCATCCAGAACTGAAAGTGGTTGCCCTGGTGAGGTGTGGCGGAGAGCAGCATCAGGTCTCGCGAGTGATCCTTCAGCGCCTCGGCCAGCTTGTAGTTCTCGGTCTTGCGGACCTTGCCGCCCATCCGATAGGCGGCCAGATGGTGCGCCTCATCGAACACCACCAGGTCCCAGCGGGGTGCGTCCAGCAGTCGCTTGATTCGGGCGGGGCGTTTCAGGGTATCGATGCTGGCGATCAGCCGGTCGTGCTTGGCAAAGGCGTTGGTCTTGCGGTCGGTGATATCGCCCTCCGAACCGAAGACCTCAAAGTCCAGATTGAAGACGTCGTTGAGCTCTCGATGCCAATTGTTCACCAATCCCGCGGGGACCACCATCAGCGCCCGGACCAGTTCCCCGCGGCTGGCCAACTCCCGCAGGATCAGCGCGGTCTCGATGGTCTTGCCCAGACCCACCTCGTCTGCAATCAGGTAGCGTCGAGGGGATGCTGTAGCGATGCGATGGGTCAACACCACCTGGTGCGGGAGCAGGTCGATACGGGCGGAGGTCAGGGCCGCGGCGCTCTCCATCACCGGCAGCGCGTGGGCCTCGTAGGTGAGCCAAGCCTTTTGGGCGCGATCTGCGCCGCTTGCCACGGCGCGCAGGATACGTTCCGTACGCGTAAGCTGGCGGCAAACGGATCCAACCGGAACGCGGCGCTCGCCGGCACTGAAAAAGGCACGCAGGTAACCATCGCGAACGGAGTCAAGGACGACACCTTGTCCGTACTCGTGGTGGAGTATCCGTTCGCCGGGTTGAAACTGGGGTTCGGTTTGCGCTTCCAAGCCCTGGTCTCAGGTGATGCGCAGGTGGAACAACCCAGCCGGCTTGGCGCCCTCGCGCAGCAAGACCTCCTGCGGATAATCGAGCGCCTCGCCCCACAGGACGCGGCCGAAATCCAGGGCTTCTTGGCCGTGCGGGGCAGAGCAGCGCCAAGTTACCGCCTCGGTGGCCGGATTGACCTTGATCCGTCCCTGGCCGGAGGGCAGCCAAAAAATGAGGGCCACCTCCCCCTCGTAGTGGGACTGGAACGACAGGATGGCGTCTTTGATGACATCGCCCAGCCAGGCCTCGGCGTCCGCTGGGGTCAGCAGGTCGAGACAGCCCTCCAGTCCCGCGACCACCAGGGTGTTGTTGTCGTTGCTCGGCAGGTCTTCAGGCCAGTGGCCCACGGCACGCAGGAGTTGCCGCAGACTCCAGACCTCACTGGCCGCGCAGACCTGGTTGCGCGCCTCCTCGTCCCAGATCCAACTGGTGCCGCGGCGTTGCCAGACGGTATCGAGGGTCTGTCTCATGGCTGGCCGCTCCAATGCAATCGGGTGCGCCGCGCCACTGCTTCGGCAAGTGTCCGGAAGTCCCCATAGCACTGCTGAACATACGTTTGATGTGCACCGATCGCACCGTCCGCGGGCTTGAGCAGGAACATCGGCTTGCGTGCATCCATCGCCAGGGGCATCAGACTCCGATAGTGTTTGATGCGGGTAATCTGGTCACCGCCGGGTGATGTCGAACCGGGCGAGACCGAGCGACCCTCGCCAAGCACAGACTCACGATAAACCCCTGGGATACGCGCATGCCACCGTTCGTAAGCCTTGGTCGGTCGCCCGAGACGCTCGGCATGCTGCATCAGTACGTAGCCGATCGGCGTCATCTCACCCTGGGGTAAAGCCACGCCTTTGAGGGGCGATTTAGCATAGGACTGGCGCCAGGTCTCACGCCATTGGCGTAAGACTGGTCCCAGGTTCTTCAAGCCTTGCAGCGAGAACAGGTCCGGCGCGACCGGCACGACCACATGACTGGCCGCGATGAGGGCGGCGCGATTGATGGCGCCAAGGTTGGGACCAACGTCGATCAGACAGACCTCCGCCTCATAGCTCGATGCAGCCTTTTCGATCAGCCGCCAAAAGGCCGAAGTCACCCGAAACGCACGCTCTCTTCCCTCGAGACAGCGAGGCCACTCGGTAGACAAATCATCTTCGAGACGCGCCAACGCCAGATCGCCAACCAGCAGCGCAACGCGCTCCGTAATCGGTTCGATATGCGCATCGCGGATATCTCCGGTCCCGCCAAAGAGCGGCTGCACGGCCCCGAAAATAGTCTCCGGATGCTCATCATCGGGCCACAACTCCTCTAACCGCTCCTCGTTGAGGGCCATGATGGACAGGTTCGACTGGGGATCGAGATCGGCCGCCAAGACGCGATAACCCAGCTCACCATACATTCGGGCCAGGTGGTAGACGAGCGAGGTCTTGCCAACGCCGCCCTTGTTGTTGAAGAAGGCGATGCTGATCACCTGGCAGCCCTCACGATGGCGGCGACGAAACCAGGCTGAACCTCGAAACGCAACCGCTCGCCAAGCAAGCGCCGGGCGATGCTGATACCGGCGCCAAACCGCTGGACATAACCGAGCGCCCGCAACGCCTCCGCCAGATTCGGATTGCGATAATCGGTCACACCAGGCAGGCCGAAGTTCTCTGGCGTCACGCTGCCGAATGGTCCGCCCGGATTGTGGATCTCGATCCGATCGTCGAACCAATAGACCCTAACCGGCGAATGGGTAGACTCATAGGTACGGTGCATCAGCGCGTTGCGAGTCAATTGGCGCAGCGCGTCAAGCGGGTAAGCCACCTCACGCGACTCCTGCACCAGGTCGCCGAAACGCACGCCCTGAACGTTATGTGCATTCAGCTTGTCCTCCAGGCGGCGAATCTGATCGGCGACCGTACCATCGATGACCGCGTCATCTTGTACGGGGTCGGCAAGATCGACTCCGGCAACGCGCAGAAACTGGGTATAGGCACCGGACAGCCAATCGATCGGACTCTTGCCAACGACGAGCAGACCCAATACCGTCGGGATGGGCTCGACATCGGACAGAATCATTTTGGTGGCAGCCAGGCGCTGCTCGAGGCTCCGCTCGTTAGACGTCAGAACGTCCGCAGCAACGGCGGATGGCAGATACTCCTGTTCGAAGCGCAGGCGGTCGAGATCGTCGATGGTGGCTGAAGGGACCGGCTGCACATCGAAGGGGCGATCCCGATGCCGACGGCGCTCGTTCAGGATGCGCTCATCCTGCGCGCTGGCCAATCCACGCCGCGGTCCCCAGCGCACATGGACCCGGCCCCGGCAACGCGCTGGGGGTGTATCACAAGGCCACACCGTGATGACCGCGAGCTGATGCCCAAGCAGCCGGCGCTTCTCCACCAGCAGAGTCGGCGGCGGCGCGATGTTGCCGTCGGTCTTGATGTCCGCCAACTGCCGCAAGAACTCGTCCGAAACATTCAGTCCGACTGGCGTGCCGTCATCGCGCGCGCCGATAAACACGACGCCCGGCGCGCCGTGTCCAGCCAGATCGTTAGCGAAGGCACAGACAGCCTCGCGCACCGTGTCCGGAGCCTTGCCCTTAAACGACTCCTTGCGCTCGACCCGATCCGATTCGAGATCGGTCAGCATGGCTTCGAGATCCAAATCAGCATAAGGTGTCACAGGGGCACCCCCTCGCGCCGAATGGCTGCGATTAAACCCGGATTCGGAAACGTCCCAGGCACGTCCCAATCGTCTTGCCACAGGGGCAGCGGCTGGATATGGATCCCTGTTTCCAAGAGGATGTCATACGCAAGATCGTCCAAAGCCAGCTTGGCGGCTATGAAGGCCTCGCGCGGTCCATCGAGCAGCAGCGCGATATCAAGATCGCTATCCGGGCGCGCGTTTCCCCGCGCCCGGCTGCCGAACAGCCAGGCCTGGCGGAAGGGATAACGGCTCGCGACCGTATCGAGAAAACGCCTTGCCGCATCAAGCGTCAGCGGGTCAGGTATCATGGGGTAACCATTGAACATCAAGCAGCCATTTCACAAGGCAGGCGCACCGAGAGACGGCGTTCGCGCTGCGCTGCAAACATCAGCACGGCCCGCAGATGCTCGGGTTTGAGGCTAGGGAAATCCGCCGGCAGGTCCGCCTCGGTCATACCGCCTGCCAGGTATTCCAGGATGTCGTAGACCGTGATGCGGGTACCGCGAATGCAGGGTTTGCCGCCGCGGATATCGGGGTCGATGCTGATCCATTCAGTCAAGTCGATCATCAATAATCCTCGTTCGCAAAGAGATCGCCCTGTCGGGGCTTGACGGCCTGGGTGGCCGCCCATGCGTTATAGATCACGGCAGCGCGGGTCGCGGCATTGCGGCTGGGTTGGTCCGGGCCCTGTTTGATCAGCCACTCCAGCAGCGGCTTGAGGGCCACATGCGGCTTGAAATTGGCGTTTTTCAGCGTATCGGAGGCGTTGATGCCGCTGCCGTCGAAACAGGCCCCGACCAATACCAGCGCCTGATCCAGGTCGGCGGTGAGTTTACGCTTGTGCTTGCCTGACCAGTCACGGGCGAAGTCGAGCGGGTTGGTTCGGGTGAAGACCTTGTTCTTCTCGCTGCACCAGCCACGCTGAACGAACTCGTCCGGGGTGGTGATGGAGCCTTTGAGGAATTTCTGAAGTTGGTCGCGCTTGATCTCGAGGGCCGAGCCGAAGGTGCGTAGGAACTGCCGGGTGATGGGTTCGGCATTGACCGGCGGTTGTTCCTTGCCTTTGTCGGCGTCCTCGTCGATGAGCTGATTGATGCCGACCAGCGCATCCCTGACCGAGATCGGTCGTCCCTCATCGACATAGACCTTGCCGTAGTGGCGCGAGAAGTATTCCAGCGCTTTGCCGCGCCGGATCACCTGGAGGTCCGCGGCGGGCAGGCCCTCCTTGGCATGGTTTTCGAGCATACCTTGGAGTTGACGCACGTCGGCCATCACCTCACGGCGCATTCGGCCCCAACTGACGGCCTTGGGCTCTTCGGTGCGTTTGCGGCAGACGTGGATGATGTCGTACTCGATTTGCTGAGAACCGAAGGTTCCCGGTTTACTACCTTCTCCCTTAGTCTCGTCCGAACGGATCGGATAGGTCGCTTCAAGATAGAAACCTGCTTCGAACAAAGATTCCAACACAGCAACCCAGGGCTCATCTTCACTATGATGAAAAGTGAAAGCGAGGATGCCGAAAGGCTTAAGAATGCGATGACCCTCGCGCCAGCACTGTGTCAGCAGGCGCTGATAGAAGCCGTCCGGGTTCTCGGGTTCGCGGGCACGATTAGCGACCGCTTCCAGAGATTTTGGCGTGTGCTCGGCGCTAAACACATTCGGATAATGATTTGTCAGGACAAGACGCAGCCAGACGTGGAAAAAATCCGACAATTCGGAATAGTGAAGCAGGCCGCCGAAAGGCGGGTCGGTAATGACTAGATCGAGACTGGAGTCGCTCAAATGAACAAGATCAGTTGATGAACCGCAAGTTAGTTCGGCAGTGCCGACCAAATCACTGGGATAGACCTTCTCGCTCTTACCGGAAATGCCGCTTGCAATTTTTGGATACTGGCGTTTGAGAGTTTCCGCGGTTACAGCCTCCCATGGATGACTCTTCCATTCGCAGCCCTCGATAATACCCTCCGTGCAGGATGCCCAGTTACCACGACCTAGGAGAGAAAAAACACAGTTTTCAATGACTGTTGATTTAGGATGGAAATTATTGTTGGCAAACTGCGGCTCCAGCTTATCCGCCTGAGTGTTCCATAATGTGAAAAGGCTTTGATTTCGCAGATACTGCTGAAACGCTCCAAGCACAAATTCCCGAGTCGCCCAGCTATAATCTCCGATTGTAACAGTTGCCCTCAGCAATTGTGAGTGAACTAGCAATTGGCGAGAATTGAAAAGCGTCCACCAGTGAGTGAATCCGTGATTAGGTATTCCGCCGTTATTCATGTGGGTCATAAAGCCGAAAGGAATCTCGCTCCTCGGCCAATAGTTCGCAAGATCCGTGTCCTTTCTTTTGTCCCACTCAGATACTGCCGCATCGTATTGACGCGCGACCCGTTCATCAAATGGAGAGAAAAACCGCCCACTATAGGATGCGCCTTCGGCATTTCGTTTCGGCGCATAACCTTGAATTGCATAGCCAGCCATCGGTCCAGTCTTGCCGCTCGCCTTGACGCTGGTGAGCACGCCCTGAGTCGCGCCACAAGCAGAGCAAGCAAAGTGTGACTTTTTGGGTACAGTCCCACCCGCTTTGTCCGTGCTGAAGGTCATACTTGTTGCGGGGCACGTCACCACGTCCGGCAGATCACCACGGACCTCTAGCAGTCGAATCTTGGATGCCCGCTCTTGATTCCACCGAGCAGTGGCAACTGAATCATCCTGAGCCGATCCACCGAACAACCTTCCATCGACATCCTGCTTCGGGCTACCCGCCAGCCATTGCGGATGCACCAGCAGGCTAAGGTTCACCTTCTTGTTCACACCCTTACCGAGATTGACGAGCTCGGTATGTTGGCAGTACGGGCACATGACGCCCTTTTTCCTGTCCAATACGGAGAAAGCCAGCTCTGACGGGGCCACGTAGAACGGAATATCGGGTCCCATCCGCGCAGACTCTTCTTCAACGTGGAAATGCCCACCGCACATACTGCAGCTTCGTTCCCAGTGTTTGACGCTAAGCGTCTTCACCGCCATCACCGGACTGCTCATAATCGGTGTGCGGTGCCCACATCCCGTCACCTGGCAGGGTCCGTGCTTTGCCCAGAAGGTGTAAATGATCTCCGGTCCTTCGTAGCTGTACTCGCGCCGCTGTTCCGGAGTCAGCAACAGCGGGTCGAAGTCCTCGCTCTCGATCCGTCCGGTCGGCACGTGAGTCCACTTGCCCTTCTCGCCATTGGGTCCGTCGCAGGCGTAGAAGGGCATGATCTGCGGCTTGACCTCGGCCTCGATGTCGGCGAGCAACCGCTTGACCTCATCCAGGTCGACATTGGCCAACTCCTGTTTGACGATGAACCAGGCGACGGGATTCAGGTCGTTGCCGATCATCTGCATCCCGAGCCGTGAGCCCTCCACCAGCGTGGTCCCGCCGCCCATAAAGATGTCCGCGACTTTCAGGTGGCTGAAAGCTCCCTTCTTCTGGTGATTGGCGTAATAGTTGTCCCACACCAGCTTGGCCGCGTGCGAGGGGTCATCCGGGGCCTTGGTGGCCGCCGCAATCAGCATCGAGCGGAAGACGCTGGAGCGCCGCCGTGCCCACCATTTCGACATCTGATAGATGGGCTTGCCGGCGTTGCCTTCGATGATCGCTACCTGATTCACGGGCAGGATCGGAAAGTCCACCTCCAGACAGGTCTTCGGACGATTGGGGTCGTTGAAATCGACGGTTTCCAGCGCAACGACTTTGCCGGCACCGACGGCCCGGGCGACTTGTTGTGCGAGGATCTCTTTCTTGGTAGCCATCAGGCGAGCCCCAAGGTGTTTTTCAATGCCTGATCGACTAACGGCATGTCCGGGCAACGCCCGATGGCCTTGTCGATCTCCCGTTCCAGAACAGTCGCCAGGTTGTCGGTGACAACTACGGAATCCGAGAGCAGCCCCATCGTCCGACCAGCCGGAGCATTCTGCTTGAACATCACACGGGTTGCGCCGGTACGGGTCATGTTCGAGGTAATCAAGGCGACGATCGTTTGCGGCAGGCCAGTGTTCAATCGGTTGTCCTGTACGATCAGCGCGGGACGTTTCTTGTAGGTTTTCAAATCCGAATTCGGGAACCTGACCAGAATGACGTCACCGCGTTTATAGTTCATTGTAAGCGTCCATCCCGACGTCATTCCAATCGTCGGCAAAGGAGCGCAGTCGCAGGCGGGTGTCCAGTACCTCCGCCTCGCTCCAACTCAGCGACCGAATGCTATTGGGGACGATTGGATCGCCGAGTAGCTGTGCCCATGCCTGGTCCTCGTCGGGTGTGTCCCCGTCCAGATCGCGGACAGTGTTCAATGCCGGTATGGTCTCCAAGGCTGAGTCCTTTGCGGAGAGTGCATATCCCAAATCGACCAGTCGGGCAATGACGATGTCCAGGGGTTGCTGCAAGCGATCCTGCAGTTGGCGCAACCGTTCGTGGTGCGGCCGATCGAGATCGATTTCGAGTTGCATGTTTAATGGCCTCCCATCAGGCTGTTTGATTTCACCGGGGCAACGGCGATGTTCGGACTCTCGGGATTGACGATGAGCCGCTGGCGGGCAGGATCGATGAGCACATCCAGGTCCTCCATCGGCACCGATCCCAAGAGCGCCTCGTCCCCCAGCACCAGGGCGCCGGTAAAGCAGCGGCGGTTACTGAACTGGACCTGCAGCGGGCCGACATAGGGCACGAGGTGACGGTTGCCGTCCGCCAGCGTCACTTCGCGCCGCTCCAATTCCTCCAATTGGAGTTGCAGTGCCACATGCTGGGGAATGCACATCAACAGGGCGCCGCTGTCGGCCATCGCGCGGACGGTCATCTGGTCCCCGGTGCGGGGATTCTTCAGGTTCAGGTCTGCATGTACAAGGCCCATGTGTTTTCTCCCCAGGATTGCATTAGCGTCAGGGCTGTTGGTGGATGCTCTACGCTTATCCACCCTACTGTCATGGCATCGCCGTAGGGTGGATAAGGCGCGCCGCCGGGAGCTTGGGACCAGCCACGGCGCTCGCGCGCGCCGCATCCACCAGGCAGCGCGGGACGGTTCGCCAAGTTTGGAATTGCCGGCAGCCATCGCTTTAGCCGCCGTCCTTTGATAATTCAACGTAGGGTGACAGAACCTCCAGCAGCGACAGGCCCCCGTGCGTCAGGGTCGGGTAACCGCCTTGGCTCTTCCATTTCCTTCGGCCAAGGGCCAGGAGATGGGGGCCGTGGGGGCTGTCGATCTGGAGCGCTACGGGCGGCACGAAGGGACCGGGGTCCGCGCTACCGGCCAGGCTGCGTCCACTGGCGAAGGTCGCTTTAAGGAATTGGCCGACCTCGCCATCCGCATCGGGAAAGTAGCCGGTTGCGGCGTAACCGTGGTCTGAGGTGATGACCAATCGTCGTCCCTGGGCCAGCCGCTCGACGAAAAACCAGAAATCGTCGCTGGTGAGTTGCAGGGCGGCGTCGCGGGTCAGGGTGTCGAGTCCCTGGCCGGCACCGGACCCGTCGTGCATCTTGCTGTCGGGCCAATGATGCCAGAAGACCCAGTTCGGTTGACTGTTGATCAAGGCCGCGCAGTCCCTCCAAGGCAGGTCGGCGCTTTCGGTGTGGGCGGGCGCAAGCCGGTGAGTGCTGCCGCCGCCGTTGCTCTGAAGTTGGCTGCGACTGCTGAATTCGAGCGCCTGGGCAAATGCGGTGGTCTCGCCGGGCAGTTCCGAGGCCGTGGCCGCCACCTCGAACAGGGTGAAGCCTCGCGCCAGCGCACCCTGGAGCAGCCATGGGAGTTCGCGCAGCGAAAGCCCATCAAGGATCAGTACGGCCTTGGCACTCCCACCGCCAACAGCGGGTTCGGCCCACCAACGCACGAGTCGATCAGCGGTGCGCTCGACCCCGCTGCGGCTGGGGTCGCCAAAAACTTGCCAAAGGTCCCATCCGCTGGAGGAGAGAAAGTGATCCAGCGCGCCGATCTCGCGGTCGCGTTTGGTCACCTCAGTGGCCGCTTTGCCCTCGGTCAGCGGCCGGGAGGCGATCTCGACCGCCTGGTCGATGATGATGCGCCAGGCGTCTTTGGCCGGGTCTTTGGCGAGGTTGAGCAACAGGTCCGCGTCGAGGGCCATCAGGTGTCCTCCTTCTCCAGGCTTAGCTCAAAGGTCATGCCGTCCGGCAGCTTCTTGAGCAGTTCCTTGAGTTGAGCACCGGTGGCAGCGGACAGCTTGATCGACACCGCCGCGACGGGCGTCGCCGGGCCGATGCCCCAGTTTTCCAGTTTACCGATGAGGTTCAGGGGCGAGGTGGGCGGGTTGCTCAGCGTGACCCACGGTTTCGGGCCGCCAGGCGCGCCTCCGCCAAAGATACCGGCACCGCCTGGCGTGGTTTGACCATCCGTTTGATGTTCTGTGTCATCGGGCTTTGGTGTCGGTGTGGTACCGCCATCAGGCGGGTCACCGCCGGTATCCCCTGTCGGTTGCGGCCCAGGCGGGGTAATGCCTCCGGTGCTCGAAACGGCCGCGGGCTCCATGAGGAACACTTCGTGGAGTTGACGGCCCGTCACCGAGAGCTTGGGGCGCAAGCGCCTCCAGGCCGTGTCTTCGTCTTCGCCCGGATGCGTTTGCAGGTGTTCGAGGCCGCGGAGATTGATCGCGATCTTGCCTTGCGCGCAAAGCCGCAGGATGCGTTCCTTCATGAGGGTCTCGCCCAGCCAGGGGATGCAATCCTTGCCGCCCGGGCGGGGCTCCTGCAACTCGCCCAGCAACTTGCCTACACTGGAGTTGGCCGCGGCGGTCTCCAACACGAGGTCCGCAAAGTCTTCCGGTACGAAGAGGTCGTTGACCAGTCCTTCTTCGATGGCCTCGGGGATCTGCGCCCCTTGCTTCTTGAGGGCCTCAATGCTGAACCGGCACTGGCTCGGGTTCACGTAATCCCAGCGCTGGAGCACGGCAAAGCGATCGAACCGCTTTTTGAGGTGGTCGCGCAATTCCCCCTGGTACTTGGTGTGGAGCCTGCGGTAGTCGGGACTCTGGCCGCTCCACTCCTGGGCCTTCAGATCCATCCGCGCGAGGATCAACAGTTCGCGATCAAGAAACGCATTGCCCGAACCGGCACGCGGGAGCAGGAAGCGGATGGTATTGCGGCGCTGCTGTAGCTGGTCTTTGAGCCAGTTACCGAGACGCTGATCGAGGTTGTCGGGTTCTTCCGGCAGCACCAGGATGGGCAGGCGGTTGTCCCAGTGCTCCGGACGCTCGGTCTCGTCCAGTGCCGTCCAGGGGTCGGTTTGCCAGGTCTTGGGCAGGGCAATCACCCGAAAGGTCTTGGCGACTTCCTCGGTACCGCCGATGACATAGCGGGTCTCGCGGGCGAGCTGCGCCAGATCGGAGCCGTCGGCGAACAGCTTGTCGTTGCGCGCGCAGGCCATCAGCTTGGCTTGCGGGTTCTCCTCTTCGCGAAAGACGAGCTTGGGTCCGTCCGGGTGGATGTTGAAGCTGTTCTCGATGATGGTCGCCAATTCGACCTGGAAGGCGTTGTCGTCGATTGGCGTGTCATGCGTGATGTCGGTCTGCAGGGTGGCCGGCTCGGCGCCGGCCAGGTTGCCGACCGCGATCGACCTTAGCCAGAGCGCCCCCAGGATTGCCTGCAAATGCGGGGCGACCTTGGCATGGTCGCGGATGGCGTCGGTGACCGAGAGGATGTTCTGTTGGGCCTTGGCCCGCAGCCGGCGGTGATGCTCGTTCGACACGGAGTCCAGCAGCGCACCGATGCCGGAGGCGTCGTCGTCGAGGCGAAAATCCGCGGCCGTCAGGACCGGTGATGCCTGGCCGCGACTCTTGTAGAGGTTGGCCAGGATGCGAATCATGTCGCGCGTCTCCTGTGCGTCGGTCGCGATCAGGACCTGGTCTTCGAGCAGGCGCAGCAGGTGAGGGGCAAAGGGCCAGGCGGCCAGAAACTCGCGATGCTTGCGGTCATGCTCCGCCGGCGGCACCTCCATCAAACGAAGATATTCGCAGACGTGCGGTGCCACCAGGCCCTCGATTTCGGCCTTGCCGATCTGCAGGCGATTCTCGAAGAGCCGGTGCAGCAACATCCGCCGGCGGTCCTGCTGGACCCGCTCGGGATTGCCGCCGGCCATGAAGTCGATGGGGACCGGGTTGACGCGGTGCACCTGCTGATAGGCGTCGCTGCTCCCGTTGCGGACCGAGATGACGAGGACGAGGAGGTCGGGTCGTTCCTTGGCGATCTCCGACAGAATCTGGATGAAATTGAAGGCCCAACTCTTTCCGGGGCTGTTCCTGCTGTCGATCAGGGTATCAAACCAGGTCTGGAACTCGTCCAGCAGCAGCATCGTGGGCCGGTTTTCGAGCAGTTCGACGATCAGCCGATCGGATGGGATGTCGGTCTTGGCAGCGCCCATGCCCTCCCACTTGCCCTTGATATAGGTGCCGTGGGGGTGACGGTCGAACAGGATGTCCCAGAGAAACTTGTGGCGGTGACGATGCAGGGTCTCGCCGATGACCAGCATCTTGTTGCGCAGGGCGATCTGGCCGATCTCCGGCTTGTTGAGGGTGTTCGCCCAGGATTGCAGCCAGGTGCTGGTCGAGGCGGTGTCGTTGACGGCGTGATAGAGGGCGGCCAGCAAGTGCGACTTACCCAGACCGCGCTCGCCGATGACCACCACCGGACGGCCTTGGTTCGGCCCGACCGCTTCGATCCCTTTCAGCAGGTCATGGGTTGGATAGGTGATATCCAGAAAAGCCTTTGCCGCGACCTGGGTCGCGCCGGTGTTGGCGTCGTTGGACAACTCGATGGCCGTGCCTTTCAGGCGTTTGCCGCGGAATTCCTCTCTTAAGCTCAATCCAAGCATGCGTCGCGCGCTCCATTATTTGACCGACCAAGGCGGATAGTCGCCTTCGACCCGCTGTTTCACCTCGGTGACTGAAGCCTACCATTTTTCGAAAAGCGCGTTTGGCCGCTACTGAAATGCCGGCGGCCGACCGCATTTCCTGAATCGTAATCAAGGGGCCATGCGCCGAAAGAGACAGCAGTCGCCAAGTCCTCTCGACCACTGTCGCAACTGTCGGTGTGCGAGGCTGCGTAGTCAGGGCTTCCAGCCCTGACTGTTCCAGCCCCGACGCCGCCAGGCCAGGATGGCCTGACTACGCACTTTCACGGTAAAGCCTTAAACGCCGGATAAATATCGCTGGCCGGAACGATGTGAAGGCCGAGCCGGCGGCGGTCGATCCGCCGCCGGTTGACAGGCTCAGAGCAACAACCGCCGGATATCCGCCAGGAGATGGCAGAGCAGGGTGGTGAAACGCGCCCCTTCGGCGCCGTCGATGACCCGGTGGTCATAGGAGAGCGACAGCGGCAGCATCAGCCGGGGCCGGAACTCGCTGCCGTTCCACACCGGTTTCATGTCTGCCCGCGATACCCCCAGGATGGCGACCTCCGGGGCGTTGACGATGGGGGTGAAGTGGGTGCCGCCGATGCCCCCCAGGCTGGAGATGGTGAAACAGCCGCCCTGCATCTCGGTCGGCAGCAGTTTGCCGTCGCGCGCTTTCTTACCCAGGTCACCGAGTTCCCGTGCCAGCTCGAAGACGCTCTTCTTGTCCACGTCGCGCACGACCGGGACCACCAGACCGTTGGGGGTGTCCACGGCGACGCCGATGTGGGTGTACTGCTTGAGGATCAGCGATTCGCCGTCCGTGCTGAGCGATGATTTGACCTTGGGCATCTGATTGAGCGCCACGGCCGCGACCTTGAGCAGCAGCGGCAGGATGCTGAGCCGGACGCCGGCCTGTTCGGCGGCGTCCTTCTGCGCTTTGCGGAAGTCCTCCAGGTCGGTGATGTCCGCGTCCTCGAATTGCGTGACATGGGGGATGGAGAGCCAGCAGCGGTGCAGGTGCCGGCCGCTGAGTTTCTTGATGCGCTGGAGTTCCTGAACCTCGACCGGACCGAACTTGGCGAAGTCCACCTCCGCGGCGGCTGTCAGGCCGAAGGGCAGGGCGCCGGGTGCAGCAGCGGCCGCCTGGGGCGATGCCACCACGGCCAGGGCACCCTTGACATAGCCCTGCACGTCCTCGCGCAAGATCCGGGCCTTGGGTCCGGAGCCGGTGACCAGGCGCAGATCGACGCCAAGCTCGCGGGCGAAGCGCCGTATCCCAGGGCTGGCGTGGGGCTTTGATCCGGTCAGGGCCAGGTCTTCCGGGCGCGCGGGCACCGGCGCCGGGCGGGGTTCGGGCTCGCCGGGGGCACGGGCGGCGGGCGCCGCCGGGGTCGGTTGCGGTGCCGGTGTCTCAGCGTGTGCCGTGTCCGCGGCCTCGCCCCGCAACGTGAGGATCAGATCGCCCTGAGTCAGCTTGTCCCCGACCTTGACCGCGACACTCTCCACCAAGCCGGCGTTGGGGGAGGGCACCTCCATCGTCGCCTTGTCGGTTTCCAGGGTCACGAGGGATTGATCCACCGCGATCTGGTCGCCGGGTTTCACCAGAACTTCGATCACTGGCACATCGGTAAAGTCGCCGATGTCCGGCAGCACGACCGAGAGCGTTTCAGCGGGACCGGTACGCGCCGGGGCCGCTGCGGGGGCAGCCGCTGCCGCGGTGACCGGGGCCGCCGCGGCCGGAGCCGGTTTCGCGGCCGGGGCCGAAGCCGTCGACTCGCCCTCCGTCTCCAGCGTCAGCAGCGGGCGGCCCGAGCTGACTTTGTCCCCGAGCTTGACCAGCAATTCTTTGACCACACCGGCGCGCGGTGCGGGAACCTCCATGGTCGCCTTGTCGCTCTCCAGTGAGAGCATGGGTTGTTCGACGCTGATCCGGTCGCCGGGGGCAACCAGGATCTCGATGATCTCGACGCCCGCGAAGTCCCCGACGTCGGGCAGCAGGATTGTTTCGACAGTTGCCACGCGATGTTCTCCAAAACCTGTGTTGCCGGGCGCTTCAGACCGTCGCCGGGTTGGGTTTGTCCGGGTCGATGCGGTATTTCGCGATTGCCTGCGCGACCGTGGCCGCGGGGATCTCGCCCTCGTCCGCCAGGGCCTTGAGTGCGGCCACGGCCACGTAATAGCGATTCACCTCGAAGAACTTGCGCAACTGACTGCGCAAGTCGCTGCGCCCGTAACCGTCGGTTCCGAGCACGGCATAGCGGCGCGGGCAGTAGGGGCGGATCTGGTCGGCGTAAGCGCGCATGTAATCCGTGGCGGCGATGATCGGGCCGCTGGTCGCGGCCAGTTGCGATTCCACAAAGGTGACGCGCCGCTCCTGATCCGGGTGGAGCATGTTCCAGCGTTCCGCGTCGATGCCTTCGCGCCGCAGTTCGTTGAAACTGGTGACGCTCCAGACATCGGCACCCACGTCGAAATCCTGGGCCAGCAACTCGGCGGCGGCCTCCACTTCGCGCAAAATGGTGCCGGCGCCCAGCAACTGCACCCGATGGGCGCGCGCCTCACCCGCCTGAATGCGATACATCCCTTTGAGTATGCCGTCCGCGACACCTTCCGGCATGGCCGGCTGGGGATAATTCTCGTTCATCGCGGTGATGTAGTAGAAGCACCGCTCCTGGTTCTGGAACATCCGGCGCAGGCCGTCCTGGACGATGACCGCGAGCTCGTAGGCGTAGGTCGGGTCGTAGGACACGCAGTTGGGAATGGTCGCGGCCATCAGGTGGCTGTGGCCGTCCTGATGCTGGAGCCCTTCGCCGGCCAGGGTGGTCCGTCCGGCGGTGGCGCCGATCAGGAAGCCGCGCGCCTGCATGTCGCCGGCCGCCCAGGCCAGGTCGCCGATGCGCTGGAAGCCGAACATGGAGTAATAGATGTAGAAGGGGATCATCGCCTGGCCATGATTGGCGTAAGCCGTGGCCGCCGCGATCCAGGACGACATGGCGCCGGCCTCGTTGATGCCCTCCTCGAGGATTTGGCCCTTCTTGTCCTCGCGGTAGGACATCACCTGATCCGCGTCCACCGGCTCATAGAGTTGGCCCAGGGAGGAGTAGATGCCGAGCTGGCGGAACATGCCTTCCATCCCGAAGGTGCGCGCCTCGTCCGGCACGATCGGGACCACGAAGCGCCCGATCTCCGGGTCGCGCACCAGCAGGTTCAGGATGCGCACCAGGGCCATGGTGGTGGACATCTCCTTCTCGCCGGTGCCTTCCAGCAGCGCTTTGAAGACTTCCAACCGCGGGACCGCAAGCGCCGCGGCATCGTCGTAACGGGCGGGCAGGAAGCCGCCGAGACGCTCGCGCACGTCAAGCAGGTATTTCTGCTCGGCGCTGTCCGGCGCCGGCTTGTAGAAGGGCGCGGCGGCGATCTGATCCTCGGAAATCGGGATATTGAAGCGGTCGCGGAAGGCTTTGAGCGACTCCTCCCCCATCTTTTTCTGCGAGTGGGTGATGTTCATCCCCTCGCCGGCCACGCCCATGCCGTAGCCCTTGACCGTCTTGGCCAGAATCACCGTGGGCTTGCCGTTGCTCTGCATGGCGGCGGCGTAGGCGGCATAGACCTTCGCCGGATCGTGGCCGCCGCGGTTCAGGCGCCAGATGTCCTCGTCGGTCATGTTGGCGACCATGTCGAGCAGTTCCGGATAGGCGCCGAAAAAGTGCTCACGCACATACTTGCCGTCCCTGGCCTTGTAGGTCTGGTAGTCGCCGTCGACACACTCCTCCATGCGTTTCAGGAGCAGCCCGTCCTTGTCGCGGGCGATCAGTTTGTCCCAGTAACTGCCCCAGATGACCTTGATGACGTTCCAGCCGGTGCCGCGGAAGTCGCGCTCCAGTTCCTGGATGATCTTGCCGTTGCCGCGCACCGGACCATCCAGGCGCTGCAGGTTGCAGTTGACCACGAACACCAGATTGTCCAACCCCTCGCGGGCGGCCAGCGCAATGGCCCCCAACGACTCGGGCTCGTCCATCTCGCCGTCGCCGAGGAAGGCCCAGACCTTGCGCTTGCTGGTGTCGACGATCCCGCGGTCATGCAGGTAGCGCATGAAGCGCGCCTGGTAGATCGCCATGATCGGACCGAGCCCCATCGATACCGTGGGGAACTGCCAGAAATCGGGCATCAGCCAGGGGTGGGGGTAGGAGGACAGCCCGCCGCCGTCGACTTCCTGGCGGAAATTGTGGAGTTGGTCCTCGCTGATCCGGCCCTCCAGAAAGGCCCGGGCATAGATGCCGGGGGCCGAGTGACCTTGGACGAAGACCAGATCGCCGCCGTGCTCGGGGGTGCGGGCATGGAAAAAGTGGTTGTAGCCGACATCGAACAGCGTGGCGCCGGACGCGAAGGACGCGATATGGCCCCCCAGCTCGGTGGACAGCCGGTTGGCCTGGACCACCATCGCCATGGCGTTCCAGCGCACGAAAGAGCGGATGCGCCGCTCCATCGCCCGATCACCGGGGAACGGCTGCTGCTGGGGTACCGGAATCGTGTTGAGATACGCGGTGTTGGCGCTGTAGGGAAGGTCGGCTCCGGAGCGTCGGGCCTGGTCGATGAGCCGCTCCAGCAGGAAGTGGGCGCGCTCGGCGCCTTCCTGGTCAAGCACGGCCTCGAGTGCATCGAGCCACTCCTGGGTTTCTTGGGGATCGATATCGGGGGTGTTGTTCATAGGGATTCCCGGAAAGTGGTCGCAACGAAAGGGGCGCGGGACACTGGCAGTATATCAGCGGGGGGAGTAGTGCAATGGTCAGAATATACCCGCTTAATATGTGGACGTGCTGCCGCTCCACGGGGAAACGCCGCCGTGCGGACCGGCCGGGACCTGCACGCGATGTCAGGCGGACCGGGTCGCTAGTCTGGATTGGACGGGCGGGTCAGCGCCGCCAGATAGTTACTGGCGTGACCGGTGATCTGCACATAGCCGCGTCCGCGGAAGCGCAGGCCATCGCCGGCCTGGGTGTTGCCGAGGTCACTGCGACCCTCGTAGCCACGCTGCGCCGCGGTCGGTCCCCACAGCTCCCGCATCCATTTGCCGCATCCCGCCTCGTGCTCCGCGGTGGCCAGCACATAGGCGATCTGGGCGTACATGCTCACGCCGCTGGAGATGCACTCGGCAAAAATCACCGGAATGGACTCCATGGCAAAACGCCGGAAGGCGGGTTGGGCCGCGTCCACCAGCAGGTCCAGATCGACCCCGGTGGTCTTCAGGTCCGGGGAGGGCGTGGCGACGATGGTTCCCGGCGCCGGTACCGGCTCGCGCTCCTTCAGGTCCGGTTCCCACGGCAACAGGCACGGATCCCACTTGCCCGCTGGCCAATACCGAGCGCGGACTCCACCTCGAAGTGACCGAGCACCGTCATGATCCGCTGCGGGTTTGCACTGGGCATATAGGTATCCCCTTCATCGATTCCGCCGGGGACAGCCGTGAACACCAGAAGTCTGGAAATACCCTTGTCGGTCAGGTCGATCTTGGCGACCTTCAGCGCCCGATGGCGGTCGCCGTCGATGGTCTCCTCAATGAAAAAATCTGCCCCCCGGTATGATCGTGGCAAGTTGATGTAACAAGCTGCTGTTCCGCCGCGACGGGCCATGCCCAAGCCATGGCGAGCAGTGCGCAGACGACCGACTGTCGATGCAGACCGGGCATGGTGTAGTCCTCTTGTCGTCGTTGTCGTGTGGTGACACCCGGTGCTCTGGAGGAGGCGGCGCGCTGAGGGTCGCGGCCGCTCCCGGCCGCGAACCAGGTACGCCCGCTCAGAGCTGCTTGCAGGCGGCCAGCTTGACCTCGGACTGCGTGGTTCCGGCACGGCTGCCCTGGGCTTCCATCTTCTTCAGCACATCCATGCCGTCGACCACCTTGCCGAAGACGACATGCTTGCCGTCCAGCCAGGAGGTGTCGGCCACGGTGATGAAAAATTGCGACCCGTTGGTGTTCGGACCGGCGTTGGCCATGGACAGGGTGCCGGGGCCGAAGTGTTTGAGCTTGAAGTTCTCGTCTTCGAACTTCTCACCGTAGATTGACTCGCCGCCGGTGCCGTTGCCGCGGGTGAAGTCGCCGCCCTGGATCATGAAGCCTGGAATGATGCGGTGGAAGGTGCTGCCCGCATAGGCCAGCGGTTTGCCGCTTTTGCCCATACCCTTCTCGCCGGTGCACAGGGCGCGGAAATTCTCCGCGGTTTTCGGCACCACGTCGGCGAACAGCTCGATGGTGATGGTGCCGGCCGGCTCGCCGCCGATGGTCACGTCCAGTGCGACCTTCGGGTTGGCGGCCATGGCGGTCGGGGCGCCGACGGACAGGATGGCGGCGACGAGCAGGTTGGGTGTCAGGTTCATGAGGGCTCCGCGGTGCGTGTTGCGTGTGGATACGATTCAGAATTGTTCGCCCGGTTGCGGCCGGGCGGCGCATGATCAGGCCGAAGGCGGCGCCGATGCAAATTCCGCGTCCGCTCCCGCGAGGTCCGCGGGCGGCGGAACGCGCTTGACGAGACCGTCCGGCACTTCGCCCCGCTGGGCCTGGTAGATGGCGCCGGACTCCAACATGACGAGCACCATCAGCGTTATCAACATGGGTGCGATCGCCACCCGTTGCAGCGCGATGAACATTAAATCCTGCATCCCGGCTGATTTTTGGGCGTGTGCCAGCAGCCAACCCAGTCCGATCAGGCCGGTACCGACCAGGTAGGCGATCAACAGAATCCTGTAGCGGATCCCCGCCAACCGCCAGTGGGCGGCCAGGAACCAGGGGCCGTCACGTGCGGCACGCCGCGCGCGCACCCAGGTGTAAGCCACGATGGCGAGCGAGATGCACAGCGGCACCGCGACCCCCAGGATCTTGTAGGGCGCCAGGGACGAATCCGACTCCACGAAGCTCCCGCCCAGCAGAGCGATCAGCATCAGCAGGTTGAACAGCACCAGATTGACCATGGCCACCTCATGCGGGGATTTGGCCTGACGGCGGACGGGCTCGGGGATCGGGAAGAACATGGCGGCGGGTCCGTGATGGCGGCGCGTACGCCGTAACCGCTGATTCTCCGCGTTCGTGACGGACCCTGGCAATGGTTCCGATCGTCCGCGGGGGGCGGCCTGTGCGATCATGCCGCGCCTTGTGTCGTTTGATCGTCGACGGAGTCCTCATGACCCAGCCCGAACTGACCCCTTATCCGGAGAACAGCCCGCAGGCCTGCCTGCGGCTGATCGCACTTTTCATCGTCTGCGACGGCGATGTCGCCGAGGGCGAGATCGACATCCTGGAGCGCCTCGGGATACTGAAGACGCTGGGTGCGGATCGGGATCTTTTCGCACAGGTGTTCGACGCCTACTGCGATGACCTCATCGCCCACGCCGGAACGGCCCGCTACGTGGGTCTGGCCGACATGGACTGGGTGGACCGTGTGCTGGCCGGCGTCACCGAGCCGGACCAACGCCGCTTTCTGGCCAGTGCGCTGCTGTTGATCGCCCGCTCGGACGGCTATTTCGCGGACGCCGAACTGACGGTCTACCGCCAGATGCTGGACCGCTGGGGTCTGGACCTGGACCAGTTGGGGGACGGGTCCTGATCGGCCCTCGCCGCGAGGTATCGCCTTCGCATGTGATATCCAGACCGACAACGACAACGATTGTTTTCGTTGTGTAACTTAGGTGACTTCCGACAATTTGGGTACCGGTCAGTGTAGGTGCGACTTCAGTCGCACCTGCGTTCTGGTCGGTGCGACTGAAGTCGCACCTACATCCGAGTCGACGGTGTCCGGTGTTCAGGAAATCAACTTGGGCGATTCCCAGGAACAAACGTCCCAACGGCGCATGCCTGCAGGATCGGTAGGTGCTGTCGGGACGGTAGGGGCGACTAAAGTCGCCCCTACACGTTGGTGCATCTTTTCCCGGAAATCACCATTATCGTGACATGTTCGAAGCCTATAACGACTTGAGTGCTTCCAGTCGCTCACCGGCCTCGCGAACGCCCTGACGAAGCGCCTGCTCATACCATTCCCGAGCCTTGTCCGCGCGGGGTTTCGCGAGTGGCGAGGTACTGGCCGACCAGTGCTGGGGATCGTACATTTCACCCATGGCGAAGCTGGCCGGGCCATAGCTGCGATTCGCCAGGTTGCGCACCAGGAAGAACCAGGGGTCGAGGCGGCCGGCGGTGCGCAGGTCCTGGGCCAGTGGCCAGAGGGTGTCGATCGGCGGCGTTTCACCCGCGCTGATCAGCGCCTCCGCCAGGATGAACGCGTCTTGCGGCCGGCCGGCGGTCCGCAACTGATCGGCCAGCGCCAGGAAGGCTCCGGTCGGGAGCGGCTGGGCACTGGCCGCGGGGGCCGCCGACCGGGCCGCGATCAGGCTTTGCGCGGTGCTGAGCGCCGCGTCGTCGCGGTGTGCCGCGATGAGCTGCTCCAGGTTGCCGGCCGGTGTGGCGGGCGCGCCGGGTTCGGAAGTGGCCGGGACGGGCGGTGTCGGCCTGGTTTCGGTCGTGGGCCCCGGGTGTGTCGCCGTTGCCGGGGGTGAGACGGGTTCCAGTGGTTGCAGCGCCACATAGATGCCGGCGGCAACCGCGGCCAGCGCGAGCGCGCCGCCGCTGAGAAGCCACACCCGCGGAGACCGGCGCGCGGCCGGCGCTGCGTTTGGCGCCGGGGTCCGAACGGGTTCCGACGCCTTGGCACCGGCGTTGGCGGAACGGGGCAGCGGGTCGACCCGGGTCGCCGCGGGCCAGTGGGTCAGCAATGCATCCAGGTCCGCCGGACGGCGTGCCGGATCGGGGTCGAGCATGGCGGCCAACCAGGGGTGCAGGGTCTGCGGTATCCCGGTCAGGTCCGGGACACGCTGGCGGGTTCCCAGGGCGTCCGCGAAAGACTCGCCCATGGCCAGCGGGCGGCCGAGGGCGGCGGCGGCGAGGATCAGACCCAGGCTGTAGATGTCGGAGCGCCCGTCGACCGCTCCGCCGCAGAGCCCGAATTGCTCGGGCGAGGCGAAGCGGTACTTGCCGGCGAAGGATGACCCGATGATGGTCTCCTGGGTGGGGTCGGTGAGCTTACTGAGTCCGAAGTCGATCAGTTTGGCGGCGGCCACCTGATTGCCCGGCAGGATCACGTTGTCCGGCGAGAGATCGCGGTGCACGGCCCCCTTGCGGTGGGCCTCGGCGAGCCCCGCGGCGAGGCGGTCGCGCAGGGTGAGGATCTCATCGACCGGGAGCGGTCCGCGGCGCAGCCGCTCCCCGAGGGAGGGTCCGTCGACATATTCCATGACCAAGTAGTCCCGTCCTTCCGCATCGCGCACGAAGCCATCGTAGCTCACCACGGCGTCATGACGGACTCCGCGCAGAACCTTGGCTTCGCGGTAAAACAGATCCATGACCTGGCGGTTGGCCGCCATCGAGGGGCGGATCACCTTCACCGCGTGCTGGACGCCGACCCGCTCGTCGCGTGTCAGGTAGACCTCCCCCATGCCGCCGCCGCCGAGCATGCGTTCGACCCGGTAGGTATTGGCCAATAGCGTGCCGGGGGGGATGCCGTAGGCGGGCGTCGGGTCGGCGACCGGAGGCGGAGCCGCCGGGTCCGGTTCCCTGTTCGGCGCGGCCGGCGCGGCGGGACGGTCCGACAGACGCGTCTCCTGCTGGGCCGCGGTTGGCGGTTCAGGCGGGGCGGCCTGTCGCGGTTCCGTTGCCGGGGTGCGGTCGGGCACGCGGGTCACCGCCGCGGGGTCAGCGCTGTCAGTCCCGATCACCTTGGTCGCTTCGTCGTTCATCTGTCCCCTTCACGGATCGTGCGGACCTGGCGGGCCCTGGCGTCCAGCGCCGGCCGGTTATGACCGTCCTCGGTCCTGGGTTGCGGCCTGGTGATGGATCATACCGACGCCGATTGTCCGCTCATTGTAGCCGACCGGCCGGAAGGCCGGTGGTCCGGCACCGCGACGGATGCACCGATCCAGCCCTTGAGGTACTCTTTCCCGGCGGATCCTGAATTGCCGGACGCGGTTGGCGCCGCTTAGACCATGACCCGAAGTCGGCTATACTGTGGCTTCCAAAGTGATAACGAGTCAGTGCACGGCATGGAGTATACGATAACTGTCGCGCGCTACGGCGGCGTGGCGCCCGAACGGCCCGCCAGCTGGGGCGTGTCCGCACGGGGTTGCACGATCGGCCGCAGCCCGGACAACGATCTCCCGCTGAGCGATCCGGAGCGCGTCATCTCCGGGCATCACGCGCGCGTCGAGTTGCGCGACGGCAGCCTGTGGGTCACTGATCTCAGTACGAACGGGATCTTTCTCAATGAGGCCGCGGAGCGGCTGCCGGTCGGTCAGCGGGTGCAGATCCAGGTCGGCGATATCCTGCATGTGGGCGGCTATGAGCTGTGCGTCGAGACCGGCGCCGCCTACCGCGCGCCCGCGGAACAATCAGCATCCCACGCGACCGACCCGTTCGGATTCGGCGACGATGAGGTGCCGACGCTCGGCTCCGAAGTGCGCGTTAACGCGGACATCATGGACATCCTTGGCCCCAGCGGTCAGAGCGGGGTGCCGATGCCGGGAACCCCACGTGCGCCCGCCCCCTCGAGCGCCGCGGCAGGGCGGGCTCAAGCCGAGGACCCGTTCGCCGATGCCGTGGCGTTCGACTCCTACCTCGGCGGACCCGCCGAACGTGCGGACGCGCCGCTGATCACGTCGGCGCCGACCCCCTTCGAGCATGTTTACCTGCGTGCGCCCGAGACCCAACCCACTTCAAACCAGGCCGCTTCAAACCAGGCGGTGTCAAGCCAGCCGCAGCGGCCCGCGGAACCCTTATTCCCGGACGAATATGACCTGATGGCCGATGCCTTGGGCCCGGCAGCCGCCAGCCCCGCGGCGGTGCCGGCCGTGTTTGCGGAACCGGTCTGGACGGAGCCGTTCGCCCCGGCGGCGGCCCCGGAGTCCGCATTCGATGCGCCCGCGGTTGCGGCCCCTGTCGTTGATACGCCAACGTTCGACGAGCCCCTGTTTTCAGCGTTCGAGGAGCCGGACGCAGGGCTGACCACTCCCAGCGTCGCCCCCGCGGCCCCGCCTGCCGCTGTTGTCGAGCCTACCCCACGCACCGCTGCCGGACCTGCAGCGGCGGAACCTGGTCCGTTGACCGTCGCCGCGCCCGCCGCGTTACCGGGCGGTAACGGCAGCGGGCTCGCGGCCTTTCTGGCCGGCCTCGGCACCGGCGATCCGACCCAGGTCCGTGATCCCGACCTGTTCCTGCGCGAGGCCGGGCAATTGATGCGCGACCTCACCGCGGGCCTGACCGCGACCATGCAGGTGCGCGCCCAGTTCAAGAGCGAACTGCGCTGCGAGGTGACCACCATCCGGGCCGTTGAGAACAACCCGTATAAGTTCGCCGTCGGGGTGGACGAAGCCCTGGAGCGCCTCTTCTTCCGGTCCGGCCCCGGCTATCTCCCGGCCAGCGAGGCCGCACGTGCCGCCTTCGAAGATATTCAGGCCCACGAGATGGCGATGATCGCCGGCTTGCGGGCCGCGCTGCGGGCACTGCTCGCGCGTTTTGAGCCCGCCGAGCTGGAACAGCGACTGGGTGCCGGCTGGGGGCTCGACAAGCTCCTGCCCATGGCGCGCAAGGCGCGTTTTTGGGATCTTTTCACCGAGACCTTCGCGCAGGTGGCGACTGACGCGGCGGACGACTTCATGCAGTTGTTCGGGGACGCCTTTACCCATGCCTACGAGGATCAGATCCAGCGGCTGGCGCAGGCGCGCGCCAAGGCCGCCGGACCGACCGCGGGTCGCGGGCCGGGCCGGTCCGGCTCGTCGCCCTGACCGCAGCATGCGCAACACCAAACGACTTATCCGGCATCATGAGGGCAACGATGAGCGCAACCCGATTCAGACCGGCACGGCGGCGACAGTTCCTGGGCCTGCTGGCCGCGACCGTAGCGATCAGTGTACTGACGGCCTGCGCAAGCAAGCCCAAGCCCGAGGATCCGAAGAAGGAGCCGGAGAAACCGGTGCCGGAACTGCGGGTCGAGGTCATTGCCGCCCCCGATGCCAATCGTGATCCAAGCGGGCGGGCGCTGCCGATCGTGGTGCGGCTCTACGAACTGAAGGGCGAGGGCGCCTTTACGGGCGCGGATTTTTTCAGCCTCTACGACCGCGCCCCCGCGACCCTGGGCGGCGACCTGATCGCGCGCGAAGAGGTCACGCTGGTGCCGGGTCAGCGGCGGCTGGTCGTACACCCATTGAACCCCGCGGCCAGCCATCTCGGGGTGGTAGCGGCCTTTCGTGATATCGACCGCGCCGGATGGCGTGCCCTCGTCGCGCTGACGCCCGACCAGACCAACACGGTCCAGGTCGAGGTGCGGGCAGCGGCCGTTTCCGCTCAACTGCGTTAAGGGAGAGACCATGGCTTGGGACAACCGTGTGTTGTGGTCTGAAGGGTTGTTTTTGCAGCCCCACCACTTCCAGCAACATGATCGCTATCTGGAACATCTGGTGGAGTCCCAGTCCGGACTCGGCTGCCCCTATCCCTGGGGCCTGTCGCGGCTGACCATTGACCGGGATCTGCTCGCGCAGGGCCGGCTGGCGGTCACCGCCTGCGTCGGCCGACTGCCGGATGGCACCCCTTTCGATGCTCCGGAGTGTGATCCGCTGCCGGCGCCGCTGATCCTCGACGATGCCGCAGCCGGCCAGATCCTCTACCTGGCGCTGCCGCTGCGCCGCCCCGGCGCTCCGGAGAGCGGCGGCCCGGCGGTCCAAGAGACGATGCTGCGCTATCGTGCCGGCGAGCTGACGGTGCGCGATAACAGTCTGGGCGCGGCCACCGAAGCGCTGCTGGAAGTCGGGCGCCTCGATCTGCGTCTGCTGCGCGAGCGTGACGCCCGCGACGGCTTTGCCTGCTGCGGTGTCGCCCGGGTGCTGGAATGCCGCGCCGACCGTCTGGTGGTCCTCGATGAGGCGTACATCCCGCCCAGCCTGGACGTGCGGACGTCCAGCCGCCTGGCCGGTTTCCTGGAAGAGGTGACCGGACTCATGCACCGTCAGGCCGAAGCACGCGCCGGACGGGTGCGCGGCGGCGGGCGCGGCGGGGTCGCGGATTGGGCCGACTTCCTGATGCTCCAGTTAATCAACCGCAGTGAACCGGTCACGGTCCACCTCTCACGCATCCAAGGGCTGCATCCGGAGCCCTTCTACCGCTTCCTGCTCGGGCTGGCCGGTGAACTCGCCACCTATGCCGCGGAATCCAAGCGTCCGCCGGATTTCCCGCCGTACCGGCACGACGATCTGGATGCGACCTTCACCCCGCTCATGGAGCGTCTGCGCGACTATCTCAGCCGCGAACTGGTTGAGCGTGCCGTGGCTATTCCGATCGAGGAACGTAAGTTTGGGTTCCGGGTGGCGCTGGTGGCCGATCGGTCTCTGCTCGTTGGGGCACGATTTGTGTTAGCCGCGCAGGCCGATCTGGACTCGCAAGTCCTGCGCAACCGCTTCCCGGCACAGGCCAAGATCGGACCCATTGAGCGCATTCAGGAGTTCGTCAAACTGGCCCTGCCGGGGATTGCCTTGCGGCCCCTGCCCACGGCCCCCTTGGAGATTCCCTATCACGCCGGCTGCGACTACTTCGAACTCGACCGGAATAGCGAGTTCTGGAAACCGCTGGCCGTCGGCGGGGGGCTCGGACTGCACATCGGCGGCGAGTTTCCGGGCTTACAGTTAACCTTGTGGGCGATTCGGGAGTAGCCTGTGACCGTCGACGATCCCTTTTTTGATCCCAATGACGCGGGTCCGACCGTCATCCGGCCGACCCCAGGCGGTCGGCGACCGACGGCCGGCGCACCTCTGCCGCCCCTGCCGTCCCCAGCGTTCAATCCGCCGCCGCCACGTCCGGCGGTTGCCGCTGATCCTGGTGCGGGTTCCCGGCCGGCGCCGATCGCCACCGACAACCCGCTGGTCGCCTGTGCCGGTGACCTGCTCAGCGTCGCCGGCGAGCTGCGGGGCAGCGCCGCGCACCGCGACCCGGAGGGCTTGCGTGAGCGTCTGGTGGGTCAGGTGCGGGACTTCGAGAACTGCGCTCGTGCCCGCGGCCTGGTGGATACGGTGGTGCTGCCGGCCCGTTATGTCCTGTGCGCCCTGCTGGACGAATCGGTGCTGGACACGCCGTGGGGCAGCCAGAGCATCTGGAGCAAGCAGGGACTCTTGGTCAGCTTCCACAACGAGACCTGGGGCGGCGAGAAGTTCTTCGATGCGCTCGACCGCCTGCTGACCTACCCCGCGGGTAACCTGCATCTCTTGGAACTGATTTATCTGTGTCTGGCCCAGGGCTTCGAAGGCCGCTACCGGGTGCGCGACGGCGGGCGCGATCAACTCGAACGGGTCCGCACCAACCTGTACCAAACCATCCGCGCCCAGCGTGGTGAACCGGAGCGGGAACTCTCTCCGCACTGGCGGGGGGTAACGCCCCAACGCGATCCGATGATCCAACAGGTGCCGCTGTGGGTGCTTTCCGCGGTCGCCGGCTTGTTGCTGCTCGGCCTCTTCACCGCCTTCACGTTCGCCCTGAGTCGCGACTCGGACCCGGTCTATCTGTCGCTGGCCACGCTCGATCGGGGCATTCCGGACCCCGCCGACCGGCCGCGCCGCCCCCTGCCGCCGCCGGTCGCGTCCGCGCCCGTGCCGAATGTCCCCCAGATCACGCTGCGCACCCTGCTCGCCGAGGACATCGCCGCCGATCGGATCGGGGTCGTCGAGGGACCGCAAGGCCAGGTTGTGACGATTCGCGGTGACGGACTTTTTGCCTCGGCGCAGGCCACGCTCACCCCGGCCGTCGTGCCCTTGATCGAGCGCATCGCCACGGCACTGGCGCAATTGCCCGGTCCGGTGCTGGTGACCGGCCACAGTGACAGCGCGCCCATCAAGTCGCTGCGCTATCCGTCCAACTGGCACCTGTCGCAAGCGCGCGCGGACGAGGTGACCAAACGGCTCGGGCAACTCACCAAGGACCCGGGACGCTTCACCGGTGAAGGCCGCGCCGACGCCGAGCCGGTGGTGCCGGACAACCCGCGCGATGCACGCAACCGGCGCGTCGAGATCATGCTGCAGCGGCCGAGCGCGGCCAAATCGCCCGCCGGGGGGACGCCGTCGGTACCCCGCGCCGAGGGAGTCGCACCATGAAAGCACTGTTTGGATTTCTCACGGCCCGGTGGTTCCTGGCCCTGTTGGGCACCGCCGCGCTTGCCGCCCTGGTGTGGTTTATCGGCCCCCTGTTCGGGTTCGCCGGGAGCGCGCCGCTGGAACCGGAAGCGCCGCGCTGGTGGGTCATCGGCATCCTCTTCGCGCTGTGGGCGCTGTGGCAGATCGGTGCGGCAGTCGTGGCGCGGCGGCGCAACCGCCGCCTGATGGAGCAACTCGCGTCCGGTCCCGCCGCCGCGCCCGACCCGACGCAGGCAGCCTCCGCGGAGGAACTGGCGACGCTGAAGCAGCGCTTTGATGAGGCGCTGTCGATGCTCAAGGGTTCCGAGGGCCGCAAAGGACTTGGCGGGCACTGGGTCTATCAGTTGCCCTGGTATCTGATCATCGGCCCACCCGGCTGCGGCAAGACCACCGCCCTGGTCAACTCGGGGCTGCGCTTCCCGCTCGCCGAGCGGCTGGGGCAAGACCCGGTCCAGGGCGTGGGCGGCACCCGCAACTGCGATTGGTGGTTCTCGGATCAGGCCGTGCTACTCGACACGGCGGGGCGCTACACCACGCAGGACAGTTATGCTCAGGTCGACAACGCCGCCTGGACCGGCTTCCTGGCACTGCTCAAGCGCCATCGCCCGCGCCGCCCCATCAACGGGGTGCTGGTGGCGGTCAGCTTGTCCGATCTGCTGCAACTCTCCCCGACCGAGCGCGCCGCCCATGCCCAGGCGATCCGCTTGCGGGTCCAGGAGATCTACGCCGCCTTCCGCATTCGCGTGCCGCTCTATGTCCTCTTCATGAAGGCGGACCTGGTGGCCGGCTTCATGGAGTATTTCGCGGATCTCGGCAAAGAGGGACGCGAACAGGTCTGGGGCATGACCTTCCCCTTCGACCCCGCCCCCACGGCCGCGGGTACGCTGAGCGGTTTCCGCGGCGAGCACCAGGCGCTGTCGCAGCGGCTCAATCAGCGTCTGCTCGGGCGGATGCAGGAGGAGCGCGACCCCCGGCGGCGCGGTCTGGTCTTCAACTTCCCGCGTCAGTTCGCCGCTTTGGGCGAGACCATCGACCAGTTTCTCACTGACGCGCTGGAGTCCACCCGTTATGAGGTGCGGCCCTTGGTCCGCGGGGTCTATTTTACCAGCGGCACCCAGACCGGCACCCCGATCGACCGGGTGCTCGCGGCGATCGCCGCCAACTTCGGCCTCGGGCGCCAGGGGCCGGCGCCCTTCAACGGCACTGCCAAGACGTTTTTCGTCAACCGTCTGCTCACCGATGTGGTGTTTCCTGAGGCCCCGCTCGCCGGGCTTGACCCGCGCCAGGAACAGCGGCGGCGCTGGCTGCGCTGGGGCGCGTATGCGGGGGCCGTGCTGCTCGCCGTGACGGCCGCCGCGCTCTGGAGTGTGAGTTACGCGCGCAATCGCGCCTATATCACCGAGGTCGCCACCCAAGTCGCCGCCATCCAGACCCAGATCGATGCGCTGGAGCCCAGCGGGCGTGATGTGCTCGCCGTCCTGCCGCTGCTCGACGCCGCCCGGCGCATTCCAGGCGGTTATGCCGAGCGCGACGCCGGCACCCCACTGACCATGGGTTTCGGTCTGTATCAGGGGGGCAAGCTGGGTTCCCAGGCGCAGCGCACCTATCGACGGGTCCTGCTACGTGCCTTGCTGCCCGCGGTGATTCTGCGGCTGGAGGAGCAGATCCGCCAGGGCGCGGCCGACCCGGCGACTCTCTACGAGGCCTTGCGCTCTTATTTGATGCTGGACGATGCGGAGCACTACGATCCCGACCAGTTGCAGACTTGGATCGAGCGTGACTGGGCGCGCAGTCTGCCGCGGGAGACCACGACCGAGCAGCGCGCGGCCCTGGCCGGCCATCTGGCCGCCTTGCTGGAGACTCGGCCGAGTCCGTTACCCTTGGCGCTGGATGCGGATCTGATCGGGCAGGCCCGCGAGATCCTGAGCAGTGCCCCGCTGGCCACCCGGGTCTATGCGCAGTTGAAGCAGGCGGGGCCGGGCGGGGGGCTGCCCGACTTCACCATCGTCACCGCCGGTGGCGATCTGGCCAACCTGGTGTTCCAGCGCCGCAGCGGCAAGCCGATCAACCAGGGCATTCCCGCGCTCTACACCTATGCGGGCTACCATCAGGGGTTCGACGCGGTGACCACCCGCCTGATCGCGGACGAGGCCGCGGAGAGTTGGGTCCTGGGTCCGACCGCGCGGCTCACCCCCGGCAGCCCCGAGGCCAAGGCGCTGATCGAAGCCGTCCGCACGGCCTACCTGCGCGACTATGTGGCGCAGTGGAACAGCCTGCTCGAAGACCTCGGATTGGTCCCGGCGCGGGACCTGCCGCACGCGGCCGAGGTGGCCGATGCACTCGCCTCCCCGGACGACTCGCCGTTGCGTCGGCTGCTGGTCGCGGCCGCCCGCGAGACTGAACTCGATCGTCCGACGGAATCGGAGGCGACCGGCGACAAGGCGGCCAAGATCGCGGCCAGAGCCGCCGGCGCCACGAGCGCGGTCACCAACCTGCGCAACCGGGTCGGGCGCTATTTCGATACCCCCACGCCTGAGGAGCAGCCGGGCGAGGCGCCGGAAACCTATGTGACGCGCCGTTTCGCCTGGCTGCACGATCTGGTCAAGGGCAAGGGCGACCGGCCGGCACCGCTGGATAAGTCGCTGGAGAGTGTCGGCCAACTGGGGGCGCACCTGCGGTCAGTGGCCGCTGCCGCCACCACCGGACGCGGCACCCTGGCGGTCGGCACCGGGACCGAGATCCAGGCGGCCAAACAGGCGGCGGCCGCCCAGCCGCCGGTCCTCGCCGCATTGCTCGGTGCGCTGGCGGAGGACAGCGCCGGCCTGGTGGCCGGGGGCGCGCGGTCGCACCTGAACAATCTTTGGACGTCCGAGATCCTGCCCTTCTGCCGCGAGGCGATACAAGGCCGCTACCCATTCGATAAGGGCAGCGCGCGGGACACCACCCTGGCCGACTTCGGACAACTGTTCGGCCCCGGCGGGCTCCTGGAGACCTTTTTCAAGACCAACCTGGCCCCCCTGGCGGACACCTCGCGTCGCCAGTGGCGCTGGGTGAACGCTGACCTGGGCATTCCCGCCTCGGTGCTGACTCAGTTCCAGCGGGCAGCGACCATCCGTGACGCCTTCTTCGCCGCCGGCGCCAAGGCCCCGGCAGTGGAGTTTGCGCTGACGCCAACCAGCCTCGACGCCCGGGCGACTCAGTTCACACTCGATCTGGGCGGTCAGATCCTCGATTACCGCCATGGGCCCATGAAGGCGCAGGTGCTCAAGTGGCCTGCTCCCGACGGACTCGGACAGGTGCGGTTGATGTTCGCCGGCGTCGACGGCAAGACCCCCGGTCAGACCGAAGAGGGTTCCTGGGCCTGGTTTCGGGTGCTGGACCGCGCCAAGCTGCAACCGACCGGACAGCCGGAACTGTTCCGCGTGACCTTTGCCCTGGGCGGGCTGTCGGCAGCCTTCGACTTGCGGGCGATGAGTGTGCGCAATCCTTACCAGCTCGACGAATTGCGCGGCTTCGCCTGCCCGGAGCGCTTATGAGTACGGGGAACCCGGTCGGTACTGGCTTCTACGGCAAACTCCCGCACCTGGGTGACTTCGTCGGTCGGCGCTTGTCCACCGAGCTGATCGAGCCCTGGGACCAATGGCTGCAAGCCTCCCTGGCGGCCAGTCGCACCCGTCTTGGCGAGGCTTGGCTGGAGCAATACCTTACTAGCCCGCTGTGGCGCTTTGCCCTCAGTCCCGGCGTGGCAGGGCAGGGGGCTTGGGCCGGGGTACTGATGCCGAGCGTGGACCGGGTGGGGCGTTACTTCCCGCTCACCATCGCAGCTTCGCTGCCGACGGGCACCAACCCCTGCCGGTTACTGCATGTCACCGACTGGTTCGAGCGGGCGGAGGCGCTGGCCCTGTCCGTCCTTGATGACCCCTTTTCGCTGGATGACTTCGACGCGGAGGTGCTGGCGCTGGGTGACCCCATCGGCGCGGAAGGTGCGATCTGCCCTCCCGATCCAGGTCGTGGACGACCCAATGCCTGGCACCTGAGCACGGCCGACGGACCGGCCGCCGGCGCCTGCCCGACCCTGCTGGACCATGCTATGAATCAGGTGTTCCTCGCCTACAGCCTGTGGTGGGGCCAGGGGTCCGACCTGGTCGCACCCTCGCTCCTGGCCTGTCAGGGGTTGCCGCCGCCCGATGGCTTTGCCGCGTTCCTCAATGGCGATTGGTCCGGGGGCGATTGGCGGCTGCTCGGGGAGGCGCCGCGCACCCTGGGTCCGGAGGCGTGACGTGGACGATCCCTGCCCTGGCTTCCGCTGGACCTCGGGTGGCGCAACCGATCAGGGCATGCGCCGCTCCATCAATCAGGACGCCTTCCTGGACCGCCCCGACCTGGGGCTCTGGGCCGTCGCTGACGGCATGGGCGGTCACCGCGACGGCGGCCGGGCGAGTCGGCTGCTGGTCGAGGCGCTCGCGGCACTGCCGCACCCACGACTGCTCGGGGCGGCCGGAGACGCGGTCCGGGCGGCGCTGACGGCCGTCAACCAGGCGCTGTTCGATGAATCCACGGCGGCCGGCAGCGACGTCATCGGCAGTACCATCGTCACCCTGATCGCGGTCGGCGATCACTGCGGCATCCTCTGGGTCGGGGACAGCCGCGTCTACCGGCTGCGTGACGGCGTCATCGCCCGCCTCACCCGTGACCACACCCAGGTGCAGGCCCTGGTCGACCAGGGGTTGCTGGCCCCGGAACAGGCCGAAGGTCACCCGTACTCCAATGTCCTGGCCCGCGCCATCGGGGCGGACGGTTGGGTTGAGATCGACACCCGCATCGAATCCCTGCGTGACGGCGACCGCTACCTGCTGTGCAGCGACGGGCTGGACAAGGAGTTGGGTGATCCGGAGATTGCCGCGCTGCTTGGCGGGACCCCTGGCGGTGGTGACATCGGGCGTATCGCCCAGGCCTTGGTGCAGCGTGCCTGCGAGGCCGGTGGGCGCGACAACGTCACGGCCGTCGTCGTCCGGTTCGAGCGGAGTGCGTAGTCAGGGCTTCCAGCCCTGACCGTTTCAGTCCCGACGCCGTCAGGCCAGGATGGCCTGACGACGCACTTTCACGGTAAAGCATCGACCTCCAGTGCGGGACGCCCGGATGTCCGCCGGAACAATGATCAAGACCGCCTACAGATTACAGGACTACCCAATCACTTATCCGATTTCGACAACGACAACGACAGCACTTGTATTCGTTGTTTCACTTATTTCTGACTCGTTACATCACGCCATACAAAACCGTCGGATGAACCCGCGCAGTAATTCGATGGTCGGCGGGATACGGGCGATTTCCAGGAACTCGTCCGGTTGATGGGCCTGGGCGATGTCGCCGGGTCCCAGGATCAGGGTCTGCATCCCCAACTGATCGAAGAACGGGGCCTCGGTGCCAAAACCGACCGCTTCGGCGGCGTACCCGGTCAGCGCCTCGCCGGCCCGCACGATGGCCGCGCCCGCCGGTGTCTCGACCGGCGGGATGGGCGGAAACAACGGCTCCACCACCCAGGCAAGCCCGCGCCGTTCGGCGATAGCCGACACCCGGCGGGTGAGTTCGTCGCGCAGGTCCGTGGGGTCGAGACCCGGCAGCACGCGCAGGTCCAGGTGCAATTCACAGTCGCCGCAGATGCGGTTGGGGTTGTCGCCGCCATGGATATAACCCGGATTGATGGTCGGATAGGGGACCGCGAAAGCCGGGTGATGATGGGTGCGCTGCAACTCATCGCGCCAGGCGAGGATGGCGGTCAGGGCCTCATGCATCCCCTCCATCGCATTGTTGCCCAGGCGCGGATCACTCGCGTGGCCGCTGCGCCCGATCAGCCGCACTGCCTCGCCCATCACCCCCTTGTGCGTGCGCACCGGCCGTAAACCGGTCGGCTCCCCGATCACCGCATAGCGCCCCAGCGGGCGGCCCGTATCGACCAGGGCGCGGGCGCCGGTCATCGACGATTCTTCATCCGCGGTGGCGAGGATCATCAGGGGTCGGGTCAGGTCCCGCGGAGTCAGTCCGCGCGCCGCCTCGATCGCCAGTGCCAGAAATGATTTCATGTCCGAGGTTCCAAGCCCATAGTAACGGCCGTCCGCCTCGGTCAGTGCCAGTGGGTCGTAGGACCAATAGGGCTCGTCATAGGGAACCGTATCCGTGTGTCCGGCCAGGACCAGGCCCCCCGGCCCCGCGCCGAGGGTCGCGAGCAGATTGGTCTTGCCCGGATGACCGGGGATCGGCAGGATCTCGACCCGGAACCCGGCCGCGTCGAGCCAGCCGGCCAACAGATCGATCAGCGGTCGGTTACTGTGGTCGAAGGCCGGCGCGAGGCTGCTGACCGACAGAGTGCCGATCAAGCCTTGCAGCATCGGGAGTAGGGCGGGGGCTTGTTTGGACATGGCAGCTCTGTAGTTGAGTACCCGATGGGGACCGCGAAAGGTGACAGATTCATATCCAAGAGCAGTTTCATGCGCAAGTGATATCGATCTCGACCTCTTCGGCGCGCCATGCGGCATAGCTCAAGGCTTGGGCGATATCATCCGCCTCCAGGTAGGGATAGAGCGTGAGAATCTTGGCACGGTCATGACCGCTCGCCATCATGCCGGTGGTCACGCGCATACCGCGGATGCAGGGCGCGCTGCGATGCGGTTCGTTTCTCACCGCATCCTACCGCGCGAGGCGTGCCCGCAGGGCCGCCAGATCCTGCTCCAGGCGCTGCCGTGCCTGGGCCTCGGCGTCGGCCCGCCGGGTCTGCTCGAGCGCCCGCTGCGCTTCGGCATCGGCCCGATTCTCGGCCTCGCGTTTGGCCTGTGCCGCGGCCTCGGCCCGGTTCTCGGCCTCGCGTTTGGCCTGGGCCTCGGCCTCGGCCCGCCGCGCCGCGGCCTCGGCCCGGTCCACGGCCTCGCGTTTGGCCTGGGCCTCAGCGTCGGCCCGCCGTGTCTGCGCGTCGGCTCGCCGCGTCTGCGCATCGGCCCGCCGCGTCTGCGCGTCGGCTCGCCGCGCCGCAGCCTCCGCGCGCTCCCGATCGGCGCGCCAGCCCGGCAGGACGAAGCCGGCATAGACCGGATCGTCACGCAGCGCCTCCAACTCCGGTCGGCGCGCCAGGTCGGTCGGGCGGAATTGCAGCCCCGGCAGCACCCGCGAGCAGATGACCCCGACCTGCGGTGCGATGGGTGTATAGAACCCGGCGGGGGTGCGGGTGTAGAACGCCTGGTGGGCGGGGTTCTGGTGCAGGATGTAATACTCGGGCACGCCCCCGGCGGCGTATTCGGCTTTCTTGGTAACGGTATCGCGCACGATGCCGCTGCGCTCCTGGTCGGACAGAGCCTCGATACAGAGGTCGAAAACTCCGTGGTAGGAGCAATCCAGGGGCAGCAGCGGCTGGGGATTGTCGTTGCGCACCACGCCGAAATCGGGCTTGCGGATGACGGTGCCGCTCGGCAGCGGCAGCCGGAAACCCATCTCCAGACCGACCATCTGTGCGCAGGGGTGGGTGCGCAGGAAGTGCCGCACCAGTTCGCTGAACCAGGCATAGACCAGAAAGGTCTCGTAATCGGACACCGGTTTCTCCTCCAGGCGGCCGTTGTTCCACTCGTAATGGTGGTCCGACTCCAGATAGTACTC
Organism: uncultured Lamprocystis sp.; assembly: GCF_903933125.1. Taxonomy (GTDB): domain Bacteria; phylum Pseudomonadota; class Gammaproteobacteria; order Chromatiales; family Chromatiaceae; genus Thiodictyon. Next base: position 1,049 of record NZ_CAIZIZ010000139.1, on the reverse strand, counting down.
GGCCCAGTAGACCGCCTCCGAGACCAGGAGACCGTCCGCGGAGCCCGCCGTGGGCAGGCGTCTCGGCGGCGGGGCCGGGACCTGCGGTGCGGGTGCGAGTTCAGTGGCAGCGCTGGAGGACATGGGCGGCAGGAGTCCGATCTTGGGATCGCAGGGGCCAAGCGTAACGCGATAACGGCGCACGTGCATCTCGTATTGTATTGGCGGCTCGCGGTGTCTTCGGCCAGCGCGTAGGATGCGGTGAGTACTCGAACCGCATCACGGACCGCGCGCTGCGATGCGGTTTGTGTGAGAGGATTTCTTCTCTTTCTTCCGTGTCTTCGTGAAAAACCCTTGATCGGGCTCCCAGGCTCAAGGCTCGAACCCCAGGGCACGCAACCGCTCGGCCAGTTGCTCCGCACGCGCGTGCTCCTGCTCGGCACGCGCCGCCTCATCGCGCAAGCGCGCGGCCAGTTCGACCGAGGTCAAGAACGGCTGCCCCTGCGGATCGAAGATCTCCAGCGTCTCGCCGCTCAAGGCAAAGCGGATACCCAGCCGCGGGCTGATCCAGCCGTTCAGGTGCGACATCCGCCGCAGCCGCCCCTCCTGGCGCAGCCGGATCTCCAGCATGTTGGCGGACGGATCGTAGACGTAGTATTCCTCGATCCCGTAGGCGTCATAATAGGCCAGCTTATCGGCCATCTCCTTGAGACTGTTCGCCGGCGAGAGGATCTCGAACACCACCTGGGGGGCGATACCACCCTCTTCCCACTGCTTGTAACAGCCGCGGCGGCCCTTGGGCCGGCCGATGGCGACCATCACGTCCGGGGCCACCGGGCCGGCGATCCGGCGATCAAGGACCGGATACCAGAAGAGATCCCCGGCGACGAAGACCTGCGGGTCCTGCGCAAAGAGGATCTCGAGATTCTCCTTGATCTTCACCAGCCACTCATACTGCTCGGTATTCTCCGCCATGGGCTCGCCGTCGCTCTCCGGATAGGGGTCATCGGGGTCGAAATGCGCGAGGGGATTCATCGCCGCGGTCCTCCTCTGGGGGTTGGCGTCAGTCG
>NZ_CAIZIZ010000138.1 GCF_903933125.1 uncultured Lamprocystis sp. | reverse complement strand
CGCTGGGGTACCTCTCTTGCAATTGATCATCTTTTTCTGTCATAGTGGAATCGGCGAATGAGATTACAGTTTCGCGTAAAATCCGATAATTCTACGATTTTTACAATATAAAATCAATATGTTAGTTCCTAGACAGGCTCTTAGGGAATTTGCGGATGATGAGCGCCAAATAGCCGAACGTTTGGTCAACCATGGGTTTGTGACGGAGGCGCCAGACCGCATAGATAGCTGGGTAGAAAAGATTAGAACCTTGAGATGTAGAAAGGATAAGCTTGCGCGTATTTTTCTAAGATTTGAGCCTTTCGATCTTCCATATGACTATTCAGCACGTAAGCAGGTGATTGAACTGCGCGATAGCTTATTTGAGTCATTGGCGATAAGAGTCAATATGTCTTTGGTTGCGAATAAGGTCCAAGCGGCTGAAGAGCAGGGCAATCTATCGCTGCTTGAGTTGAGCGACGAAGAAAGATCTGCACTGCAAGCCATCCTGCGTAACCGGACCGCGGCGGATGATAAGTACATCAATACAATTGCTATGAGCCGCTTATTTATGCGAATTCTTAAAAATCAAGACGTTGCATTTATTGCGGCCTACAAATATTTAAATTGAGGTACTTAACTACGGTTGAGCCCGTAACGCGCAATAGCACAGCGGATTGCGCCGACTGTCGGCAAGGCGTGATCGGCTTGATCATTGAGGACATCATACGGCGCAATATGGGCGCCGCCGACATCGGCGCTTATTCCCTTGGTACTGACATCGCATCTGCGTAGCCCTCGTCCGGCTAAAGCCTCGACCTCCAGTGCGCGGCGCACGGGCACTGGCCGGAACGATGATCAACGCCCAGAAAAGATAGGAAACAAATTATCCATCTGTCCGGCTGGGTCTAAAATAATCCTATTCTGACATAATGCGCTTCATCCCGCGGAAACGGATCTTGCTCTGTCCACCCCTCTTGCTTCAGGTCGGAAATGATGTGTTGCCTTGCGACGGGGCCTGCCGCTTCACCAAACAGCCTGACGGCATCTTTTATTCCCGCCTCATGATGCCTGACTCGGCGGTGCCGCATTTTGTATTTTTCACTCGTATGAAATTCGTCTAACCACAGATGTACCTCTTCATAGGGTTTACCGAAAATCGCTATCGATTCCCTGCAATGGTCTTCGAATTTTGACATTTTTTCATTCTCGCCAGTCAGGCGCAGGCGATCGGGTCGGTCGGTGCCCGCGGAGGATTGACCATTACCGTAGCGGCAGTCTGCGCACGCGCGCGGTGCGCAGGTCCAGGGTGAGGATGGCACCGTCGGTCAGCGCGTCGGCGTGGTTGCGAAGTACGGTGATGAGCGTCTGCCCCAAGCTGTCCGGCGCGAGATCTTGGCCGCGGATCTGGATCACACTCGGACCGTCGGCGCGGGTGGCCGCCAGGATGGCGCTAAAATCGAGATCGTTGGTGACGACGCAGTAGCCGTGCTCCTTCGCCCAACCCATGATGTGAAGGTCCGACGTGGAGGCGTCTCCGACCGCGGACCAATGTACCGTCTCCCACCCCGCCGTCCCAAGCAGCGATACCCACACCGGCGACAGATTCATATCCAAGAGCAGTTTCATGCGCAGGTAATGTCGACCTCGACCTCTTCGGCGCGCCATGCGGCATAGCTCAAGGCTTGGGCGATATCCTCCGCCTCCAGGTAGGGATAGAGCGCGAGAATCTTGGCGCGGTCATGGCCGCTCGCCATCATGCCGACGATCATGCCGGCGGTCACGCGCATACCGCGGATACAGGGCTTGCCCCCCATGACCTTGGGGTCGAAGGTGATTCGGTCGAGGCACTTCATCTTCATCTTGGACTCTGCAAGCAGTTTTCAGCCGTTCTCGCAGGATAGCATGAGGCTCAGAGCGGCGATTCTCCGAGCACTTCATCCTGGCTATGGGGGTCCCGGTGTTCGCGCATCACGCGGACCCGATCGCGGTATCGGCAGCCTCCAGGAGTTCGACGGTCAAGCGCTGGATGCCCGGACGCTTGCTCTCGCGTGGGCCTGCCACGTTGAGTGTCTTGACGTCATGCCGGCGCAGCCACGCAACAATGTCTGCCACCGTTTCCGCCGATACCCCGAGGTCAAGCTGCACCACGCGATGGGGTTTGCCCAGTTCCTGGGCGAAGACCAGAGTTTCCCGGGTGCCGCCATCCAGTTCGCCGAGATTGACGATCAAAGTGGCGTCGCTGCCCTCGACATTGCGGCGGGTACGCTCGCGATAGCCGCCTTCGGCCAACGCGATGAGCTGGTATTTCAGCGGAATGAGGCCATCCTCCGCCGCGCGCCCAGGAGGCGCCCAGCCGCCGTGGGTGTAGCCGTGTTTGATGGCAAAATCCAGCGCGCCACGATCCGCGCCGGTCTGACCGCCCGAGACAATGCGCTGGCAGAGGCGCGGCGGATCAGGATCGGGGTCGAGCCACGAGGGCAGCGGGATCAGGGTGTCATCGGCGAGGATCTCCCGGCGCTCGTCGAGGCGATGGTTGGGGTCCTCGCAGGGTTTATCGTAAACGACCCGGTACGCATCGCCCACCTCCTCCTTGAGCCGACGCGCCAGTTGGAGACCGCGCGCATGGAAGGCCAGCCAGTCCCACGCATCCGCATCGTAGTTTTCATCGTAGAACCGGGTCCGGTCGAACGCGATGGCCCAGTCCGCGAATGTACGCCATAGCCCTTCCGATATCGGGTAAGACGGGTCCCAGGAGGTCCCGTCGCACTGCATTAAGCCAACGCCGTTTTGGTCGGGATGATCGACAAGCCACAGGAATGGCGCCATGCCGTAGTCCGGCATCACGGTGAGGATGGGAACGAAGGGCAGGGGGTCGGTGTTGCTCATGAGAGGATCAATCGCTTTTCCTATCCGCACAGTCATTGCATCAGTCCTTACCGGGTGTTGTCTGTCGGCGCTAGCGGTTCGTCGGGGGTGGAATCGGGTAGTGATGTGGTTTGTTTGAGCCGGGCCTTTCGGTGGGATGGGCATCGCTCTCGCTCTGCCCATCCTACGCGCGTCTGCGACCGCGAGCCAGATTAGCCCTTGGCCTGCCGATCCAAGGCTGAAGCCTTGGACTCCAATCGGCCGGCGCCTCGGCTGGCCGGAACCATGACCAAGGCTTAGCCCTTCACGCAAACGACTTGCTTCAGGGTATGCACCACCTCCACCAGGTCCTCCTGGTTGGCCATGACTTGGTCGATGTCCTTGTAGGCGCCGGGGATCTCGTCGATCACGCCCTTGTCTTTGCGGCAGATGACCCCCGCGGTCTGGGCGGCCAGATCGGCGACGGTGAACTGGTGCTCGGCCGCGGTACGGCTCATCCGTCGGCCGGCGCCGTGGGCGCAGGAGTGGAAGCTCTCGGGGTTGCCCCGGCCGCGCACGATGTAACTGCGCGCCCCCATGCTGCCGGGGATGATCCCCAGATCCCCCTCGCGTGCCCGGATGGCCCCCTTGCGGGTGACCCAGACGTCTTTTCCGTAGTGATGCTCCCGGTCCACATAGTTGTGGTGACAGTTGACCGCGGCCATGGTCGCCTGGAAGGCGGGCAGGTGCCGGGCCAGGGCTGCCAGAATCAGTTGCATCATCTGGTCGCGGTTCTCCCGCGCGTAGGCCTGCGCCCAGGACACTGCCTCCACATAGTCGGCGAAGTGCTCACTGCCTTCCGGGAAATAGGCCAGATCCCGGTCCGGCAACTGGATGAACCAACGCTCCATGTCCCGCCGGGCCAGTTCGATAAAGTAGTGGCCGATGGCGTTGCCGATGCCCCGGCTGCCCGAGTGCAGCATGACCCAGACCTGATTCGCCTCGTCCAGGCAGACCTCGATAAAGTGGTTGCCCCCGCCCAGGGTGCCCATCTGGTTCACCCAGTTGGAGAAGCGCCCGAAGGCCTTGAGCAGTTGCGGGTGCTTCGCGGTCATGGCGGTGAGTTGGGCATCGAAGGGCCGGGCGGCTGCGATCAGCGCCCGATCGTCCTTGTGCTGGGCGCGCCCGACCGGCACGTCGCGGCTGATCTGGTCGAAGATCTTTTTCAGGGACTTCTCGTCGAGGTCGTTGGCGTTGAGCGAGAGGCGCACCGCCGCCATGCCGCAGCCGATATCCACTCCCACCGCGGCCGGGATGATGGCCTGATGGGTGGCGATGACACTGCCGATGGTGGCGCCGATGCCGCCGTGCACGTCCGGCATGGCCGCCACATGGCGGTGGATGAACGGCAGCTTGGACAAATTCACCAATTGCGCCCGTGCGTAAGGCTCCAACTCGTCAGTCCAGACTTTGACGGGCTTCTCGCCCTCGGTGATCACTTGCTTGATGGGCATGATTGCCTCCTGGGCCGGCTCATGAGGTATGACCGGACCAGCGGAAAAAGGTGGCAGCGACAAGGATGTCGACGTTTGGGCACAAGGCCCCCATTGCTCTACCGACTGAGCTACACCGCCCGGGCGGTGGCGGGGTTCGAACCCGCGACACATGGCTCCCAAAGTAACGCCGACGGCATTCGCTGCCGAAAAAGTGCGACGACAAGATGGCCGACAGGAGTGGTCATGATTAGCAGTCATGTACTCCCGACCGGCATTCCCGCCCCCAGGGCGAACCTTTTACACCTCGGCCTTGTTCGTAATTCCGGCCGGCGCGTGCGTATTCAGGGCTTCCAGCCCTGACCGTGTCACGCCAGGATGGCCTGACTACGCACCCCGCGAGACCAAGTGGCCGGAATCTTGATCGAGACCTACACCTCCACCGCCTCGATGGCGGCCACCCAGTGTTCTCCGTTGTGCTCGCCTCGCGCAAAGCGTCCCAAAACCTCGAACACGGCGTCGGAGAATCCGCCGATGTTGAGGATGTCCGCGCGGCTCACCGCCTGGCTGCCGGCATAGGGCTGCAGGTCCAGGCACACCAGCCGCGCCGCCGGGTTGCGGGCGCGAAACGCCTCCCACTGGCGCAGGGTCTCGGTGGCGCCGACGGGGCGGCTGTCCATCCAGGACGCATTGTCCGAGCAATAGACCACCAGATCGCCGCGGGCCTGCCGTGCGTTGAGCCAGGCCAGGGGTAGACTGGTGTTGGTCCCTCCACCGCCGGTCCGTGCCAGAAGCTCCGTATTGGTGGTTACGCTATCCCGCGGGTTGAGCGCCAGCGGCCAAACCTGATCATCGAAGGCGATGACCTCCGCCGACGGGTTGCGCCGCAGGATCGCCGAGGCAATCAGCGCCGCGGCATCCCGACAGGTCACCTTGCTGGTCGCGCCCTGGCGCCAACCCGTCACCGGCGCCCCCATGGAGCCGGACACATCCGGGAGGACATAGACCTTGCCCGCCGGCACCGGCACATTCTCCAGGGCGATCTCCAGCGCATCCTGGAGGGCCTCCCGCAATTCGACCGGTACCCGCTGATCCAGCGCACGCCAGGTGGCGAGCAACTGGAAGGGGAACACCCGGGCACGGCGGATGGTCTCGGCATCCCGCAACTTGGCCGCCAACTCCCGGATCAGGTCCGCCGGGGGTTCCGTTACGCCCGACCCAGCGCCCGACCCAGAGTGGGCCGGCGTCTGGCTCAGGGCATTGGCCCGCGGCTGCTCCCCGAACACGCCATGCCGTGCATAGGTGTTGAGATTCATCCGCAGGGTTTGCCAGGACGCCCGGCGGGCGATCTCGATCCACTGTGCCCGGCCCAGCGGCAAGGCGGTCAGCCACTGGAAGTTCACCGCCGGCAGCGCCGCCTCCTGATCGCCGGCGGCCAAGGCCGCCTTGAATGACTCATAGGCACGCACCTGCTCGGGCAGTTGTTCGGTCGCGACGGTTCGCCCCAGAAGCCAACCATAGAAGGCCTCGCGCTCGAGATTCACCGGTCGCGGATGGACCATCTTGATGATGTCAGCCAGGGATGGCGATTGCCCCACCGCATCATTCATGAGCTGCGCGACGGTCCGCCCGTCCAGCCACCGCTGCACGAGCCGCTTGGGCGCTGTCCCCAAGGACTTACGGCCGAGGACACCGGAACGCAGGACCTGCACGAAGTTACGCAGCATCCGACCGTTGTCGATCACCTGCTCGAAGGCACGGCGGCTCAAGTCCGGCGACACCAGGGTGAGTAGGGCCACCAGGACCGCCGGGGTGTCCTTCATGTACCCGTGCCGACGGGCGAAGACCGCGGTCTGTGCCACGTAGAGCGGTTCTACCCGCTGCGCACCATCGAGCAGTGCCGCCAGTTGCGCCTGTGCGTCTACATAGAAGGCGTTACCCAGGCTGCCGGTCATGACCAACTGCGCCAAGGCGGCCTTGGGCGGCAGGGCATAGGCCAAGCCTCCGGCCTCATTGACGGTATCCGCGGCCGGCAGCAAACGGCCCCGGCTGGATGCGAAAAGTTGCTTGTTGGCCATGGTTCCCCCTGCCCGCGCTAATCGCGCCTGGTAACGGACACGGCGAGCCGTGCCTGGACGGCGGGGGAGCGATGAACGGAGGCCGTGTGACCGGTTCTCTTGCTGCCCCGCCAGATCGACTGACGGGGTTGCCGGTCAGACGATCAGATGGTGTCGGACGTCCTGAAGCCGAGGTTTGGACGACGATAGCGCCCCGGTTTGCTCGGCTGCGGGTCCTGTGGGCGATTGTCCGCCGTGATTGTGTTGCACCGGCCGTGACACGTTGCGTTCATCCAGGCAGCACCGGACCGACCGCCAAGACAGGCGGCTGACAGTGCGACGGTGGGATGGACAGAACGTTGAATGTTCATGGGATCATATAGTGATTCGCTAACGTAGCCGGGCGAGATGGCCATGGCCGACGAGAACGTGGAAGCGATGCCCAGCGTCCGTAGGTTTCAATCGGCGTCAACCGCGACCAGCAATGTCAAATTTGGGCCTCAATCAAGATTCCGGCCACTTGGACTCGCCGGGTGCGTAGTCAGGCCATCCTGGCCTGACACCGTCAGGGCTGGAAGCCCTGACTACGCACGCCGCTGGCCGGGATTACGATCTAGGCCCAAGGCAGTTTCCGACCACGGACGATATTAAATCACTTGTTTAACGACAGTGCAAGTGTTTTAATAATGCCCATGACAGACGTTGCCGTCTCTGAACCCCACTACCCGCTATCCGAGCTTTGCGTCCTCGCCGATCTGCCTGCGCGCACCGTGCGCTATTACATCCAGGTCGGTCTGGTGGACCGGCCAGAAGGGGAGACCCGGGCGGCCCGTTACGGCCCCGGCCACCTGGAGCAACTGCTTCAGATCAAGAAATGGACCGCGGCGGGGGTGTCACTGGAGCGTATCCGCGCGCTGCTGCAAGGCGAGCCGCCACCGGTGCCGCCACGGCATCAGGCGTTGGGATCGGTGAGCGTCTGTAGTCATTTGGGCGTAGCGGACGGGGTGGAGGTGGTGATCGACCCCGGGCGGGCGGGGCTGACGCCCGAGCAGGTACGGTCCTTCGTACAGGGCGTGATGGCGGCCTTCGCCGCGGTGACCGCAGCGTCACCCGCGGACGGTACCGCGAAGCAAGAACAACAGTAAGGCAGGGGCGAGACGATGGAACAGGAAGCGTGTGCGCGGTTGGAGAGTCGGGATGGTCGGCCGGCGATGCTGGAGGGCTTGGTCGCCACCGGCGAGCTGCGGGGTCTGTTGCTGGAAATGTCCGTGGAGCAGTGCTTCCGCAATACCGCCAGGACGAACATGGAGGTGATCTATCGCTTCCCGCTTCCCTGGGGTGCCGTGCTGCTCGGGGTCGACGTCATGCTCAACGGGCAACACCTCACTGGTTCGGTGGTCGAGAAGCGCCAGGCCGAGGCCCGCTATGAGGAGGCCCTGAGCCAGGGGCAGTCGGCCATCATGCTGGAGCGCAACCACGACGGCAGCTACAGCCTGAACCTGGGCAACCTGCTGGCGGGCGAGGTCTGCCGGATCACCTTGCGCTACGCCCAGGTGCTCCAGTTCGCACAGGACGGCCTGCGTCTGCTGATCCCCACCGTGATCGCCCCGCGTTACGGGGACCCGGTGCGTGATGGCGGGTTGCAGCCCCACCAGGCGGCAGCGTCCGACCTGCTGGCCGCCTATCCGTTCGAGATTCGCCTGCGCCTGCACGGCAGCCTGGTGCGGGCGCGAGTCGCCTCACCCAGCCACCCCATTGCCGTGGGTCGGGAAGAGAGCGGCGGCGCGGATGTGTTGGTCGTATCGCTGGCCCGGCAGGGCGCCCTCGACCGGGATTTCGTGTTGGTGATCGACCAACTGACCCAGCCGTCCATGGCCGTCCTGGCGGGCGACCCGGTGGCGGCCTCCCGTGCGGAGCAGTCGGATCAGGTCGTGGTGCTCGCGAGCTTCCTGCCGCGGATGCCGGTGCAGACCCAGGGTCAGGCCATCAAGATCCTGGTGGACTGCTCCGGGTCCATGGCGGGCGACAGCATCGCCGCCGCGCGGCGGGCCTTGCAGGCTGTCCTGCTCCAGTTAGGGTCGGCGGACCGCTTCTCCCTGTCGCGCTTCGGCAGCACCGTCCAGCATCGCGCGCGGGGGCTGTGGTCAATGACCGAGGCGAGCCGACTGGCGGCCCAGCGTTGGGTCGGCGGGCTGGAGGCGGATCTGGGCGGCACTGAGATGGAGGGTGCCCTGGTCTCGACCTGCGCCCTGGCGCACGGCGGCGACAGTGATCTGTTGCTGGTCACCGACGGGGAGATCGAAGCGATCGACCGGCTGATCGACACCGCCCGGGGCACCGGTCACCGGGTCTTTGTGGTGGGGATCGGCGCCAGCCCGGCGGAGGGCCATGTGCGCCGCCTGGCGGCGGCGACTGGCGGGGCCTGCGATTTCGTCGCCCCGGGCGAGGCGGTGGAACCCGCGGTGCTGCGCATGTTCGCCCGGCTGCGTTCGCCGCGGTTGACGGGGCTGCGCCTGGTCTGGCCGGAGGGCGAGGGTCCCCTTTGGGCGTCGCCACTTGAGACGGCCATCTTCGACGGTGACACGGTGAACTGTTTCGCGGTGTTCAAACGGTTGTCGCCCGGCACGGTTCGCCTGCTGGGCGTCGGCCCGAATTCGACCGAGGCCCAGGAGGTCGCTTGTGCGGTTCTCGCTCCCGCGGATGAGCCTCAAGGTACGCTGATCGCGGCGGCCGGCGACGCGCTCGCGCGCATGGCCGTCATGGCGCGCATCCAATCCCGGTCGGCCGCGGACGCGGTCGAGCTGGCCGTCGCCTACCAGTTGGTCACGGACCGGACCAACTTCCTGCTGGTCCATGCCCGGGCCGAAGGGGAGACGCCGACGCAGATGCCGGATCTCCACACGGTTGCCCAGATGGTCCCGGCCAGTTGGGGCGGGCTGGGGTCGGTCGTCAGTCCAGGCGGCCGGTTCTCCCTGCCCGGCGTGTGCGAAAGTTGCTCCAGCGATGCGCTGCCACCGCCACCGCCTCCCGCATCGGTGATCGAAGACGACATCGTGTTGTATCGACGTCCGTCGTCTGCCGAGCCGAGCGCCTCGACAGACGATGACCTGGATGCTCTGGACCTGCCCGCCTTCCTGCGACAGGCCGTCGATGACAACCAGCCACCGGCAGCAGGTCCAGCGCTGCCGCCAGGCGCGCATCCTGGCCGAACGCCGCTGGCCCTGTCGAACTGGTTACGCAAGACACCCCGCAACCGGTGGCCGAGAACCTATCGGGAGCTGACCGCCATCGGCCTCGGTGCCGAGGTTCTGGACTGGTTGGAACTGGTCGTGGCCGTCAGTGACCCCGGACACTGGGAGGAGGAAACGGTGGTCACCACCTTCCTCCACTGCCTGTCCAGTGACGAAGTCCACACCCTACTTGCCCGGCGCGGTCGCATCGACGACACCGCGCGGGCCAGCGTCCAGGGTCGGCACGGCGCGCGAGTGAGCCAGCCTGAGGCCCAGACCCGCGACCAGGGTCAGACAAATCCCGTTCTGGCCGCACACATCCTCACCGCCCTGCGGGGGATCACTGCCGAGCATTGGCCGGATGCGGTGTTCAGCCTGACCACTTGATTGCGAGGAGTCATCTCCGGCGACGCGGGCACTGATCCGTTAGGCCCAGGCGCAGCAGGCCAAGCGGGCTCGGTGAGCCTGAGCTGAAACCCCACGCCACGCGCACCTGGCACCGCAGGGGCGAGAGGTGGCTTTTTTAGCGGCGATGGGCCGGGCCCACCGCGCTCGGGCCTGACTTCCCTTGCCCAGCCCGCTGATCAGCGTTTGCGGCGAGATCGCTGATACGCGGTAACCCCCGAGCGCGCCCCGTCGTTGGGTCCTTGGTCCGGACGCCCGCGTAAAGAAGTTGGGATGGGACCAAGGACTGTCCAAAGCCAGGGGTGACATCCAAGAGGGCCACCAGGTCGGTCGCGGCAAGGCCGCGATCCGTAGGGTCCGCTGTGCGGACCGACGACCGTGCAGAGCGCCCGGTGGCCGGGTTTATGATCAAGGCCCACGCCGGGCCTTGATCATAATTCCGGCCACCCGTCGTTGCGGCAGCTCGTCGCGGCCGCGACGCGTGCCGGCTTGGATCTGACCGGATTCATGATCAAGGCCGGTGAAGGCTTGGTTGCCCCAGCGAAATCTCTCGACCCGGCCGACATTCATCGCCGCCCTGATCCCCTCGGAAACTGCTGAACAAGGGCCGCGGTGCCGGCCTGCGTCTGACCACTGCTACCCAGACCTTCGCCGACTTCGCCGCCCGCACCGGCAGCGAGGCCAAAGCGCGCCAGATCCTGGGTAACATCAACAACCTGATCGCCCTGCGCGTGCTTGATGCCGAGACCCAGGAATATGTGGCCGAGATCCTGCCCAAGGCGCGCGTGATGACCATCATGCGCGCCCACGGCAGTACCACCGATATTCGATGACGTTTTCCAGCCCCAGAACTGACCACGATTCGATTCGGTGCCTGTTCGTTCGGGTCTACGCCGCATTTTGCCAGGCACCAAAGACCGCGCTCAGCACGGACTGCGCCTGCGCCTGGATACCCGGACGCTCAGACTCACGGGGGCCGGCGCAGTTGAGCACCCGCACGCTATTCATACGCAGCCAGGCCACCAGCTCGGCGACCACGACCGGGTGGTCAAGGTTGCGCAGCAGGAGTGGGCGGCCCCAGCGCCGGGAGAGTTGAATGGTGAGCCGTGTGCCGCCCGCAAGGTCGCCCCGGTGCAGGATCAAGGTAGCGTCGCTGTCGCGCACGTTCCACTCGGTGCGCGTTGCATCGTCGGTGTTCGGGGTCGGCGTGAGGGCATATCCGGTCGGGATGGGTCCGTCCTCCGCTCGGCGCCCGGCGGGGCACCACCCGCCGATCGGCAGGCCAAGGGCCAGCGCGGCGTCCAGCGCGGCCCGGTCGACCCCAGTCTGGCCGCCCGAAAACACCCGTCGGGTGGCGTCCTTGGAGGCCTCCCGATGGCGTAGAGCGGCGAGCAGGGCTTGGTCCTGACGCGCGAAATACTGACCCTCTTCAGCTCGCTCCTTGAGTTTGAGTTTATCGACGAATCCGCTCACGCTTGCCTCCGGAAGAAGTGCGCCAAGTGATGACGAGTAAGAATGCAACCCACAGGAACCGGGGCCGCTTGTCCTACACCCCCAGGCACGCCCGTTCGTTCTCCGACACATTTGCCTGACAGCAGTTCAAAATTTGGGCACTAATATACTAAAACAGAATGTTAGGGCTCTTGCGATGATTCAGGCTAGACACTCACATCATTGTTTCGTAAGGCTTATATTCTCAAATTTGGAATTGCTGTTTGCCTGAATCCAATATCCCAACCATTAGCCGATTGCGGTAGACTGGCTCGATACCTGCTCCCTTCGCCGGGCAATCGACGCGACCTGGCCAGGGCACCCGGTGCCCGACCCGCGATCCGGACCTGGTTTGGGGCTGGTACGCGTGGCGGCGGATGAAGGCGCTCCACGCCGCGCCCCATCCCGGACACCGGGCCATCGCCGCCCTGGCGGCGCGGGTCCCGCGCTTGACCCTCGTCACCCAGAACGTCGATGACCTGCACGAACGGGCGGGCAGCCCGGCGGTTCTGCATTTTCTCCTAAATTCGGCAGTTCGCACCACAAAGGCACAAAGATCACAAAGAAAGACAATGGGTTATTGTCATGATGCGCCTCACCTGGCTGGTGATCCGCCATTTCAACTCAACACATTGAAATCCTTTGTGTCCTTTGTGTCCTTTGTGCCTTTGTGGTGCAACTGCTCATTCTATGTGCTGCCCCAAGTCCCGCGGCGGGCACTGGTCATGATGCTGGAGCTCGACGCCGACGGTGAGGTCATGCGTCGCGCTGCGGCAGCTCGACCCGGCGGTCTGGACCTGGCAGCAGCACGCCGGTCAGAGCCTGGCCGACTATCTGCGTGGGCTGCCGACCGACGGGGAGGCCGGGCGGCTGGCCCAGGTCGTGAATCGGCAGGCGGTGATCACCAACCTGCGCGCCACCTACGCGGCCGAGCCGGCGCCTCATGCGGGCGTGGGGGCCGAGGTCTACGGCCGCTTCACCGCCCCCATGCGGGAGATCGTGGGCATTTTCCTGCACCACGAAACCGCGCTGGCGGGCCGGCGATCGGGTCGATGAGTCGCTGTTCGCCGCGCAACAGTGGCCGGAGGCGGCGCGGGGCGCCTGTCTCATGCAACGCGTCCGGCGGGGCGACCTGCGCATGAGTGCCCAGGCGCGGCCCGTGGAGATCGCCGATGAGGACTTGGCGGCGGCGGCGTTCGCTGGCGACGGTGCGGCCCTTGGGACCCTGATCGATTCCCAGGCCTGGGTGAGGCCGCTGGAGGCACTCTTTGCCGAGGCCTATGATCACGGCCGGCTCCCTGAGTGTCGACTCCCGATCATGTACAATGTTCTCAGGGCTTCACGCCCAGCCGCAAGACCAGCCGCCATGCACACTATCCAACTACTGTCCGTGCCAGCGCAGACCCTGCGACTGCGCTGGCCGCCCGCGGCGGCAGATGAGGGTGTGTTCCGCGATCTGTGCCGCGCCAACCCGGACTACCGCATCGAGCTGAACGCGCGCGGCGAGATCGAGATCATGCCGCCGACCGGGGGCCGAACGGGCCGCAAGAATACCAAGCTGCTCAGCGCATTGGACATCTGGTCAGAGCGGGATGGCAGGGGTGAAACCGTCGACTCGTCGACCGGTTTCCGCCTCCCGGATGGTGCCACCCGCTCCCCTGACGCCTCGTGGGTGAGACGTGATCGCTTGGCGGCGCTTGCCGCGGCGGACAAGGAGGGATTTCTCCCACTGGCACCGGATTTCGTGGTCGAACTCCGCTCCATCTCGGACAGCCTCGGGACTCTCCAGGCCAAGATGGACGAATACCTCACCAATGGCGTCCGTCTGGGCTGGTTGTTGGACCCGGCGGCCCGTCAGGTCTTCGTGTACCGTCCGGGCGAACCGGTCCAGTGTCTCACCGGGCTGGAGTGCATCTCCGGCGAACCGGAGCTTCCCGGCTTCGTTCTCGACCTGCGGCGGATCTGGGAGCCAGGGTTCTGACACCGGTTCGCTCCAGGTCAGGTCCCGCCCTTGGAAGATCTCGGCCCCCAGCAGGGCCAGCAGGGTTGCCGGCGGCGGCTGATCGGCGCTGACCGTGACGACCAGACGCAGACCGGCGGGGTTGCGCTGGCAGCGCATCAGGTGCTGTTCCAGGCCCTTTAGGATGCCCCGATCCCGAACCGGGCGGCGGCCCTCATCGCCATGGATAACGGCGCCGGTGCCGTGGAACTGCTCCAGGGCGGCGCTGACGGCGGCCTGGCCGACCGGGTCCAGGTACACCTGGTCCAGAGCGATGCCTATCCCGGAATCGCGCTATGCGCCGTCACCAACCCGCTACTATGCTGCACCGCCGCTGCCCGATCATACCAAGAGGACGCCCGCATCATGAGCATAAGCCCTCATTCATTCGCCATCTTCGTCTATCCCTTCGCCTTCGACCGCGCCCGCTTCGATGACCTGGTCGGGGCCGTTGACGGGGATGCCCTGACCTTCGAGGCGGCGAGCTGGCGCCTCTGGGCCCGCCGCGCCTTTCCCCACGATGACCTGCTGCGCCATGTGGCGGACTACTTGAATCCTGCCCCGGGGGTGCCGGCCACGGCCTGTCTCTGGACCCTGGAAGACCGGGTGCTGACCTCGCCGCGCGGCCTGGGGCTGCGCTCGGGTGCCCTGAGCCTGTGTCTGGCCCGGACCAAAAACCAGTCCGCTTCGGCGGTGCCGGGTCAGACTCCGGCGGGCGCCATCGGGCTCGACGTCACCGGCATCGACTTGGCCCTGTTCCGGGTCGGCATGGGGTATCTGGTGCTGCGGGTGCGGGTCCGGTCCGAGCTGCCGGACGACTGGTATGCGGTCCTCAACGCCTTTCGCTACGCTGACCGACCGGGCAAGGTGGACCTGCTGTTTGCGCGTCGGACCGGCAAGGACAGCGTTGAGCCCTTCTTCCCGCCTCTGGCGGATGCCTCGGACGACGCGGCGAGCGGACGCGGTGTCACAAGGCATCTGATCGGGGGGCTGCTGCGCCGCCTGATCCCCAGCCCGCCCCCCAGCCCGATTGGTGGCGCGAGGTCTTCGTGCCCGGCCAACTGCTGCCCTTCCATGCCTTGTTCTTTACCGATGAGCCTGAGTCGGAGCAGGCCCTGACACTGTACCGGCTGCGCAACTTTTTCCATGCCGGCCAGTCACTGGTGCCGTCGGCGGCTGACCTGCGCCTGGATCACCCCGCCCTGTTGTCCTATGCGGATCGGATGTGGTTCTCACTCACGCTGGAGGGCGGCGGCTTCGTCGCCTTCGCTGCACCGGACACGCCCTTCTGGTCCACGACCATGCCGAACCATCTGGACGAGCAATATTTTCTGCTCTTCCTGCTCGCCCTGCATCAGCGTTTCACCCTGATGGACCTGTCCGATCAGGTCTGTTCCGGCTGGCTGAGCGCCGATGGCGGGCAGGCCGAGGCGCACTTCGCCGCCCTGCGTGAGACCCTGCTGGAGTTTACCGCGCGGGGCTATTTCAACCAGGTCATGCAGCGTCATCATCATCACCGCTGCTTCCGTGCCTGGCAGGACGTCTTCGAGACCGAGCGACTCTACCGGGAGGTCACCGACGAGGTGCGCGAGTTGCACGGCATGTTGCTGATGCGCAAGACCGAGCGCATCCAGCGCCTGGCCGAGGAGCAGCGCCGGATGCTGGACGCCCAGGCGCAGGCCGAGGCGGTGCGGGAGCGGGCGGCCCAGGAGCGCTCCGAGCGGATTGGCACCTGGCTTGGCGGCATTGCTTTCTTGCTGGGCTTCCCGTCTTTGGTGCTCTCTTTTCTCCAGGTGATCGACAAGTCTGAGCCGCGGTTGGCCGTGGTCGCGCTGGTGCTGTCCTTGGTGGTCGGCGGGGTCCTGATGATCAGCGTGCGCCTGTGGCTGCGGCGATCCCCCGGACCCGCCGCGGAGGCGGACGAGAGGCCGCGGGATGCATCACCCGACTGACGAGCAGCGTCGCCTTGCCGGTGCCGGTGGCGCCCAGCAGGTAACGATGAACAACCGGACGTTTTGCCCGAGTGCCCCGGACGAATACGATCGTCAAGGCCGCGTATCCGTCATGGTCCAAGAGCGCGCCCATCACCAACCATCGCTCGCCGATTCGACCTCGGGGAGCACCATGCGGATACCGGCCGGGCCCACGGCGAGGAGAGTCCCCCCCATGCGCCAACTTACACCTCCGCTGAGTGTCATCGAGTCCGGTCTCTTTGATCCATGACCCTCGCCCTGGAAATCGCCGGCCAGGCGCGCCAGACCTAACAACTGGACGGGACACGCCCCAGCGCGGACCTGTTCGCCGGCGCCGGTGAGGGCCTGACGCTGACCGTGCGCGAGCCGAGTGGTCACTGCCTGTTCGCCATGCCGTTCCCAGATGCTCGCACTGGCGCGAGCCGTTGGCTGGACAGGGCCGCCGGCAGCGCCCGGTATCGCCTTCGTACCTGATATCCGGACAGACCCTTGGTGTAGGGGCGGGTTTGAAACCCGCCCCTACGTCCGGTTATCACGTCCGACGGCTATAACGACCATGGCGCCCGCGCGTCACCCCGGAATATGAAAATCCGCTCGACCGCTGTCGCGACGGCCGACGTGCGAGGCTGCGTAGTCAGGGCTTCCAGCCCTGACTGTTTCGGCCCCGACGCCCCCAGGCCAGGATGGCCTGGCTACGCACTTTCACGGTAACGACCATGGAAAGAACATCAAGCCACCCCGGAAGATGAAAGTCCCCCGTGGGAGCGGCGTCCCGCCGCGATGGGGCCGGGCGCGTAACCCGACTGTTCGGGGTGACCGCGGTATCCATCGCGGCG